>NZ_JCBCUY010000001.1:0-313586 GCF_059862705.1 Pseudomonas sp. MF08817
CGAAAAACCCGCCGCCCTTGGCGAAGTGGCGGTCCAGGCGATTGTCGAAAACGTCCTGATACTGGGTGCGCAGCTGGGTCGGGTCACCGTTCTTGTCGCGTTTTATCTCGTTGGGCGCAGCGCGATAGCCCCAGTAGAACGGGATGAAGCAACTGCGGGTGGTTTTATCGGTGCTGCGTTTGTAGAGGTAGGTGTCGGGGTCGTCGGCTACTTCCTCGGCGCTACCGCGCCGCTCCTTCACCGGGGTCGCCTGCGCCGCCGCGAAGTCCGCCCCATAGCGCCCCGCACACAAATCCGGGCGGTGCAGGCGCTCGTTCAAGCCGTGCATCAGCCCGGTTTCCACCGACTCATAGGCAGCGCCAGGGTCATTGACGCCATGCAAGAAAATCACGATGCCGGGCATATCCCGAGGGATGGCGATCAGTCGATCGCTCGGCCGATTCGGCACAAGCCGGGTGCGCAGTTCGGCGATTACGGCGTAGGTGGGGTTGCTCACGGGGGGCGTCCTTGTGTGGCTGAGGGCGACGGACGCTTATCTACGGGAAAGGGATAGCGGTTCGCCTGAGCGCACAAATATGAGCATGGGGAAAGTGAAACCACATGTCGGACGGGGGCCATGCACGAGTAGGAGTGATCCGAAAATGCTCATGCTGCCCGTGGGGTGAGGGCAGGAGCCTGAGCAGAGATTGAACGCCCATGGGTTGCCTAAAATCAAAAGCCCCGGCGTGTGAGCGCCGAGGCTTTTGGCTTTGTGGGCCGCGGTCAGTCTTTTTTGCGCTGCGCCCAGGCCACGGCCAGGCCGCTGAGGCAGATCACCGTGATGCCCACCACCGCGAAGCGGTCGGGGGTGTGGTCGAAAATCAGGTAGCCGTAGAGACCGGCGAAGAGGATCTGCCCATAGCTGAATGGCGCCAGCATGGCCGGGGGGGCGTGGCGAAAGGCCTGGGTCATGAGCATGTGGCCGAACATCCCGCAAGTGCCCAGGCCGATCATGAACAGGCCGTGAACCAGGGTCGGAGTGGTCCAGAAAAACGGCAGGATGGCCGTCATTATCAGGCTGTTGAGGATGCCGGTGAGGAAGTTGCTGGTGGTGGGGCTGTCAATGCCGCTGAGCATGCGCGTGAGCAGTTGGTAGAAACCAAAGCACAGGGCGGCGGCCAGGGGCAGGAGAATCGCCGGGGTGAACAGCGCCCCGCCCGGGCGCACCACGATCAACACGCCGATAAACCCAGCCAGCACCGCCAGCCATTGCGCCCGAGTCACCCGCTCGCCGAGTAAGGGCACCGAGAGCGCGGTGACCAGCAGCGGCGCGAGGAACACCACCGAGGTCGCTTCGGCCAGGGGGATGTAGCGCAGGCCCGTGGTGAACAGCAGGCTGACGCCGATCAGGCACAAGGCCCGCAGCAATTGCAGGCCCGGGCGCTTGGTGCGCACCACCGTGCTGAACCCGGTGCGTGGCACGAAGATCACCAGCATTAGCAGGGTGTGCACCACGTAGCGGATCCACACCACCATGACGATGGGGTAGAAGCCAGAAAGGTATTTGGAAAGGGTGTCGTGGCTGGAGAACAGGAACACCGCCGCCAGCATCAGGGCGATGGCTTTGATCGGCTGTTCGGCGCCCTTGAACAATGGCTTACTCACACTCATTCACAGACTCGCAACAAAATTCCTACAAAATACGTAGTTTGCTACCTATCAACCTAACAGCAGTCGCTATATAAAAGCAGCCCGTTGTTGCAGGGCGAGTGAATAACGCAGGGGCACTCGCCGGGGATATTGACACATGTTGATTCAATTGCGCAGGCTGGGGCTCAGGCGCAGCATGTCCAGGCCCGTCTCGACCCAGCGCTCGGCTTCGGCATGCAGCTGGAAGCTGTCAGGGGCCAGTAGCCATTCATAGAGGATGCCGTCGATATAGGCGTGCAAGGTGATGGCGGCGCGGGCAGTGTCCAGGTCGGCGGGCATCTGGCCACGACTGACGGCATTGCGCAGGGCCAGTTCGATGTGCACGTTGCAGTCCAGGGCGGCCACGCGGCGCTGTTGGCGCAGGTCGCACATTTCATCGGTGAACTCGCACTTGTGGAACAAAATCTCATTGATGCGTCGAGTCTTGGGGTCCAGTGCAACTTGATGAAACAAATGAACCAGCAACTTGCGCATGCAGCCCAGAGGGTCCAATTCTTCTTCGCTCTCGCTCGCCCTGGCCATTTCGTCGAGGGGTTCGCGCAGGGTGTCCAGCATGGCCTGGACCAGGTCCGCCTTGTTGCTGAAGTGCCAGTAGATGGCACCGCGCGTCACCCCGGCGAGGGTGGCGATATCGGCCAATGTGGTACGGGCCACACCCCTTTCATAGAAGGCTTTCTCGGCAGCTTCGAGAATTTGGCTTCGGGTTTCCTGGGCTTCCTCTTTGGTACGACGGACCATGGCAATACAACCTCAATCAGGATGCAGCGGCGATGCGTGAAGGGCATCTGAATAAATGTGGGGCGACGTCTCTCGGGACGCGTCCCCCGGCCTACAATTGCTACCTTTAGCCCTGCTTTGTCAGCACTTTGGCAGTGGTGTCAAGGTGTTTACAAACAACCATGAACGTAAGTATATTCAATAGCAAGCTACTTATCCACCTAGCGCACCTGTCAGCCCTTTCCACATTTCTTGTGCGCACACGCGTACCTGACCCGAGGATCTTCATGCAATTCAAGCCAGCTGTTACCGCTCTGGTCACTGCCGTCGCCCTGGCATCGCTGCTCAGCGGATGTAAAAAGGAAGAAGCGGCCCCCGTCGCTCAAACCCCTCAGGTCGGTGTCGTCACCCTTCAACCCCAAGCCTTTACCCTGACCTCGGAACTCCCGGGGCGCACCACGGCGTACCGCATTGCGGAAGTACGCCCGCAAGTCAATGGCATCATTCTCAAGCGCCTGTTCAAGGAAGGTGGCGAGGTCAAGGTCGGCCAACAGCTGTACCAGATCGACCCGTCCGTGTACGAGGCCACCCTGAAAAGCGCCGAGGCGAACCTGCAATCGACCAAGTCGATCGCCGACCGCTACAAGCAACTGGTCGCCGAGCAAGCCGTCAGCCGCCAGGAGTTCGACACCGCCCAGGCCAACCGCCTGCAATCGGAAGCCGCCCTGCAAACCGCGCAGATCAACGTGCGCTACACCAAGGTGCTGGCGCCAATCTCCGGTCGCGTCGGCCGCTCCTCGGTGACCGAGGGCGCGCTGGTCAGCAGCGGCCAGGCCAACGCCATGGCCGTGATCCAGCAACTGGACCCGATCTACGTCGATGTCACCCAGTCCTCCGTGGAGCTCTTGGAGTTGCGCCGTGAGCTGGAAAGCGGCCGCCTGCAAAAGGCCGGCGACAACGCGGCCAAGGTCAAGCTGACCCTGGAAGACGGCAGCGAGTATCGCCTGGACGGCAAGTTGGAGTTCTCCGAAGTCTCGGTGGACGAAACCACCGGCTCCGTGACCCTGCGCGCCGTGTTCCCCAACCCCGACCACACATTGCTGCCGGGCATGTTCGTCCACGCGCAATTGCAGGCCGGCGTGAACACCGCCGCGATCCTTGCACCGCAGCAGGGCGTAACCCGCGACCTCAAGGGCACGCCGACCGCGCTGGTGGTCGGGCCCGACAACAAGGTTGAACTGCGCCAGCTCAAGGCCAGCCGCACCGTGGGCAGCCAATGGTTGGTCGAAGACGGCCTCAAGGCCGGCGATCGCCTGATTACCGAAGGCCTGCAGTACGTCAAGCCGGGCATCGAAGTCAAAGCCAGCGAGGCGACCAACGTGGCCAAGAGCCCCAAAGCCCCTGCGCAGCCAGCAGACACCGCTGCCGGCAGCAAAGGGGAATAAACCATGTCGAAATTCTTTATCGACCGTCCAATCTTCGCCTGGGTCATCGCCTTGGTGATTATGCTGGTCGGTGCCCTTTCGATCCTGAAACTGCCCATCAACCAGTACCCCAGCATTGCACCGCCGGCCATCGCCATCTCCGTGACCTACCCGGGTGCGTCCGCGCAGACCGTGCAGGACACCGTGGTGCAGGTGATCGAGCAGCAGCTCAACGGGATCGACAACCTGCGTTATGTGTCCTCGGAAAGTAACTCCGACGGCAGCATGACCATCACCGCGACCTTCGAGCAGGGCACCAACTCCGACACCGCCCAGGTCCAGGTGCAGAACAAGCTGAACCTGGCCACACCGCTGTTGCCCCAGGAAGTACAGCAACAGGGCATCCGCGTGACCAAGGCAGTGAAGAACTTCCTGCTGGTGATTGGCGTGGTTTCCCAGGACGGCAGCATGTCCAAGGACGACCTGTCCAACTACATCGTGTCCAACATGCAGGACCCGATCTCGCGTACCGCGGGCGTGGGTGACTTCCAGGTGTTCGGTGCCCAGTACGCCATGCGTATCTGGCTCGACCCGGCCAAACTGAACAACTTCAACCTGACCCCCTCCGACGTGAAGACCGCCGTGGCGGCGCAGAACGTCCAGGTGTCGTCCGGGCAACTGGGCGGCCTGCCGGCCGTCGCCGGCCAGCAACTGAACGCCACCATCATCGGCAAGACCCGCCTGCAAACCGCCGAGCAGTTCAAGGCAATCCTGCTCAAGGTCAACAAGGATGGTTCGCAAGTGCGCCTCGGCGACGTCGCCGAAGTGGGCCTGGGCGGCGAAAACTACAGCATCAGCGCGCAGTTCAACGGTAAACCGGCCTCGGGCCTGGCGGTCAAACTGGCCAACGGCGCCAACGCCTTGGACACCGCTAAGGCACTGCGTACCACCATCGACGGCCTCAAGCCGTTCTTCCCGCAAGGGATGGAAGTGGTGTTCCCGTACGACACCACGCCTGTGGTGACCGAATCGATCAAGGGTGTGGTTGAAACCCTGGTCGAGGCGATCGTGCTGGTGTTCCTGGTGATGTTCCTGTTCCTGCAGAACTTCCGTGCCACGGTCATCACCACCATGACCGTGCCCGTGGTACTGCTGGGCACCTTCGGCATCCTCGCGGCGTTCGGTTTCAGCATCAACACCCTGACCATGTTCGGCATGGTGCTGGCCATCGGCTTGCTGGTGGACGATGCCATCGTGGTTGTCGAAAACGTCGAACGGGTGATGAGCGAGGAAGGCCTGTCACCCAAGGAAGCCACCAAGAAATCCATGGGCCAGATCCAGGGCGCCCTGATCGGTATTGCCCTGGTACTGTCGGCGGTACTGCTGCCGATGGCGTTTTTCAGCGGTTCCACCGGTGTGATCTA
The DNA here is from genome assembly GCF_059862705.1 of Pseudomonas sp. MF08817. Taxonomy (NCBI): domain Bacteria; kingdom Pseudomonadati; phylum Pseudomonadota; class Gammaproteobacteria; order Pseudomonadales; family Pseudomonadaceae; genus Pseudomonas; species Pseudomonas sp. MF08817. The sequence goes on from NZ_JCBCUY010000001.1 coordinate 5,255, forward strand.
CAAGCAATTCTCGATCACCATCGTCTCGGCCATGGCCCTGTCGGTACTGGTCGCCCTGATCTTCACCCCGGCCCTGTGCGCCACCATGCTCAAGGCCATTCCCAAGGGCGAGCACGGCACGCCCAAGCGCGGCTTCTTCGGCTGGTTCAACCGCAACTTCGACCGTGGGGTACGCAGCTACGAGCGCGGCGTGGGCAACATGCTCAAGCACAAGGCGCCGTATTTGCTCGCGTACCTGGTGATCGTCGTCGGCATGGTCTGGCTGTTCACCCGCATCCCGACCGCGTTCCTGCCCGAGGAAGACCAGGGCGTACTGTTCGCCCAGGTGCAGACTCCGGCCGGCTCCAGCGCCGAGCGCACGCAAGTGGTGGTCGACGAAATGCGCGCCTACCTGCTCAAGGAAGAATCCGCCGCCGTGGCTTCGGTGTTTACCGTGAACGGCTTCAACTTCGCCGGCCGCGGCCAGAGTTCGGGCATGGCCTTCATCATGCTCAAACCCTGGGATCAGCGTTCTGCGGAAAACAGCGTGTTCAACCTCGCCAACCGCGCCCAGCAGCACTTCTTCAGTTTCCGCGATGCCATGGTGTTCGCCTTCGCCCCGCCCGCGGTACTGGAGCTGGGTAACGCCACCGGTTTCGACGTGTTCCTGCAAGACCGCGCCGGTATCGGCCATGACAAGCTGATGGCCGCGCGCAATCAGTTTCTGGGCATGGCCGCCCAGAGCAAGGTGTTGTCCCAAGTCCGCCCTAACGGTCTGAACGACGAGCCGCAGTACCAACTGACCATCGATGACGAGCGCGCCAGTGCCCTGGGCGTTTCCCTGACTGACATCAACAGCACCCTGTCCATTGGCCTGGGCAGCAGCTATGTCAACGACTTCATCGACCGCGGTCGGGTGAAGAAGGTCTACATCCAGGGCCTGCCGGGCGCTCGCATGAGCCCCGAGGACATCAAGAAGTGGTACGTGCGCAACGCCAGCGGCACCATGGTTCCGTTCTCGGCCTTCGCCAAGGGCGAGTGGATCTACGGTGCACCGAAGCTATCGCGTTATAACGGCGTGGAAGCGATGGAAGTGCTCGGCGCCCCGGCGCCTGGCTACAGCACCGGTGAGGCGATGGCGGAAGTCGAAGCCCTGGCGGCGAAACTCCCGGCGGGGGTGGGCATCTCCTGGACGGGGCTGTCCTATGAGGAACGCTTGTCCGGCTCGCAAGCGCCGGCGCTGTATGCGTTGTCCCTGCTGATGGTGTTCCTGTGCCTGGCGGCGCTGTACGAAAGTTGGTCGATTCCAATCGCGGTCATGCTGGTGGTGCCCCTGGGGATCATCGGAGCGCTGCTGGCCACCAGCCTGCGCGGGCTATCCAATGACGTGTACTTCCAAGTGGGCTTGTTGACGACCATCGGCCTGGCGTCTAAAAACGCCATTCTGATCGTCGAGTTCGCCAAGGAACTGCACGAACAAGGGCGCAGCCTTACCGACGCGGCCATCGAGGCCTGCCGGATGCGACTGCGGCCGATCATCATGACTTCCCTGGCGTTTGTCCTGGGCGTGGTGCCCCTGGCGATCTCCACCGGCGCCGGCTCAGGCAGCCAACACGCCATCGGCACCGGCGTGATCGGCGGCATGATTACGGCCACCGTTCTGGCGATCTTCTGGGTCCCACTGTTCTTCGTCACTGTGTCTTCGATGGGCCGCCGCAAAAACGCGGACCAGGGCGACGCACCTGTAACTCCTAAAGAGGCTGGCTAATGAGCAAGTCGCTACTCTCCCTGGCAGTCGCCGCATTCGTGCTCGGTGGCTGCTCGCTGATACCCGATTATCAGCAGCCCCAGGCGCCTGTCGCCGGGCAGTTCCCGCAAGGGCCGGCGTATTCGCCGGCCCAGGCTGCCAACACGGCCGCCGCCGAGCAGGGCTGGCGCCAGTTCTTCCACGACCCGGCGCTGCAGCAGTTGATCCAGACCGCCCTGCAGAACAACCGCGACCTGCGCGTCGCGGCCCTGAACATCGACGCCTACGCGGCCCAGTACCGCATCCAGCGCGCCGACCTGTTCCCGGCCGTGTCCGCCAACGGCAGCGGCAGCCGCCAACGCACGCCGGAGCGCCTGTCGCAGACCGGCGAGTCGGCCATCACCAGCCAATACTCAGCCACCGTGGGCATCAGCGCCTATGAGCTGGACCTGTTCGGCCGCGTGCGCAGCCTCAGCGAGCAAGCGCTGCAAAGCTACTTCGCCACCGAAGAAGCCCGGCGCAGCACCCAGATCAGCCTGGTGGCCGGCGTGGCGAATGCCTACCTGACCTGGCAGGCCGACAAGGAGCTGCTCAAGCTGACCCAGGACACCCTGGCCGCATACGAAGAAAGCTACCGCCTCACCTCGCGCAGCAATGAAGTGGGCGTGGCCTCGGCCCTGGACCTGAGCCAGTCGCGCACCTCGGTGGAAAACGCCCGCGTACAACTGGCGCGCTACACCCGCCAGGTGGCCCAGGACGAAAACAGCCTGACCCTGCTGCTGGGCACCGGCCTACCGGACAACCTGGGCCAGGGCCAGCCGCTGTCGGCCGACCTGCTGAGCGAACTGCCAGCAGGCCTGCCGTCCGACCTGCTGCAACGTCGCCCGGACATCCTCGAAGCCGAGCGCAAACTCAAGGCCGCCAACGCCAACATTGGCGCCGCGCGGGCCGCGTTCTTCCCCAGTATCAGCCTGACGGCCAATGCCGGCACGCTGAGCCCGGATCTGTCGGGGCTGTTCAAGGGCGGTTCGGGCACCTGGCTGTTCCAGCCGCAGATCAACCTGCCGATCTTCAACGCCGGCGCCCTGCGCGCCAGCCTGGATTACTCGAAAATCCAGAAAGACATCACCGTGGCGCAGTACGAGAAGTCCATCCAGACCGCCTTCCAGGAAGTCTCCGATGGCTTGGCTGCACGCCAGACCTTCAACCAGCAATTGCAGGCGCAACAGGACTTCGTCAACGCCAACCAGGACTACTACCGTCTGGCCGAGCGACGCTACCGCATCGGTGTGGACAGCAACCTGACGTTCCTCGACGCTCAACGCTCCCTGTTCAGCGCGCAACAAGCGCTGATTAGCGACCGTTTGGCGCAGTTGACCAGCGAAGTCAATCTGTACAAGGCTTTAGGTGGCGGCTGGAACGAACAGACCGGGGCCAACACCCCAGTGGCCGAAGAAGCACCGAAGCTCAAGCTGTTCTGATAACAACGCGCTCCGCCCCCATCCGCAGCCCCAAAAAGGCTGCGGTTTTTTTTGCCCGGCTGGCCGACGCCAGTACATCGCACAGCGCCGCCAGCACCTCTCCTAGGGGCCTTACCCCCTCTTTCGCCGCCCCAGCACCGCCAAGCCCTGACAAGCACTACAGCGCACGCCCAAAACCGTCCTACCTGCTCAGCCCCCAACAAAGGCAGCACCACCAAAAAACCGGGACGAAAAAAAACCCCAAACCGCGAGGCCTGGGGCTTTTTCATGTTTGGTGCACTCGACAGGATTCGAACCTGTGACCGCTCGGTTCGTAGCCGAGTACTCTATCCAGCTGAGCTACGAGTGCAATTTGTGTTTTTAGACCAGATCACAACTGGCTTGTAGCAAGTCACCTGCATTGCTGCAACTAACTCTTAAATGGTGCACTCGACAGGATTCGAACCTGTGACCGCTCGGTTCGTAGCCGAGTACTCTATCCAGCTGAGCTACGAGTGCATTTGTTGCCGCGCATTATAGGCCGTCAAATCTTTTTGTAAAGCTCTTTTTCTAGTAAATTCAACAACTTACAGAACAAGCCAGATTACAACGTACTAAAAAATAATGGCGGAGAACGGGGGATTCGAACCCCCGACACCCTTTTGAGGTGTACTCCCTTAGCAGGGGAGCGCCTTCGGCCACTCGGCCAGCTCTCCGCAACACGGGGCGTATATTAACCAGCTTCATCCCCGTTTGCAAACATAAAAAACGATAAAAATTAATGGCTTGGTTCTTCGTCCTTCTCTTTCTTGATCCGCAGGTAAATTTCCTCACGGTGAACCGCCACCTCTTTCGGGGCATTGACACCAATACGCACTTGATTGCCTTTGACACCGAGCACGGTCACAGTGATTTCGCCATCACCAATAATCAGGCTTTCTGCGCACCGACGAGTCAGAATCAGCATACCTTTCTCCTCACGCATTACATTTCAGGGACTACAGTCTGCAAAAAAAAGGCATTCGACCTACAACCAGAATGGTCGCAACCCTACACGCCTAAGTATTGACTAGCGCGAGCAAAAGAACAGGCCAGAGTCGCGCTATTCAAAAAAACAAAGGGCGCGGATCATCCGCGCCCTTTGGGGAAACGCATCACTCGCCCTGTCGGGCCGGTGCGTCCAGTTCGAAAGCCGTGTGCAGGGCGCGCACGGCCAGTTCCAGGTATTTCTCTTCGATCACCACGGAAACCTTGATTTCCGAGGTCGAAATCATCTGGATGTTGATAGTTTCCTTGGCCAGCGACTCGAACATGCGGCTGGCAACGCCCGCATGGGAACGCATGCCGACACCGACGATCGACACCTTGGCGATCTTGGTGTCGCCTACCACTTCACGGGCACCGATCTCGCGCGCAGTGTTCTCCAGCACGGTCTGGGCCGCCTGGTAGTCGTTGCGGTGCACGGTGAAGGTGAAGTCGGTGGTGTTATCGTGCGCCACGTTCTGCACGATCATATCGACTTCAATGTTCGCGGCGCTGATCGGGCCGAGAATCTTGAACGCCACGCCGGGGGTGTCTGGCACACCACGGATGGTCAGCTTGGCTTCATCACGATTGAACGCGATGCCGGAAATGATCGGCTGTTCCATGGATTCCTCTTCATCAATAGTAATGAGGGTGCCCGGACCCTCCTTGAAGCTGTGCAGTACGCGCAGCGGAACGTTGTACTTGCCGGCGAACTCCACCGCACGGATCTGCAGCACCTTGGAACCGAGGCTGGCCATTTCCAGCATCTCTTCGAAGGTGATCTTGTCCAGGCGCTGGGCCTGGGCCACCACCCGCGGATCGGTGGTGTAGACACCGTCCACATCGGTGTAGATCTGGCACTCGTCGGCCTTCAGGGCCGCCGCCAGCGCCACACCGGTGGTGTCGGAGCCGCCACGGCCCAGGGTGGTGATGTTGCCGTGCTCGTCAACACCCTGGAAACCGGCGACCACCACCACGCGACCCGCCTTGAGGTCACCACGGATCTTCTGGTCATCGATTTGCAGGATACGCGCTTTATTGTGCGCGCTATCGGTCAGGATCCGGACCTGGTTGCCGGTGTACGACACCGCCGGGATACCGCGCTTGATTAGCGCCATGGCCAGCAACGCGATGGTCACTTGCTCACCGGTGGAGACAATCACATCCAGCTCGCGGGGAACCGGTTGCTCCTCACCGCTGATCTGCTTGGCCAGATCGATCAGGCGATTGGTTTCGCCGCTCATCGCGGACAACACAACCACCAGGTCATCGCCGGCTTCGCGAAACTTCTTAACCTTGTCGGCGACCTGCTCGATTCTCTCGATAGTGCCGACCGAGGTGCCTCCAAATTTCTGTACGATCAAAGCCATTTCAAAGCCGCCTCTGCCCATGAAGGGCGCCCAATAATCACTCGACAACTACCCGGCCCGCCATGGGACGACAGACCGGGCGGCTGCCTTAAATAGCCTGTTCCACGAAAGGCACGGCCAAGGCCAGCGCCGCATCCAGGGCGCTGGCGTCAGTACCGCCGCCTTGCGCCATGTCTGGACGACCACCGCCCTTGCCGCCCACGGCCGCAGCCGCTTGCTTCATCAGATCACCGGCCTTGAGTTGACCGGTCAGGTCTTTGGTTACGCCCGCAACCAGAACGACCTTTTCCTCATGGACACTGCCGAGCAGGATCACTGCGCGGCCGAGCTTGTTCTTCAACTGATCGACAAGGGCCAATAGCGCCTTGCCATCCTGACCGTCCAGGCGCACGGCCAACACTTTCACACCTTTGATATCCAAGGCAGACGCCGACAGATCGTCACCGGCCGCGCTGGCGGCCTTGGCTTGCAACTGCTCCAGTTGTTTTTCCAGCGCACGGTTGCGCTCCAGCACCGCCGACAGTTTGTCGAGCAGGTTGTCGCGGCTGCCCTTGACCAGGCTGGCCGCTTCCTTGAGCTGCTCTTCGGCAGCGTTCAAGTACGCCAGCGCCTGGGCGCCGGTGACCGCTTCGATACGGCGCACGCCAGAGGCCACGCCGCCTTCGCTGATAATTTTGAGCAGGCCGATATCGCCGGTACGGTTGGCGTGGATACCGCCGCACAACTCCACCGAGAAGCTACCGCCCATACTCAGCACGCGCACTTCGTCGCCGTACTTCTCGCCGAACAGCGCCATGGCGCCTTTTTGCTTAGCGGTTTCGATGTCGGTTTCTTCGGTCTCGACCGGGGTGTTCTTACGAATCTCGGCGTTGACGATCTCTTCCAGGGCCTTGATCTGTTCAGGCTTGATGGCTTCAAAGTGGCTGAAGTCAAAACGCAGGCGCTGACTGTCGACCAACGAGCCCTTCTGCTGCACGTGCTCGCCCAATACCTGGCGCAACGCGGCGTGGAGCAAGTGAGTGGCCGAGTGGTTGAGCGCCGTGGCGTGACGCACGTCAGCATCCACCTGGGTTTCGACGGGGGCGGCAACGGTCAGGCTGCCGGCGCTCATCACGCCGTGGTGCAGGAACGCACCGCCAGTCTTGGTGGTATCACGCACGTCAAAACGCGCGGCGCCCGAGGTCAGGTAACCGCAGTCGCCCACCTGGCCGCCGGATTCAGCGTAGAACGGCGTGCGATCGAGGACGATCACGCCCTCCTCGCCTTCGCTGAGCACGTCAACCGACTGGCCGTCCTTGTACAGCGCGACGATTTTCGCTGCGCCACAGGTGTCGGTGTAACCAGTGAACTGGGTGGCCACGTCAACCTTGACCAGGGTGTTGTAGTCCAGGCCAAAGGCGCTGGCGGAGCGGGCGCGTACACGCTGGGCTTCCATCTCGCGCTCGAACCCGGCCTCGTCGATGGTCAGCTCGCGTTCGCGGGCGATGTCGGCGGTCAGGTCCATCGGGAACCCGTAGGTGTCATACAGCTTGAACACCACGTCGCCCGGCACCACGGAGCCTTTGAGTTCAGCCAGGTCCTGCTCGAGGATTTTCAGGCCGTGTTCCAGGGTCTTGGAGAACTGCTCTTCTTCGGCCTTGAGCACGCGCTCGATGTTGGCCTGTTGCTGCTTGAGCTCCGGAAAGGCTTCGCCCATCTCGGCCACCAGCGCGGCAACGATCTTGTAGAAGAAACTGCCAGTGGCGCCCAACTTGTTGCCGTGGCGGCAGGCACGACGAATGATGCGGCGCAGCACATAGCCGCGGCCTTCGTTGGACGGCAGCACGCCATCGGCGATCAGGAAACCGCACGAACGGATGTGGTCGGACACCACTTTGAGGGACGACTGGTCGTCATTGCTGCAACCAATGGCCTGGGCCGAGGCGCTGAGCAGGTTCTTGAACAGGTCGATCTCGTAGTTGGAGTGCACGTGTTGCAGCACCGCGCTGATCCGCTCCAGGCCCATGCCGGTATCGACCGACGGCGCGGGCAGCGGGTGCAACACGCCATCGGCGGTGCGGTTGAACTGCATGAACACGTTGTTCCAGATCTCGATGTAGCGGTCGCCGTCTTCTTCCGGCGAGCCGGGCGGGCCGCCCCAGATGTCGGCGCCGTGATCGTAGAAGATCTCGGTGCAGGGGCCGCACGGGCCGGTATCGCCCATGGTCCAGAAGTTGTCGGAGGCGTAAGGCGCGCCCTTGTTGTCGCCAATGCGGATCATGCGCTCGACCGGGACGCCAATCTGCTGGGTCCAGATGTCATAGGCTTCGTCGTCGGTGGCGTAGACCGTGACCCAGAGTTTTTCCTTGGGCAGGCCTAGCACACCGGTGAGGAAGGTCCAGGCGTAGGTGATGGCATCGCGCTTGAAGTAATCGCCGAAGCTGAAGTTGCCCAGCATCTCGAAGAAGGTGTGGTGACGGGCGGTATAACCGACGTTTTCCAGGTCGCTGTTCTTGCCGCCGGCGCGCACGCACTTCTGGCTGCTGGTGGCGCGGGTATACGCACGCTTTTCCTGGCCCAGGAAGCAGTCCTTGAACTGGTTCATCCCCGCGTTGGTGAACAGCAGGGTTGGGTCGTTGCCCGGAATCAAAGAGCTGGAGGCGACACGGGTGTGGCCTTGCTCTTCGAAGAAGCGAAGGAAGGCTTCACGGATTTCTGCGCTTTTCATTAGGTTCTTCCACGGAGGCTGCGGCCAAAGGCCAGTGCGCGACGTCATCGGACGGAGCGACGGCAAAGGGCCGCATTATATCGGCGTTAATCAGCAGGTACAGCGTGTTTGTACGATACACAGGCGCAATTGGACGGCCAGGACGATCAATGACGTGAAAAATCGACGAAAGCGAGGGAAAACCCCGGTTTTTGCCGGTGACAGCCGCCCTGATCGGCGCCATTGAGCGAAGAAAGCGATGATTATCATCACCCTCGCCCCATGCACCTGTTGGAAATATATGGTAAAAACTGCCCGCTGCCAGAAAAAGCTGGTGGCAACGTTCTCAGGGCGGGGTGCAATTCCCCACCGGCGGTAATTGCGCGCAATGCGCATAGCCCGCGAGCGCTTGGCGGCACCCACGGCTGTTGCGGTGAGTGGTGCCAAGGTCAGCAGACCCGGTGTGATCCCGGGGCCGACGGTCATAGTCCGGATGAAGAGAGAACGGGATTGGCGCCCAAGGGCCGTAAGACAAATCCTGCCAAGGCAGGGAAAAGTCGTGCGCACCCTTGAAATCCCATTCGATTCATATCGCCCTGTTTTTCACACAAACAGGAGTTCAGAACATGCAACCCACCGCAATCGATAGCAAAAGCAAACACCATCACGGCGAACGCGTCGCCTTTATCCAGGCCTGCTGGCACAAGGAAATCGTCGATCAGAGCCGCAAAGGCTTCGTCGCCGAAATGCTGGTGCAGGGCTATCAAGAAAGTGACATTGATTTCTTCGAAGTCGGCGGCGCCTTTGAAATCCCGCTGCACGCCAAGCTGCTGGCCAAGTCCGGGCGCTATGCCGGCATCGTCGCCGCAGCCCTGGTGGTGGACGGCGGTATCTACCGCCACGAGTTCGTCGCCCAATCCGTGGTCAGCGGCCTGATGCAGGTGCAACTAGAAACCGAGGTGCCGGTGTTCTCGGTGTCCTTGACCCCGCACCACTTCCACGCGGGCGAAGAACACCAGAAGTTCTTCTTCGACCACTTCGTGCACAAGGGCCAGGAAGCTGCGCAGACCTGCGCCGACACGCTGCACAAGATCCGCACCTTGCGCCGTAACGAGCCGCGTGCCGTAGCGGTTTAACCCCACCACGAGCGCCACAAAAAGGGCAGGCCCATAACGGACCTGCCCTTTTTTGCTGTAGCAAGCCTGCTTGCTACAGCAGCGTTTCGGCGTTGTTGGGTACGATCAGGATGCCCGCGCGCAGGCCGTTCTTGACCTTGGGGTTGGGAAAAATGATGCGCGCGCCTTCCTCCTCCACCACCCAGCGCATCTGGGCGATGTCTTCGGCCAGCACGTAGCCGGGTTCCAACTCAGAGAAGTTCTCGATATCGGCCGGCAGGTTCAGTTGGAATTGATCGCTGTGCTTGATGATTTCCCGCGCCACGCTGAACAGCTGCAAGCCGTCGAGGTTGCCGTCGAGCGGCGGCTCGGTGCCTTCGATGATCTGCTGCAGGCGTGTTTCCAGGCGCGAGACGTCCACGCCTTCGTTCTGCCCGAACGGCCGCGCCTTGCCCAGTTCCAGGGTGAAGGCCTCGGCGCCGAGTTTGTCGTAGGTAAACGAGCTGAACACGATGGACGGCTTGTTCTGCAACAACACCGCCTGCATGCCGGCCGCGCGCAGGCGCGCCAGCTCCAGGCGCGAATGGGTGCGGCCTTCCTTCCAGGGGTAGAGGGCGAACTGCTCGATCTTCGAACCGCGGATGGCGGTGTGCAGGTCGTAATGCAAACGGCCACGCTCGGGCAGGCTGAAGAAGGTGCTCGCCAGGCGTTCCAGCTCGCAGGCACGCAGGGCTTCACTGCCACTGCTTTGTTCGTGGCGGCCGTTGAAGAGGCGATTGACGTCCTGCTCGATATAGCGCTCGCCGCGGCGCATGGCCTCGGGGTTGCCGAACAGGAACAGAATGCGTGCGCGGGGCTTGAGGTCGCCCCGGGCGATGGCGTGCAACAGACGGTCGAGCAACTCGATGGGTGCCGTCTCGTTGCCGTGGATGCCCGCCGATAACAGCAGGTCCAGGCCATTGTCGCGGGCTTCGGGAGGCCGCACTTCCAATGCGCCCTCGCTCAGCCAGCGCATACGCACACCGTCGACAGTCAGTTGAGTCTTTTGCGCCGGTTCGCGACCGGCGAGGGTCAGTTCAAGCAGTTTGCCGAGGGCGAGCATAGAACGACTTCCTTAGTGGTCGTGCTGGCAATCCGGGCCATGCACATGGTCTTCGTCGCCAGCGTCGGCCGGTTCCATTTCCAGTTGCAGGCTTACCAGGTTAGTCGCCAGCGGGCGCAGCAGCAGGTTGGCGTATTCCGCGTCGCCTTCTTCCACATCGACGCCAATCAGCAATTGGCCGCGGCCGTCGTGCTGGATCCAGACTTCCTTGCCCTGCCACACCACCGCCACGCGGGTGCAAGAGGTTTGCAGTTGGGTGCCGTCGGTGTCTTCAAGGATCAGCTGCAGGGTATCGCTCATGTCTTTAGGCTCTCGTTTGGGAGATAACGCAGCGTGCCGAGGGGCTGGCACGCCGGTTTTCAATTGATCTGGAAAGGGTAAACCGCGCCCAGTTTAAGGATTTGCGTCAGTTCATCCAGTGCCGTGCGGCATTCAAGCAACAATTGCGGGTCCGCCAGGTCGGTTTCGCTCATGCGGTCGCGGTAGTGCTTCTGCACCCATTGGGTCAGGGAGCCGTACAAAGGCGCGGTCATGATGACGCCGGGGTTGACCGCCGCCAGCTCGGTTTCGTTGAGGGCCACCCGCAGGCGCAGGCACGCCGGGCCACCGCCGTTCTGCATGCTTTGCTTGAGGTCGAAGACTTTCACCTCGCGAATCAGGCCGTTAGCGGCGGTCAGCCCTTGCAGGTAGTTCCACACGCGTTCGTTGTTCTGGCATTCCTGGGGCACGATCAGCAGCATCGAACCGTCGGCACGCGACAGCAACTGGCTGTTGAACAGGTAGGAGCGCACCGCGTCCTCCACCGTGACCTGGGAACGCGGCACGCAAATCGCCTTGAACTGGCCGCCACGGGCCGCCAGTTTGTCGGACAGTTCCTTGAGCATCGCCTCGGTGTGGAGGAAGGCGTCCTCGTGATAGAACAACGCCTCGCCGTTGCCCACTGCGATCACGTCGTTGTGGAACACGCCGGCATCGATCACCGCCGGGTTCTGCTGGGCGTAGACCACGCCAGCATCGCTCAGGCCATGCAGGCGAGCGACAGCCTGGGAAGCTTCCAGGGTCTGGCGCGCCGGGTACTTTTGCGGCGCCGGGTAGCGGTTGTCGAAGGCACTGCGGCCGAACACGAAAAACTCCACCCCGGCCTCGCCGTAGTCGCGGCAAAACCGCGTGTGGTTGGCCGCGCCTTCATCGCCGAACTGCGCCACCGCCGGCAAGGCCGCGTGGTGGGCGAAGTGCTGCTGATCGGCGAACATCGCCCCCAGGACGCGGCTGGTCGTCGGGTGTTCGATACTGCGGTGGTACTTGCAGTTGAGGTTGGCGGCGGTGAAGTGCACACGGCCGTCCGCGGTATCGGCGCTGGGGCTGACCGTGGCGGCATTGGCCACCCACATGCTGGAGGCCGAGCAACTGGCCACCAGCAGCGGCATCGCCTGCTTGGCGGCCTGCTCGATCACTTGCGCGTCGGTGCCGGCAAAACCCAGGCTGCGTAGGGCGGCCACGTCGGGGCGCTCCTGCGGCGCGAGCACGCCTTGCACAAAGCCCATGTCCATCAGCGCTTTCATTTTCGCCAGGCCTTGCAGCGCTGCTTCCTTGGGGTTGGAGGCCTGCTGGCTGTTGCTCTGGGATGCGACGTTGCCGTAGGACAAACCGCCGTAGTTATGGGTCGGCCCCACTAGACCATCAAAATTGACTTCATAGGATTTCATCAGCGAGGCTCCACGAACATCTGTTTTTATAGGGCCCTGCCTATGGCAGCGAGCAAGTCCGCTGCTACAGGAACAGGGTTACACCAACCGCACACCCGGCGTCAGTGTGGCGGGCAGCACCAGGCTTGGGGTTTCCAGGGACGCTACCGGGTACGCGCAGTAGTCGGCCGCGTAGTAGGCGCTGGCGCGGTGGTTGCCCGAGGCGCCGACGCCACCGAACGGCGCGCTGCTGGCGGCGCCGGTCAGTTGCTTGTTCCAGTTGACGATCCCGGCGCGGCTTTGCAGCCAAAACTGCTGGTAGCGCGCCTCGGAATCCGACAGCAAGCCCGCGGCCAAGCCGTACTGGGTGTTGTTGGCCTCGGCCATTGCCGCGTCGAAGTCAGCGTAGCGGATCACTTGCAGCAGCGGGCCGAACAGCTCTTCGTCGGGGCGCTCGGCCACGGCTGTGACGTCGAGGATGCCCGGCGTCAGCAGCGCCGCGCCGGCCTGGGGCTGGGTCATCGCCAGCAGCGCCTGCGCCCCGTTAGCCAGCAAGTGAGCCTGGGCGTCCATCAGGGCGCGGGCCGCTTGCAGGGAAATCACCGAGCCCATGAACGGCGCCGGTTGCTGGTCGAACGCCCCCACCTCGATGCTCGCGCTGACCGCCACCAGGCGCGCCAACAGGCTGTCGCCCCAGGCGCCTTGCGGCACCAGTAGGCGGCGGGCGCAGGTGCAGCGTTGGCCGGCGGAAATGAATGCCGACTGGATGATGGTGTACACCGCCGCGTCCAGGTCCGCGACCTGCTCCACCACCAGCGGGTTGTTGCCGCCCATCTCCAGGGCCAGGATCTTGTCCGGGCGCCCGGAGAACTGCGCATGCAAGTGGTTGCCGGTGCGGCTGGAGCCGGTGAAGAACAAGCCGTCGATACCCGGGTTCGCCGCCAGGGCAACGCCGGTGTCGCGGGCACCTTGCAAGAGGTTCAGCACGCCGGCGGGCAGGCCAGCCTCGATCCAGCATTTGACCGTCAACTCAGCGACCTTGGGCGTCAGTTCGCTGGGTTTGAACAGCACGCTGTTGCCCGCCAGCAGCGCCGGGACGATATGGCCGTTGGGCAGGTGCCCGGGGAAGTTGTAGGGGCCGAACACCGCCACCACACCGTGGGGCTTGTGGCGCAGCACGGCGGTGGCGTCGCCCAGCGGGCCGCTCTTCTCGCCGGTGCGTTCGCGGTAGCTCTGCACCGAAATGGCAATTTTGTTGACCATGCTGGTGACTTCGGTGGCCGACTCCCACAACGGCTTGCCGGTTTCCTCGCCGATGCAGCGAGCCAACGCGTCGCCGTGGTTTTTCAGGCTGGCGGCGAAAGCTTCGAGCACGCTGATGCGTTCGTCCAGGGAACGGCTGGCCCAGGCCGGGAAGGCCTCGCGGGCCGCTTGCACGGCCACCTCGACCTGCTCGGCGCTGGCGCCCTTGCCGGCCCACAGTACGTCCTGGCTCACCGGGTTGAGGGATTCAAATGCCTGGCCCAGGCCTTCGACCCAGCGGCCGGCGATGTATAGCGAATTCATTATTTTGGCTCCCGGGCAGCGGACAGCGGCACGGCGCGCACTTGGTCGCCGGCGTTGAGTTTCAGGCGTTTGGCGGTCAGCGGGTCAACCACCAGGGTGCCCGCGGCAAAGCGCGCAGGGGCGGCGGTGATGCGGCAGTCCTCGCGCTTGCGGTTGTGAATCAGGAAAGGGGTGGCGTCGTCGCCCGGCGTACCGATGGCCAGCACCAGCGCCTGGCTGTCGCGCACTGCGCGGATCTTGCTGGTCTCGCACTCCACCGCCGGGCCGGCGTCGAAGATGTCGACGTAGCCCTGGTAGCTGAAGCCTTCGCTTTTGAGCATGGCCAGCGCCGGCTCGGTGTCGGTGTGCACTTTGCCGATCACGTTGCGCGCATCTTCGGAGAGGAAGCACGTGTACAGCGGGAATTTAGGCATCAGTTCGGCGATGAACGCCTTGTTGCCCACGCCGGTCAGGTAATCGGCCTGGCTGAATTCCATCTTGAAGAAGTGCCGGCCCAGGCTTTCCCAGAACGGCGAGCGGCCGGCCGGGTCGGACATGCCGCGCATCTCAGCGATGATCTTATTGCCGAACAACTGCGGGAACTCAGCGATGAACAGCATCCGCGCCTTGGCCAGCATCCGGCCGTTGAGGCCGCTGCGGTAGTCGGCGTGCAGGAACAGCGAGCACAGCTCGGAGTTGCCGGTCAGGTCGTTGGCCAAGAACAGGGTGGGGATTTCGCGGTAGATCTTCAGTTCCTGAGAGGCGCTGACCGTCAGGCCGACCCGGAAGTTGTACCAGGGCTCGCGCAGACCCACGGCGCCCGCGATGGCGGAGATGCCCACGACCCGGCCGTCATCGTCTTCAAGCACGAACAGGTAGTCGGCGTCGCCGCGTTCGGCTTCGCCGCGAAAGGTCTTCTCGGCCCAGCCGACCCGGTGGGCCAGGCGTTCTTCGTTGGCCGGCAAGGTGGTCAGGCCGGTGCCGGTGCTGCGGGCCAGCTCGATCAGCGCCGGTAGGTCGCTGCTGCGTACGGGACGAACGATCATGCTTTCTCCTCAAACGGGCCGTCGCTGGCGACCACCCGTAAAACTCGCTGCTGTAAAGGCGTTAAACCGCCACCAGGCGCACGCTGGCACCTTCGCCGACGCCCAGGGCCTCGGCGGCTTGCAGATCCAGGGTCACGGGTTTACCCGGCGCCCAGTCCAGCTCCAGCAACACCGCGCGGTAGTCCTGCAACTGGCAGTTGGAAACCAGGTAAGGCCGGGTGCCGCCCTTGCCGGTCTCGCCGATTTTCACCGGCACCACACGGCTCTGGGCGATGGAACGGATGCTCGACACCCGTGCATGCAGGGTCGGGCCACCGTCGAAGATGTCGATGTAGTGGTCGGTCTCGAAGCCTTCGCGCATCAGGATGTCGAAGGTGATCTGCGCCCGCGGGTGCACCTGGCCCATGGCCTCCTGGGCCGAGTCGGGCAGCAAGGGTACGTAGATCGGGTAGTGCGGCATCAGTTCGGCGAGGAAGGTGCGGCTCTTGAGCCCGCACAGGCGCTCGGCGGCAGCGTAGTTGAGGTCGAAAAAGTTGCGCCCGATGGCGTCCCAGAACGGCGACTCGCCGTGCTCGTCGCTGTAGCCGACGATTTCGGTCACCACCGAATCGGCAAAGCGCTCCGGGTGGCTGGCGACGAACAGCAGCCGCCCGCGGGAGTTGAGTTCCGACCAGGGCGAACCCACCAGCTCGGGCACCACGTAGAAACTGGTCAGCAGGCTGTTGCCGGTCAGGTCGTGGCACTGGGAGAGCACGTGGATCTTGTTGTGGATCTTCAGCTCGCGGGAGGCGTGCACGAAGGTTTCGTTGCGAAAGCTGTAGAACGGCTCGGAATAGCCGGCCGAGGCGACGATGGCCGAACAGCCCACCAGTTTGCCAGTGGCGCTGTCTTCGAGGACGAAGAAGTAGCTTTCTTCACCGTTGAAGCTGACTTCGGCGGCGAACGAGGCTTCGCTGGCCGCGATCTTGTCGCTCAGGCGTTCGACATCATCCGGCAGGGACGTGACACCAATCGGGCTGTCCGCGGCCAGACGCTGTACCTCGCCCAGATCAGCCATTTGCGCGGGGCGCATCACCAGCATGGTGTCACTCCTTAACTTGAAAAAACCTACAGAGGAAAAAATGCCGGGCCATGGACCTGGTTCAACCCAGATACGGTGTGGCAGCCCGGCACAAAAAATGGGTTTCGCTGCCCGGTTGCCCGGGCAGCGAAAGGTCTATCAGGCTTGCGTGAGCTTTTGCACGGCGCGCTCGAAGCGGGCCAGGCCTTCTTCGATGTCGGCCTCTTCCACCACCAGGCTTGGGGCAAAGCGCACCACATCGGGGCCGGCTTGCAGGATCATCAGGCCTTCACGCTCGGCGGCGTTGAAGATGTCCTTGGCCTTACCCTTCCAGGCATCGCTGAGCACGCAGCCCAACAGCAGGCCGAGGCCACGGACCTGGGTGAACAGGCCGTATTGCTCGCCGATCTGTTCCAGGCGCGCCTTGAACTGCGCGTGCTTGGCCTTGACCCCAGCGAGCACCTGCGGGGTGTTGATGACGTCGATCACCGCTTCCGCCACCGCGCATGCCAGCGGGTTGCCGCCGTAAGTGGTGCCGTGGGTGCCGACCACCAGGTGCTTGGCCAGCGCTTCGCTGGTCAGCATCGCGGCGATGGGGAAACCGCCGCCCAGGCTCTTGGCGCTGGTGAGGATGTCCGGCGTCACGCCGTAGTGTTGGTAGGCGAACAGCTCGCCGGTGCGGCCCATGCCGGTCTGCACTTCGTCGAATACCAGCAGCGCGTCATGGGCGGTGCACAGTTCGCGGGCGCCTTGCAGGTAAGCCAGTTCGGCCGGCAGCACGCCGCCTTCGCCCTGGATCGGCTCCAGCACTACGGCGCAGGTCTTGTCCGAGATGGCGGCTTTGAGGGCGGCCAGATCGTTGAACGGAACGTGGGTGATACCGGTGATTTTCGGCCCGAAACCGTCGGAGTACTTGGACTGGCCACCGACGTTGACGGTGAACAGGGTGCGGCCGTGGAAGCTGTTGAGGGCGGCGATGATTTCGTATTTTTCTGCGCCGAACTTGTCGAAGGCTACGCGGCGCGCCAGCTTGAAGGCTGCTTCGTTGGCTTCGGCGCCGGAGTTGCAGAAGAACACGCGCTCGGCGAAGGTCGCGTCGATCAACTTGTGGGCCAGGCGCAGGGCCGGCTCGTTGGTGAACACGTTGGACACGTGCCACAGCTTGTTCGCCTGCTCAGTCAAGGCACCGACCAGCGCCGGGTGGGCGTGGCCCAGGACGTTCACCGCGATGCCGCCGGCGAAGTCGATCAGCTCGCGGCCGGACTGGTCCCACACGCGCGAGCCTTGGCCACGCACGGGGATGAACGCGGCAGGGGCGTAGTTGGGAACCATAAGCTGATCGAAATCGGCGCGTTGTACCGCAGCGTGCTCAACGGACATCGGAGTCTCCTGGTAAGGAACACTCGCCTGGAACTGGCGAGCGATGAAAGGGATTGTAAGGACAGTTTTCAGCCCGGCCTTGCCGCCAAGCGACAACTTCTTATAGCGCGAACCCCGGTTTTCCCCGGGTTTACGGCAATGCGACATATAGCGTCGCAAAGGCGCAGTTTAAACTGCCCGCCGCCTTTATAGGCAGCGCCGGGGGATTTGATTTCAAGCGCGCAGGCCTTCCCGATAACTATGTAGCGCCCCTGTCCGATAGCGCTTTGCTTTCCTAGTCGCCCCTCCAGGCACGACAAGGATTGAACAATGCCTCACCCACACACACCGGACCTCGGGACCAGCGCCCCGCCCCTGCACGCGCCATCCCACTACCACTTACTACTGGATGCGGTGCCCGACTGGCTGCGCAATGCCCCGCCGGCCCGGCGCCAGGCCTTGGCCCGTGCCCGCACGCAGGTGCCGCCCTGGCACGCCAGCGCAACGCCTGACCAACACCAGCAGTTGCAGCAACTCAACAACGCCCACTGGAGCGCGCAAAACCAGGTCGACGAACTACTGGCCCAAGTACAGGACATCAACGCCTTCGCCGAACCCCTGCTCATCGCCGCGCTCAAGGCCCAGCACGGGCTGGATCTGGACGTTCGCCGCACCTTCCTGCAACTGTACATTCCGGCGACCGCCGAGCCCTTCCCCATCCCAACCGGCGCCACGCGTACCTGGACGGTGTCACTGCTGGCGGCGGCCCTGCATAACTTTGAAGCCGACGAAGCCGAGGAAGACGCGTTCGACGCCCACTCCGACTACATCAGTGAGCCCGACCGGCTCAACCAGTACGACATTCTCCCAGGCATCAAGCAGCGCCTGCCGATCGCCGCGTTCGTCCGCCTGTGCAGGGCGCTGGACATTGGTCAGCGTTACCAGGCCTACCTGGAACGCCAGCTGGGCGTGACCGATGCGACGCTGAACGCCACCCTGCGCGCCAGCGTCGGCCGTAGCCAGAAAGCCGCACTAAAGGCCGCGCTGCACCTGGCACGGATGCAAAACGAAATCAGCCAGGACAGTTTTCACGCCCTGCGCCGCTACCTCGACGGCCACCCGGACGTCACCCTCGATGGTCAGCCTCTGTGCCATCACGACCTGGCGATCATGTCCAGCAGGTTGACCGGGATCGTGCTGTTCGGTGCCGATTTTGAACAGCACGATCAAGTGCTCAAAATCGTGGCGTACGTTCCCGACGACCCGGCGCACCCGCTCCGCGAATATGAGTCCGCAGCGGCGTTCACCGAAGAACTGGTTCGCCAACTACGTGAGCCCGACTATCAGCATTTTTTCAGCCGTTTCGTCGCCCAGCAGGACCGCCCGCCGTTCTTTGCGGGCCTGCAACAGCGCCTGAGCCGGGTCACCTGGCATCGCCATGTGCCCGGCAGCCCACTGCCCTCGTGGCGCGCCGAACCCATTGAGCGGCCGAACCTGCAACTGTCGGCCCTCGCCGTGCGCGAAGACCTGTGGCTGCACCTGCATCACAGCAAGCTGGACAAGATCCTCAACGACGCCCGGGTACTCGCCGTGCCCACTGCAACCGTCGACAGCCAAGTGCGCTGGGCCTTGTGGGACACCTTCACGAAAATTGCCAGTTCGGTGCTCAACGCAGCCTCGATGCTGCTGGCACCGTTCGTGCCACTCCTTGGCGAGGTGATGCTCGCCTACATGGCTTATCAGTTGCTGGATGACACCTTCGAATCTGTCGTCGACTGGGCCGAGGGCCAGAGGCAGCAGGCGTTCGAGCATCTCATGGAGGTGGTGGAGTCCATCGTCCAGCTTGGCACCCTGAGCGTAGGCGGGGCGGTTGCCGCCGACGCCTTTCGCGACGCCCTGCCGGCACCAGTGCAGGCCTTTATCGACCGGCTCAAGACAGTAACCGCCAGCGACGGCAAGCTGCGCTACTGGCAGCCCGACCTCGCCCCCTATGAAACCACCCTGCGCCCCACCCCCGGTGCCCGGGCCGACAGCCTCGGGCTGCACGCGGCCGAGGGCAAGCAACTGCTGACCCTTGAGGGCAAAACCTACGCGGTGACGCATGACCCGCTGACCGGCGAGCACCGCATCACGCACCCGCAACGCCCCCACGGCTACCGCCCCAAACTGCGCCATTACGCCCAAGGGGCCTGGCAAACCGAACTGGACCAGCCCCTGGAATGGGACAGAGGCACGGTGCTGCGGCGCATGGGCCTCAACGCCGGGCGCCTGACCGCCAGCGAAAGCGAAGAACTGCTGCGCTTTAGCGGCTATCACGAAGACGTGCTGCGCAAGATGCACGTTGAGCACGAGCCGGCCCCGCCCCTGCTCGCCGACATGCTCACGCGCCTTAACATCGACAAGGACATCCAGGCGCTGATCGAGCAGCTCAAGAGCGACGACCCCGCGCTCTATCACCAGGCCGACATCCAGTCCCAACTGCACCTGATGACCAACTACGGCTTGTGGCCCGAGTCCAAGGCGCTGCGCGTGGTGGACACCGACGGCAATAGCCTGTGGACTTTCAATGCCGATCGCGGGTTGCCGGTCATCCAGGTCAGCACTGAACACTTCAACAACGGCCACTTCCTGCAAGCGGTTCTGAGCGCGCTGGATGACACTCAAATCAAAGCGTTGTTCGGCGAAAACTTCGGCGCCCCCACCCTCAGCCTCCAGGCCCGCACGCGTCAGTTGCGCAAGGCCCTGGCACAGACCGCCGAGAACAAACGCGCCTCAATTTTTGAAGCACGCTACCGGGGCGTGGAGCACTCCACCGACCCACGGGTGCAGACCCTGGTCGCCGCCGCACCCGGCCTGCCCACCGCCGTCGCCGAGGAACTGCTGCACAACGCCAGCGCCGCGCAACTGACCGAGCTGGACCAAGGCCGCTTACCCGCCTCCTGGACCGAAGCGAGCCGTGCAGCCCTGTTGCAGGTTCGCGTGTCGCGCGCCTACGAGGGGTTGTACCTCAAGTCATTCGAGAACACCGACAGCCATCGCCTTGCACTGCATTCGTTGCCTAATCTGCCCGGGTGGCTGGCCGACACCAGCATCAGCGTGCGCGATTATTCATTCGACGGCGCCCTGAGCGATCGTATCGGCCCCCCTCAGGCCAGTGTCCAGAAGGTTTTGGTGCGCCTGGACGATGGCCGCTACCAGGCTTACGACGACCGGGGCCAGACCCTGCACGCCGCCAGCGAGTTCCACGATGCGATCTTGCAAGCCTTGCCGGACGAGCACCGCCGCGCCCTGGACCTGCACATCGGCCAGGGCGAGCGTCTGCGCCAGAGCTTGCGCGACCATGCGCTGGATCGCGAAAACCTGGGCCAGTTGCTGGAGCAGCAGCCCATCCGCAAACCCGCATACGACCCGGACTTGATGCGCCTACCCGGTGGCATGGAAGGCTACGGCCAACTGAGCGTTGGCTACACGGCCTTGCAAATGCGAGCCAAACAGTTGTTCCCCAGTTTCGGCCGCCAGCGTATTCAGGCCTTCTTGTATGCCCTGCAATCCACCTCGGCCGGCGCCCTGGCCAGCCTGGATCGCCTAGAGCAGGAGTTTGCCGAACTCACCGCAACGCTGGCCAAGTGGGTTGTCACCCCTCCCCAAAAACACCCCATCACCGCCAAGCTCATCAGCGACAGCGAACGGGTGCTGCAACAACTCACCCGACGCCGCTTCATGGCCAAGGTCAAAGCCTCCTGGCGGCAAAACGTCCAGCATGAGTTCCTCCACGACCAACAGCACTT
Source organism: Pseudomonas sp. MF08817 (assembly GCF_059862705.1). Lineage (NCBI taxonomy): Bacteria > Pseudomonadati > Pseudomonadota > Gammaproteobacteria > Pseudomonadales > Pseudomonadaceae > Pseudomonas > Pseudomonas sp. MF08817. The sequence continues at coordinate 26,223 of NZ_JCBCUY010000001.1, forward strand.
GGAGCTGCGTTTTTCGGAGGACCTCATCGGCGAATTGCCGCAACTCCCCTGCGACTTCAGCCACCTCACGGTGCTGGCGCTCAAAGGCAACAATGCCACGCTGGGGGCCCATGGGTTACTGCTGCGGTTCCCCAACCTGCATCGCCTGGAGCTCGATAGCATTGCGCTGGGCACTCTGCCCGGCGCACTCGAGCACATGCCCCAGCTCAAGGAGTTGCTGCTGACCCATTGCCAACTGCAACTGACCACCGCCACCCGCGGGCAACTGGCGACCCTGACCGGGCTGGAGATCCTGGATCTGTTCGGCAACCCGCTTGAACTGTCCCCCGATGTCAGCGCCATGGACAACCTGCAGTACCTGGATCTAAACCGTACGCACATCCGCGAACTGCCCAACGGTTTGCTTAGCCGGACACGGCTGATTAGCGCACGGCTTCGCAACAACAACCTGCAGCAGTTGCCGCCTGCGCTGTTCAGCAACCACCTGACGTTCGCCGATGAGCTGGAGTTGGGCAACAACCCTTACCCCGAAGCCGTGCGCCAGCGTATCCGCGCACACTTTCAAGCCACCGGGCACAATTTCGGGGTCGAGGCCGCGATGCCCGATATACAACGAGTTCAAGCGCTTTACCCCAAGTTCACCCAGAACGACGCCAGCCGCTTCTTCTATCGTTTGCCCGGCGACACTCAAGGAGCCCGCCAGGCATTGACAGCCCTAGAGGCCGAGTTCGAAAAACTGGGGGACGACTTGCAAGCCTGGACCGTCGCGGTGCCAGGCGACCATTTGGTCCTTGGGCGGGCGTTGAGCGCCACAGAAGTTGCCCAACAACAGGCCCTGCGCCTGGAGTTTTCTAATCAGCTCAAAATATGCTGGCGGCGCCTGAGCGAGCGTGACAGCGAGGACACAGACCTCCTGGTACCCGGCCACATGCTCTCCGCCAGCCTATCGATCATGGGCGAACTGCCCGCACTCACGGCGGACTTCAGCCACGTCACCTACCTCTCGTTGCACAGTAATGGCCTGCTGCTGGAAGTCGATCGCTTCCTGGCCCTCTTTCCCAACCTGGACAACCTGTACCTACACAACCTCCAACTGGACGTGGTACCGAGCGCCGTTTCAAGGCTGGGCAACCTCGTGGCCCTGGACATCGTGCATTGCTCCCTGCGGCTTACGCCACAAACTGCCGGTTGGCTAGCCGAGCTTGAACAGTTGGAGTACCTGGACCTGAGCCACAACCGCCTCGGCCAAACGCTGGACGTGAGCAAAATGAGCGCACTGATAGAGCTGTCGCTGCAAAACACTGGCACCACCGAAATCCCCAAGGGCCTGCTGACCATCGAGGGCTTGCAGAAAGCCGACTTGAGCAACAACAACATCAGCGAAATCCCTGACGACCTCTTCGAAATACCCGCCCAGGTCAGCGAGAACTTTGACTTGCGCCGCAACCCTCTGTCCGAACAGAGCCTGACACGGCTCAAGCACTACTACCGCCAGACCGGCGTGCAGTTGAACGTCAACCTGAGCAACCCGATGGAAATCAACCTGGGCACCGAACAGTTCCCCAACTACGGCGACCCCACGGCCGGCGTCATCGTCGACCCGGTCGTACAGCCGATCGAGGAATAGGTTTTTAGCGGCAAGCGGCGAGCTTCAAGCGGCAAGACATCACGGATGAGCCTGCCGCTTGCCACTCCCCATATTCATTACCTGACAAGGACGACCTCATGTCTCTTCCCCCCCTTCCCCCCGTGCGCTTTCGCGACCTGCACCGCGAGATTCTTCAGAACGCCATTCCCCAATGGCTGGGCGAGGCCTCAGCGCATAAGCAGGCCGCGCTCAAAGCCGCGCCAGTGGTTATTGCCGACTGGTACGCCAGTGCCTCGGGCGAGCAGCATCGGCAACTCAAACCCTTGATCGCCCAGGCCTGGACCACACAGAACCTGGTCGACAAGGCCCTGCAAGACCTGCAAAGCCCCGAGGACTTCGCCAGCGAGCGCCTGCAACTGGCCCTGAAAAGTCGCTTCGGTATCGAGCAGGATGTGGCGACCATTTACCTGCGCCTCTACGTGGCGGCGCCGCTTTCTGCCTTCTCGATCGCCGCCAACGCCAGCCGAGTGCGCACCCTGTCATTGCGCGATGCGGCGCTGCACAACTTCGAGCAGGCCGAGACCCTGGCCGATGCCTACGACCCCAACTCCCGGTTCATCAGCCGCCCCGACGCCAACGGCCTGTTCGAGAGCCTCTCGGCCATCAATGCGCGGCTCAGTGTGCCAACCTTCGCCCGCCTGTGCCGGGAGCTGGACATCGGCGCCCAGTACCAGCGCTACCTCAAGCAATACCTGGGGCTGGACAACCCCGTGGCCGACGCGCGCCTACGCGGCAAAGTGCGCGACAGCCAAGTGGCGGCCCTGAAGGTCGCCCTGCAGATGGCACTGATGAAAAACGACATTCCTGCCAGCACCTATTCATCGCTGCACTTCTTGCTCGACGGCACGCCCCCTCTGGAAGCAGGCTGCGAACCCCTGTTGTGCCACGACCTGTACCTGATGTCGGCGAGGATGACCGGCATCGTGCTGTTCGCCCCGGACCTTGAGCACAGCCAGGGCGTAGCGCCGGTGATCGCCTACATCCCTGAAGACCCTCAGCACCCGCTCAAGCACTACCCGTCCAGCGCCGACTTCATGCAAGACCTGCTCGCCCGCTTGCGCACACCGCAGTACCAGAAGTTTTTCAGCCGTTTTGTGGAGCATTCGATACGCCCACATTTTTTTGCCGACCTCAACAACCGCCTCAGCGCCATCACCTGGCATCCCCATTCCCCGGGCGACCCGCTGCCGACATGGCGCGAAGAACCTATCGAGCGCCCCAACCTGCAACTGAGGGCCGTGAAGTTCGACGACGAGTTGTTCAAACATCTGTATGAGGCTCAGTTCAATGCCCTGATAAACGACGCCCAGAGCATCGCCGTCGCCACCGCCCGCGCTGACCAGCAGGCACGCTGGCGGCGCTGGGACGCTGTGGCGAAAATCGCCAGCGGCCTGTTGGAGGTCGCAGCGTTCATCGCGACGCCCTTTGTCCCACCCATGGGCCTGTTGATGCTCGGCTACAGCGCCTACCAACTGCTGGACGAGACCATCGAAGGCATTGTCGACTGGGCCGAAGGCCAACGCAGCAAAGCCTTCGAACACCTGATGTCGATCGCCGAGCAACTGGTTCAGCTCGGCTTGTTCGCCACAGGCCTGCCCCTGGCCGAAGACGTGTTGCGCAAGACGCTCTCGCCCCAGCTGTGGGCGTTTTTCGACCGACTCAAACCGGTCACCTCGACAGACGGCAAGACCCGTTTGTGGCAACCGGACCTCAGCCCTTACGCCCATGACCTGCAACTGGCCAAGCACTCGCGCCCCGACACCCAGGGCCTGCACACCTTGCGCGGGCAACAGGTGCTGCCCCTGGCCGGCAAGCACTATGTGGTCGCACCGGACCCAGCCAGCGCCCGTCCGCACCTGCTCCACCCCTTGCGCCCCGAAGCCTACCGCCCCCTCGCCCGCGGCAACGGTGAAGGCGCCTGGTTGGGCACCGAGGAAAACCCACTGGCGTGGAATGACAGCACCCTGATGCGGCGCCTGGGCTACCACGCGGACGGCTTGAGCGACAGCCAACTGGCGCAAGTGCGCCACATCAGCGCCACCGACGCCGATGCACTGCGCAAACTGCACCTCAATCAAGAGCCAATGCCGCCGCTGCTCAAAGACAGCCACAAGCGTTTTGTGATCGACCAGGCCCTGGGGGAATTCATCGCCCAGCTCAACAGCGACGACCCGGCGGTGTATGCCTTAGCCGATAAACAGACCCAGGTCATGCTGCTCAGCCACTATGGCCTGCTGCCGCGCAGCAAGACCCTGCGCTTTCTCGACGGCCAGGGAAAAACCGCCTGGGAACTGGCCGGCGACCCGGACGCCAGCGTGGTACAGATCCACGAGGCTCAGTTGGACAATGGCGAGTTTTTGTCCACCGTCCTGCAAAGCCTGAGCGAACCGGAGCGCAAGGTGCTGCTGGAAGAGGAATTCGGCTACCCAGCAACCTCGCTGCAAGCGCGCACGCAAAAGCTACGCAAGCGGCTCGCCAGCCTGGCCCAGGGCAAACGGACATCGCTGTTCGATTCACGTTACCGCACCCAGGAATACACCCAGGACCCCAGGCTGACGACCCTTATCGACACCACACCGGGCCTGCCCCTGAGCGCCGCCGAGGAGCTGCTGAGTAACGCCAGCGCCGCTGACCTCAAGCAAATCGACGCCGGGCGCGTGCCCACGCACCTGGTCGAACTCGCCCGCTGGGCACGCCTTGAAGTACGCATCAGCCGCGCCTACGAGGGGCTCTACCTGGCGAGTGTGGACAACCCCGACACCGATAGGCTGGCGCTGCATTCTCTGCAGCAACTGCCGGGCTGGCCCACAGATGTGTGCATTCAAGTCAAGCAATACTCGGCCGGCGGCCGCAACCGCGAGATCATCGGCAATCCTTACGGGGCCGTGCAGCGGCTGTTGATCGCCACCGAGGACGGCCACTACATCCCAGCCGACGCCAAGGGCCCGCTGTTTGGCCAGACCGACCTGTACACCGCAATTCTCCAGGCCTTGCCCGATGCCGCGCGTGATGCCCTGAAAATCCACATCGCCCAAGGCCCGCAGCTCAAGCAGGGCATCATCCGACACGCCATCGACCGTACGCGCCTGCGCGCCCTGCTGGCCGCAGAACCGGTGCGCAAGCCGACCTATGACCCACGCCTCATGCGCCTGCCCGGCGGAATGGAAGGTTACCGTGCCGCACCTACGCCAGGGCCAAGCCAAGGCCCGTCCCTGGAGCAGCAAGTGCATCAGTTGTTCCCGGCCTGGTCCCCGGAACAGATCCGCGACCTAAGCGTCAATTTGCGCCGCGTACCCGGCGGAGCTCAGTCGGCACTGGCCAGCCTGCAACACGAATACCTGACCCTGGATCAGGACATTGCCGTGTGGGAAAACAACGTGCGCCGCCCCTCCCTCGGCCCCAACCTGCAACTGCGCCAACAGCAACATGCCTACGAACGCCAGACCCGCCGGCTCTGGGGCCAGGAGCTGCGGCGCGCCTGGCGCCATGAAACCGCGCTCGACGACTACTACGAACCGCCCACGCGCAATGGCCGCACCCTGCACCTGGGGACTTCGCTGGAAAGTGAGTTGCCGCTGCTCAGCGTAAGGTTCGAGTACATCTCCCACTTGACCCTGGAAGGCAACAACCTGCCTCTGGGCAACCTCAATGCCTTCTTGCAGGGATTTCCACGGCTGCGCTTTTTGGCCATCCGCAGCATTCCCCTGGGCGAGCTGCCGCCCGCAGTCTTCGACATGACCACCCTCAACGAGCTGGTGCTCAGTGAGTGCAACATCACCCTCACCGCCGACAGCCAGCGCCGACTGACGGCCATGCCACGCCTGAAAACCCTGGACCTGTTCAGCAACCCCTTACACCTGACCCCTAGCGTGGAAAACATGCCAGACCTGGAATACATCGACCTGGAGGGCACCAGCATTGCCCAGTTCCCGCCCGGCCTGAGCAACCGCCCGCACCTGCAAACAGCAATCCTCTCCAACAACCGGATCGAAGAGTTGCCCGCCGCACTGTTCGACCTGCCAACGCGTACCAGCGAGCGCTTCGACCTGGGCAACAACCCGCTGTCGCGTGCGACGCTGGAACAAGTCAAAGCCTACTGCCATCGAACCGGCCAATACTGGGAAGCCGACGCCCCCGCCGCCGACCGAGCCCAGGTCCAGGCCCTGTATCCCACCTTCGGCCATCAGGACATCAACCGTTTTATCTACGGCCTGCCCGGCAACCTGGAAATGGGGACCATCGAGCTGGCGCGCCTGGAGGTGGAGTACGCACAACTGGAAAACGACTTGAGCCCCTGGATCAGCGACCCGAACGCCAGCGAGGCAACACGCACCGCGCGGTTGGCCTTCAAGAACGAACTCCAGGCCTGCTGGCGCCGAGAAACCGCGCTGGACCCCGACAGCCTGGGCTCTCCCCCCACCCACGAGTTGGCCCTCGACCTCTCGGCCACGGGCCCATTGCCCGAACTGCACGCCGCCTTGGGGCACGTTTCGACGTTGACGCTCAAAGGCGATGGCACCGCCGTGCAGATCGCCAACCTGCTCGGCAACTTCACCGCCCTGGAGCGCCTGAACACGGAAAACCTGTTGTTGGGGAGCATCCCGCCCAGTGTTTTCCAACTGTCACGGTTACGGGGGCTGAGCCTGAACAAGGGCGCCATAGAACTGACTGCGCAATCGGTGCAAGCCCTGGCCGGGTTGCCGCATCTGCAACGCCTGCATCTGGACGACAACCCCATTGGCCTGCTGCCGGATGTGGCGCGCATGCCTCATCTGATCGAGCTCTCCCTGCAAAATACCGGGCTCAACGAGATCAGCACCACGCTGCAAGACGCCCTGCCCAGGTTGACCCTGAAGATGAACCGCAACGCCATCACCCAAGTGCCCGACGAACTCTTTGCCATGCCCGCCGCGGCCACCCAAGGGCTGGACCTTAGCGCCAACCCCTTGTCAGCAGCGACCCTGGAGAAGATAAAAAGCTACTGCCAGGCCAACCGCGTACACCTGGGGGCCGACGCCCCGCCCCAGGACCAAGCGCGCGCCCGCATGCTCTACCCCACGCTCGCGGACGACGACATCAACGGCGTGCTTTTCCAACTGCCGGGTACCCTGGACGACATCTCCCTGCACCTGACGCGCCTGGAAACCGAAGCACAAACGCTCGACGCCGATCTTTCGCAATGGGCGCTGGACGTACCGTTGCAGCACCCTCTGCACGGCACCCCACTGGACGAACAGAGCCGCGCCGCGGAACAAGTCCGGCGCCTGTCTTTTAAGGCACAATTGCAGCGTTGCTGGCACCGCGAACCGCCCCAGGACGCCATGAACCCCCAGCGACTGTTGATCGACACCCACGTCATGGGCGACCTGCCACAGGTAGGCGCCCGTTTCGAGGCCATCACCGAGCTGGAGTTGGTGGGGGACAAATCCGGGATGGACGTCAGTGCGTTTCTCAAGTCTTTCCCGCACCTCAACAGCTTGAGCATCAGCGGCTACGCCCTGCGCGATGTGCCGCAAGTGGTGCTGAACACACCGAGGCTGATCGTCCTGGGCCTGGATGACTGCGATGTCCACCTCAGCGCCTCAAGCGCCGATGCGTTAAGCGGCATGAGCAACCTGGAGTTCCTCGACCTGGAGGAAAACCCGCTGGGCCGCACCCCCGACCTGAGCCATATGCACAAGCTCACCACCCTCTACCTCGGCCACACGGGCCTGACCGAAGTCCCGCCGGGGCTGTTCAGCCTTAGCCAGTTGAGAGCCTTGAACCTGCGCAACAACCTGATCCGCGAGATTCCCTCCGACATCCTGGAACTGCCTACGCCGCTGGACGATGACTCCGACCTGAGCGGCAACCCGCTGTCGGAGCAAAGCCTGGAGTATTTGCGCCAGTACTATGTGCTGACCGGCAACAGCCTGAATGTGGAAGAAGCGACTGTGGCGGCCGATGGCACCCCACTGACACCGCAACCGATGAGGCCGTCAGAGGCTTGAGGCGCGAGGGCCTTACAACCCAGCAGGCACCGAGTTTGCTCGCGATAACGATATTGGGGCGGCCATCGCTGGCAAGCCAGGCTCGGTAGCCTTAACCCCGCTCCGAAGGCACCGAAGACAGCTCAAAAGGGCTGCTGCTACGCCGCTGGTTGCGGTCTTCCCGGGGCGTAGCGCCGAAGAAGTTGCGGTAGGCGCTGGAGAAGTGCGGCCCCGAGGAGAAGCCGCAGGACAGGCCGATCTGGATGATCGACTTACTGGTCTGCATCAACATCTGCCGGGCCTTGTTCAGGCGCAGTTCCAGGTAGTACTGGCTCGGCACTCGGTTGAGGTATTGCTTGAAGATGCGCTCCAACTGGCGCCGCGACACGCACACATGCTGGGCGATTTCGTCGGTGGTCAGCGGCTCCTCAATGTTGGCTTCCATCAGCAAAACCGCCTGGGTCAGCTTCGGATGGCTGGAGCCGAGGCGGTTCTGCAAGGGGATGCGCTGGCGCTCGCCACCTTCACGGATACGTTCGACCACCAATTCTTCCGACACCGCCCCGGCCAACTCCGCGCCGTGGTCGCGGGCCAGCACCGCCAGCAGCAGGTCGAGCACCGACAAGCCGCCACACGCGGTCAGGCGATCGCGATCCCAGTCGAACAAATGGCTGGTGGCAATGACCTTGGGATAACGCTCGGCAAAGTCGTCCTGCCAGCGCCAGTGCACGGCGGCACGGTAGCCGTCGAGCAGGCCCAGTTGCGCCAGGGGATAGACACCGGCAGAGAGACCGCCGATCACACACCCGGCACGCACCAGTTGCTTGAGCGCGCCGCTGAGCGCAGGCACCAGGGCGGCGGGCGGTTCGTCGGCCAACAGAAACAGCTTGTGCAAGCCTTCGAGCTTGCCGGCCCAGGGCTCGCCCGGCAGTTGCCAGGCACCTTCGCCGGGGGCTTCGGCCTGCAAGAACGACAATTGGTAGACCACATCCGGGTGCACCCGCTGAGCAACGCGCAAGGCCTCCTCGGCCAGCGCCAGCGTCAAGGCTTTAGTGCTGGGCCAAATCAGGAAACCAATTCGATGGGCAGTCATGGCGGGCAATCCGAAACGAAAACAGGGTTAAAACGGCGACCCAACCAGGCCAGTGGCCGCGCGCTGCGCAGCATGACCTAATTGGGTGCACAACAGGAACTATTACTTCAGGCTGCCCGAAAGGAACTGTTGCAGACGCTCCGATTGCGGGTTGACCAACACTTCGCGCGGGTCGCCGGTTTCTTCCACCAGGCCTTTGTGCAGGAAGATCAACTGGTTAGACACTTCCCGGGCAAAGCCCATTTCGTGGGTCACCACCACCATGGTGCGGCCTTCCTGGGCCAGGGCCTGCATGACCTTGAGCACATCGCCCACCAGCTCCGGGTCCAGGGCCGAGGTCGGTTCGTCGAACAGCATCACCTCAGGCTCCATCGCCAACGCCCGGGCAATCGCCACACGTTGCTGCTCGCCGCCGGACATATGGCCCGGGTAGGCGTCCTTGCGGTGGGCCACGCCGACCTTGTTCAGGTAGTGCTCGGCTTTTTCCCGGGCCTCGGCCTTGGACACGCCCAACACATGCACCGGCGCTTCCATGATGTTTTCGATGGCGGTCATGTGGGACCACAGGTTGAAGTGCTGGAACACCATCGACAGGCGCGAACGCATGCGCTGCAACTGCTTGGGGTCGGCGGCCTTGAGCGCACCGTCCTTGTTGGCCACCAGTTTGAGCTCTTCGTTATTGAGCAGGATCTTGCCCGCGTGGGGCTGCTCCAACAGGTTGATACAGCGCAAAAAGGTACTTTTGCCGGAGCCACTGGAACCGATGATGCTAATCACATCGCCGGCGGCGGCTTTCAGGGACACGCCCTTGAGCACTTCGTGACTGCCGTAGCGTTTATGCAGGTCTTGGACTTCAAGTTTGTACATGCGGTCGGTTCTCACAAAAACAGTCAGTCAGTCGTTGAGCAAGCGCCCGTGGCGCAGCGCTTCGCGCCCCGCCACCTTGGCCAGCCATAAACCGGGTTGGGCATAACGTTGCCGTTCAACGGCGAACAACACGCCGGATGTGCCGGCGCACACGGTGCTGACCCGATCGGCCAGCGGGTCGATGACCTCGAAAATCTCATCGCCCACCTCGACCCACTCCCCAGGCCGGCGCAGGTAACTCACCACACCCGGGTGCGGGGCGAACAGCAATTGGGTGCCTTCAAAGGGCATGCCTTCGCAGTGCGGGTGGGCGGCGGCAGGCCACTGGCCGCCAATCAAGCCTTGTTCGGCGAGAAATGCCAGGATGCCCTCGGCGTGGGCGCAAGCCTGCTCGCGGGTGGTGTCGGCCTGGCCGCCCAGCTCCACCGTAGTGGCTAGGCACGCCAGGGGAATCTGCGCCTCAGGGAAGCGCCGCGACAAGCGCAGCCACGGCAGCGAGCAGGCTTCATCGAAGGAATTACCGCCCGAATCCTCGGCCAACAAGCCGACTTTTACCCCCAGGTGCGCGGACAAGGAACGCCACTGCGGCCAATGCTGGGGCAAGGCGTACATATGCAGCGCAGCTTCGGCGTCGCAATGCAGGTCGAGCACCACGTCGGCGCTACAGGCGTGGGTCAGCAGCAGGCGTTGCATGCCCTGCAACTGCGTCGCCGCCGGCGGCAGGGCCGCCAGGGTGTCGAGCATGGCCTGGCGGATCAGCCGCACGTTGGCATGGGGGTCATCGCCCAGGTGCCCGTCGAGCTGTTGCGCCACCGGCTCGCTCAACTCGGCGAAATCACGGTTGAAGTTCTTGCCGCTGCCGGCCTCGAAACGGCCCTGGTGGTTGTGGAGCAGCAGTTGCCCCAGGCCCAGCGGGTTGGCCACCGGCACCAGTTCGATGACGCCGTTGAGCAGGCCTTGGGCCTCCAGCTCGCCGAGGCGTTTTTTCAACTCCCACGCGGTGCGCATGCCCGGCAGTTCATCGGCGTGCAAACTGGCCTGGATGTAGGCCTTGCGCTCGCCCTGGCCGAAACGGAACACCGACAGGCTGCGCTCGCTGCCCAAGTGGCTCCAGGGCAATGGATGATCGATACGTTCCATGGTCAGGCCTTACGTGGGGCCATGTAGCCCAGCCAGCGGTGCTCGGCCAGTTTGAACAGGCGCACCAGGATGAAGGTCAGGCACAGGTAGAACACGCCAGCGGTGATGTAGGCCTCAAACGGCAGGTAATACTGGGCGTTGACCGTACGCGCCGCACCGGTGATGTCAATCAGGGTCACGATGGAGGCCAGGCTGGTGGTCTGCAGCATCATGATGACTTCGTTGCTGTACTGCGGCAGCGCCCGGCGCAGGGCCGACGGCAGCAGGATGCGGCGGTACAGCTTATAGCGCGACATGCCCATGGCCTTGGCCGCTTCGATCTCGCCATTGGGCGTGGCCCGCAGGCTGCCGGCGATGATTTCGGCGGTGTAGGCGCTGGTGTTGATGGCAAAGGCCAGGCACGCACAGAAGGTCGCGCTCGACAGCCAGGGCCAGAGGAAACTCTCGCGCACCGCCTCGAACTGGGCCAGGCCGTAGTAGATCAGGAACAGCTGCACCAACATCGGCGTGCCGCGGATCACGTAGGTGAAGAGCCACGCCGTCATGTTCACCACCGGCTGCTTGGAGACGCGCATCAAGCCCAGGGGCAAGGCGGCCAGCAAGCCGAAGAACAGCGAAATGCCCAGCAGTTTCAAAGTGGTCAGCAGCCCGCCCAAGTACAGCGGCAGTGCCTCCCAGATGACGTTGTAGTCGAAGATCATAGATCAGCCGCCCTTACGCCTACCGAGTAGCGCTTCTCAAGGTGACGCAATGCCAGCAGCGAGACACTGGTAATCACCAGGTACATGGCCGCCACTGCAAGGAAGAAGGTGAACGGCTCGCGGGTGGCATCTGCCGCCTGCTTGGCCTTGAACATCATGTCTTGCAGGCCCACCACGGAAATCAGCGCGGTGGCCTTGGTCAGCACCAGCCAGTTGTTGGTGAAACCGGGGATCGCCAGGCGAATCATCTGCGGCACCATGACCCGGAAAAACACCTGCAGGCTGCTCATGCCATACGCCAGGCCCGCTTCGGCCTGCCCCTTGGGGATCGCCATAAAGGCACCACGAAAGGTTTCCGACAGGTACGCACCAAAGATGAACCCCAGGGTGCCGATACCGGCGGCCAACGGATTGAGGTCGATGTAGTCGTCAAAACCCAGCAGCGGCGCCACGCGGTTGAGCAGGTCCTGGCCGCCGTAGAAGATCAGCAGGATCAGTACCAGGTCGGGAATGCCGCGGATCACGGTGGAATACAGGTCGCCCAGCCAGGCCAGCCAGCGCACGGGCGACAGGCGTAGCGAGACCCCGATCAGCCCCAGAACAATGGCCAGAACCATGGATGACAAGGCGAGCTGAAGCGTCAACCATGCGCCATCGAGGATGACAGCCCCGTAGCCTTTCAACATGATTCAGGTCCTCGGAAGTTGGGATGAAAAAATGGCGCAAACCTCAGAAATCCTGTTGCTTGCGCCATTTAGGACTTGTCGCTGCGACGGTTTACTTGCCGTAAATGTCGAAATCGAAGTACTTGTCCTGGACTTGCTTGTATTTGCCGTTCTCGCGAATGGCCAGGATGGCGGCGCTGATCTTGTCTTTCAGTGCGTCACCCTTGCGGACCGCGATGCCAATGCCGTCGCCGAAGTACTTGGCGTCGGTGAAGGCCGGGCCCACGAAGGCGAAGCCCTTGCCAGCGTCGGTTTTCAGGAAGCCGTCGCTGAGCAAGGTGGCGTCGGCCACGGTGCCGTCGAGGCGGCCGGCGGCCACGTCCAGGTAGATTTCGTTCTGGGTGCCGTAGGGAACGATGGTGGCGCCTTTCGGGGCCAGCACTTCCTTGGCGAAACGGTCGTGGATCGAACCGCGCTGCACGCCGATCTTCTTGCCGCTCAGTTCAGTCAAGGCGTCGCTGAGCTCAGCGCCTTCCTTCATCACCAGACGCGCCGGGGTGTTGTAGTACTTGCCGGTGAAGTCCACGGACTTCTTGCGGTCGTCAGTGATGGACATGGACGACAGGATGGCGTCGATCTTGCGCACCTTGAGGGCGGGGATCAGGCCGTCGAATTCCTGCTCGACCCAGACGCACTTGACCTTCATTTCTTCGCACAGCGCATTGCCGATGTCGTAGTCGAAACCGACGATGCTGCCATCCGGCGCTTTGGAGGCGAACGGCGGGTAAGCCGCTTCGATGCCGATTTTCACAGGCTTTTCATCGGCAAAAGTCGGCAGGGACAGCACGGACAGTGCCAGTGCGCCAAGAAGCACGAGTTTCTTCATCTTAGGACTCCATCGGTAAAGGGCGAAAACGGCAAAGTGAGCGATAGCCCAAATATGCGAATGGGTGGAACCTGAAAAGCGCTGCTGCGGCGTAGGACGCTTGAGTCACATTAAACCCAAGCAACGGCGAGCGAGTGATCGGCATTCTAACGACAGGTACTCAGCCGATATTTCTTCAATGCGACAACAATTTACAGAAGCACCGAGAAAACTGGCCAAGCTCATTGACAGCTCTTTTGTTTTGTGCAAGAGCAAAAGACATTGAACCGATCTATGCTGCAAATAGCGGGCCTATTATTCGCAAACCCTTCTATTCCGGCAAGCGCAGCGTTTCATCTTATTTCCCGGCCCGCCGGAATCGGGCTTTTTCGGTGCAAGATGTGTCAGTTCGCCCCGTATTTGGGCGCAGGGTTACACATCCGACTTCAGCGGTAACGATAGGAATCATCCTACCCATAAAACAGATATTTATTGGCTATAGCACCAAGAAGCCCTACACCAAACGTAAGAGTCGTCACGCAAAACCAAAAAACGCATCCACAAAAAAGCCCCGCCCGGGGCTAAACCGGGAGGGGCTCGGGTGACCGTGGCGCGCTTATGCGACGTTCATGGTCTTGTGGGTGTCGATCAGGTGTTGCACCACGCCCGGGTCAGCCAGGGTGGAGATATCCCCCAGGCCGTCGTACTCGGCGGTGGCAATCTTGCGCAGGATGCGCCGCATGATTTTCCCCGAACGGGTTTTCGGCAGGCCGGGCGCCCACTGGATCACGTCCGGTGAGGCAATCGGGCCGATTTCCTTACGCACCCAGTTTTTCAATTCCAGGCGCAGCGCTTCGCTCGGCTCTTCGCCACCATTGAGGGTGACGTAGACGTAAATGCCCTGCCCCTTGATGTCGTGCGGTACACCCACCACGGCGGCTTCGGCGACTTTCGGGTGCGCAACCATCGCACTCTCGATCTCGGCGGTACCCATGCGGTGGCCGGATACGTTAAGCACGTCATCCACGCGACCGGTGATCCAGTAGTAGCCATCTTCGTCGCGACGGGCACCGTCGCCGGTGAAATACATGCCACGGAAGGTCTTGAAGTAGGTGTCAACGAAACGGTCATGGTCGCGGTACAGGGTCCGTGCCTGGCCTGGCCACGAATCGAGGATCACCAGGTTGCCCTCGGCGGCGCCCTCGATGATGTTGCCCAGGTTATCCACCAGCGCCGGCACCACGCCGAAGAACGGACGGGCCGCAGAACCTGGCTTGAGGGCATGGGCACCCGGCAGCGGGCTCATCAGGGTGGCGCCAGTCTCGGTCTGCCACCAGGTATCGACAATCGGGCAGCGCGACTGGCCGACGTTCTTGTAGTACCAGTCCCAGGCTTCCGGGTTGATCGGCTCACCCACCGAGCCCAGCAGGCGCAGGCTGCTGCCATCGACACCTTCGATTGCCGCTTGGCCGGAGGCCATCATGGCGCGGATTGCGGTCGGCGCGGTGTAGAGCACGTTGACTTTATGTTTATCGACAATCTTGCCGACGCGAGTGATATCCGGGTAGTTCGGCACGCCCTCGAACAGCACAGTGGTCGCGCCGTTGGCCAACGGGCCGTAGACGATGTAGGTGTGGCCAGTGACCCAACCGACGTCGGCGGTGCACCAGTAGACCTCGCCGGCGCGGTAGTCGAACACGCGCTCGTGGGTCAGGGCCGCGTAAAGCAGGTAGCCGGCGGTGGTGTGCTGCACGCCCTTGGGCTTACCGGTGGAACCGGAGGTGTAAAGGATGAACAGCGCCTCTTCAGCGCCCATTTCCTTCGGCGCGCACACGCTGCCCGCCACTTTCATCAGGTCTTCGTACCAGATGTCGCGATGCTGGTTCCACTTGATGTCACCGGCGGTGCGCTTGCACACGATGACTTTCTGGATGCTGCTGGTTTCCGGGTTGGTCAGCGCGTCATCGACGTTGCTCTTGAGCGGGATCTTCTTGCCGGCACGGATGCCTTCGTCGGCGGTAATCACCACTTTGGATTTGCAGTCGATGATCCGCCCGGCCAGGGCTTCGGGCGAGAAGCCACCGAACACCACCGAGTGGATCGCACCGATACGCGCGCAGGCCAGCATGGCGACCACGGCTTCTGGAATCATCGGCATATAGATGGTCACCACGTCGCCGCGGTGCACGTCCTGGCCACGCAGGGCGTTGGCGAACTTGCAGACTTCTTCGTGCAGTTCGCGGTAGGTGATTTCGCGGTGTTCGGAAGGGTCATCGCCCTCCCAGATGATCGCCAACTGATCGCCGCGTTCGGCGAGGTGGCGGTCCAGGCAGTTGTAGGAAACGTTCAGGGTGCCGTCGGCAAACCATTTGATGTCCACGTGGTGGTCATCGAAGGAAGTCTGTTTCACCGTGGTGAAAGGTTTGATCCAGTCGAGGCGCTTGGCCTGCTCGCGCCAGAAGCCGTCCGGGTTGACCACCGACTGCTGGTACATGGCCTTGTAGGTCGCCTCATCAGTCAGCGTATTGGCCGCAACCTCGGGACGAACGGGATACAGGGAAGCCGCACTCATCTTTCTTACCTCGGTGACATAGTTGTTTTTGTATGACCCTGTTTTAGCCGGCCCAGCCCTATAGAACCATTCGACGATGGTAGTAACAAACCCCTACAAAACGCTCTAACAAGCCGCCAGAGGCTCAAGCCCGGGGCTTCTGGCTCCCTGTATTTAGCTTGTATTTACCGCAGCAGGCGCCCGCCGGGCGGTTTTTCCAGGGATTGTTACAAAATCTGTCAAAAGTCTTTATCAAAAGCACGGCTATATGAATGCCAGGCGCACGCCTAAAATCAGCCTCGCCAACCCGGCAACGTGATTAACCCAGTTGCAGCCCCCACGAAGGCAGTTAATCCAAATACTTTTTACTTAAGTTCCACACGCAACCTGCAAAAGGTTGCGTGACCCCACTCGACCCAAGAAAGGTAAACCTGAAATGAAAGCGTTATTAGTTCTGGCCCTCAGCAGTCTTTGCGCTACCGCCATGGCTGACGAGACACCAACGCAAGTTGGCAGCCAGGAAGTTCCAGTAGTGGAATACACTTACTCCACCCATCTGGATATCGCCAAAGTTCTTTCAATGAGTGAAATACCGAATGTCTGCGAAGTTGTACCGGCCCGCATGGAATATGAAGATTCCAAAGGCCAGCGGCACATCCTGCAATACAGCGTCATGGGCAACGGTTGCTCTAACGGTTAACGGTTCCCGTCAGGCATGGCGCCCCTTATCGCCACCTTTGCCTGCCACTGCGGCCATCACCCCCGTACAGGGATGACCGACCGCAACCTGACAGCCCGATTTCGGTCGGGCTCAGTTGTGTTTCAAACCGCACCCAGGCGCCAAAAAACACAAGATGTAGTGAAAAACCGGTTTTTTGGTTGTTTTTTGCACAAAAAAAACACCTCGCACAATTTCATCCAAAAACTGAACACAATTGGCCCGCCAAATCCCCCTCGTCGCTCTGTAAGTCACGTCCTACCTGACTTCCCGCGTTTTGCCGCACAACCGCCCCGCCATCGGAACCCAGCCGGCTTGAAAAACCCGTAAAAAAAAACTTCATCGGGCAAAGCCCCATAAACCCTTGCCCCCGCGGGAAAACGCCGTCCGCCGAGGCCTGCCTGAGTGATTTCGCCGCAGCACAGCGACGAAAAAGTCCCTATAATGCGGCCTAAATCGGGCCTGCAATATTCCCTTACAGGCGTCCGGCGCCAACGCAGAAGCGACCTTTGTCACCTGCGCCCATCAAGGCCTCGGAATACCCGTACAACATCTTGTTTTCTTGCCTGCGTTAGCTGATGCAAAAAACGATTCCTTAAGATCCAACGCGGCCCGTTAGGCCGTGTGAAAAACCAACCTCAACAGTTTTCACACGGGCATCTGGCCCTCACGCAGGAGACGACACGTCATGCTGAGCTGGGACGAATTTGACAAAGAAGACGGCGAAGTAGTCGCCAAGGGCGCCAACGCCGGCCACGCCGCCGAAGCCACCATGGACCGCCTCGACAGCGCCGGCGGTGCCGCAGCCCTCCAGGCCCGTGCCGTGACCGCCAACGACTCCGCTGCGATCATCCGTGCCAAAACCGCCCTGGACAACCTCGACATCGCCGAAGGCCTGGCTGAACTCGAAGGCGCTTCCGCCCGCGTGGCCGTCGACGAAAAACGCATGATTAACTGCCGCGCCGACCTCAACCAACTGGTGCCCTTCAAATACGATTGGGCCTGGCAGAAGTACCTGGACGGCTGCGCGAACCACTGGATGCCGCAAGAAGTCAACATGACCGCCGACATCGCCCTCTGGAAAGACCCCGAAGGCCTGACCGACGACGAGCGCCGCATCGTGATGCGCAACCTGGGCTTCTTCTCCACCGCCGACTCCCTGGTTGCCAACAACCTGGTACTGGCCGTGTACCGCCTCATCACCAACCCCGAATGCCGCCAGTACATCCTGCGCCAGGCCTTCGAAGAGGCGATCCACACCCACGCCTACCAGTACTGCATCGAATCGCTGGCCATGGATGAAGGCGAGATCTTCAACATGTACCACGAGATCCCATCGGTGGCGAAGAAGGCTGCCTGGGGCCTCAAATACACCCGTTCGATCTCCGATCCGAAGTTCGAAACCGGCACTGTCGATACCGACAAGGAGCTGCTGCGCAACCTGGTCGCCTACTACTGCGTCCTGGAAGGCATCTTCTTCTACTGCGGCTTTACCCAGATCCTGTCCATGGGCCGTCGCAACAAAATGACCGGCGTCGCCGAGCAGTTCCAGTACATCCTGCGCGACGAGTCCATGCACCTGAACTTCGGCATCGACGTCATCAACCAGATCAAGCTGGAAAACCCACAGCTGTGGGATGCCGAGATGAAAGAAGAGGCCACGCAGATGATCCTGCAAGGCACCCAACTGGAAATCGAATACGCTCGCGACACCATGCCACGCGGCGTGCTGGGCATGAACGCGGCCATGATGGAGGACTACCTCAAGTTCATCGCCAACCGTCGCCTGTCGCAGATCGGTTTGAAAGAAGAATATCCAAACACCACCAACCCGTTCCCATGGATGAGCGAAATCATGGACTTGAAGAAAGAGAAGAACTTCTTCGAGACGCGGGTAACCGAGTATCAAACAGGCGGCGCACTGAGTTGGGATTGATTTCACAACTCACCAGGCACTACCGGGCCAACTAAGCCGGTAACGCAAGTTGTATAAAAGCCTCGCACTCGTGCGGGGCTTTTTTATACCTGGGTAAAACCTGTAGCTGTTATCCAGGCAACTTGTGGAGTTGCACCGCCGCCAATGGCCGGCGACTATAGCGCCCACCTCATTCCCCCCCACAGGACCCCGCGCCCATGAAATTCGATAAAGCGTATTGCCTGAGCCTGGCGGACAAATTGTCGATCTACGACGTGCGGGAGCTGAATTTCGACGAAACCCTGGCTTTCGACTCCACCCACGAACACTTCCTGTGCCCGGACGATGCCTGCCGCGCCGCGTTCCCCCAAAGCAACGTGCTCGGCACCTTCAACGCGCGCAACGTCAACTATGTGCGCACACCCCACTTCAAGAACCTGCCCGCCACCCTGCACCGCGAAGGCTGCCCCTACGGCCAGCGCAAAAACAGCGCAGCAGAGGAAGAAAACCGCGAGGAGCATTTCCCCTCAGAGCTGCTGCTGACCCGGCGCCAGTATTCGCTCCCACCCACGCCGGCCAATCCGCCCGCCGCACTCCCACCACCACCGCGACCTACCGAGCCGCAGGAACGCAGTCCCGCGCCTGATAAGACCAGCGTGTTTGCCCACCCGGTGGAATGCTTTGTGTCGAACATCGGCGACAAGGATTTACTCAAGCGCATGCCCTTGAAGATCGGTGAGCAAACGGCCACTTATTGGACATTCTTCAAGAAGGTCGAATACCTGCAAGACAATAAGGGCTTGATCTACTGGGGCCGGATCAAAGAGATCAAGGACTACACCAGCAGTTTTCGCATCGACTTTGAAAAAAAGGTCTGGGCCGACAAGAAGCCCCACTCGGTGAACATCTACCTGAGCAAACGGCTGATCGAGGGTTACCGCAAACGCAAAGCGTTCCTCGAAGAGATCAAGTACGCCATCGACAGCCAGCGCGAACTGTATTGCTTCTTCTACGGGGTCACTCCGCAACTCAAGCAAGTGCCCAGCAAAAAGAACCCGCAACAAACCTTCGCCGTGTTCAGCGCCGACATCGACAACCTGGACCATTTGATTATCCGCGAGGTGCCCGGCCTGGAGCGGTCCTGAGGGCAGGGCCGATACGCATCAAAAAATCCGTTTGATCCGGTGGCGAAACAACTGTACAAAAACACAGTTGTTTTTTGGTATCGTCTCGCTCGCCATCCGGAGAAAACCATGGCCTCTCTCGCAATGAAAACCACCCTTGAACGCATGGCCCTTTACCAGTTCACCCCACTCCACTGTGTGCAAGCGCGGGAACTGCTGGGCTGGAGCCCGGAGCAGTTATCGCAACGCTCGGGGGTTTCAGTCGCCGCCATCAACCGCTATGAGGCCCAGGGCCGGGTGCTGGATGTCACCCGCCTGGCCCTGGCCTTTTGCCTTGAAACCGAAGGCCTGGTGTTCTTTCCCGGGTTCGCTCCGGGCCGGGGCATGAACATCCAGGGCTCCACGCCCAACCCCATCGGGCGCCCCGACTACGCCTTGATCGAGTGACCCCGCGCCGCCGGTGCTTGCTCTGCCAGCGTGTGCCCCTCTACCTAGCGGCATATCGCCACTAAATGGCTTGGAAGGACACTGATTATTCAGGTTGGAATAAATGACAATGCTCGCCCGTTTAATCCAATGAACGGCGAGCCGCCCCACAACACTCCAACCTGTGCAGAAAACGCTTTGGTGCAAAGACCTATGGAAAAACAACGAGGCAAGGGGCTGTCATTTGCCCGGCGCATCTACATGCCCAGGACGGTAGGCCTAGGCATCGGCAGCCTCAGTGTCGGCGCCGCGCTCTACCCGTTGCAGGTGCCTGCGTGGGTCTGGGCGCTGTTGTTGTTCCAGGGGTTTGCTTGGGCGCACCTGGCGTACCAGTTGTCGGCACGCTCGCACTTTCCCTACCAGGCCGAGCGCCGCAACCTGCTCTACGACTCCCTGAGCGGCGGTTTCTGGGTGGCGGCCATGCAGTTCAACCCGCTGCCCAGCATCACCATCCTGTCGATGATGACCATGAACAACGTTGCCGCAGGAGGCCTGCGCCTGCTCGTGCGGGGCACTGCGGCCCAGGTGGTGGGGATACTGGTGGCCTGGGGGCTACTGGGCTTGGGGTTCACCACGCAAGCCAGTTCCGCACAGGTCTACGCCTGCATCCCGATGCTGACCCTCTACCCCATCGCCCTGGGCATGGTCTGCTATCGCCTGGCGATCAAGCTGTCGGAGCACAAGCGCGCCCTCAGCGCCCTGAGCCGTACCGACAGCCTGACCGGCCTGCTCAACCACGGTTCCTGGAAAGACCTGTTGCACCTCAAGTTCCACCAGTGCCAGCAGCAAGGCTGCCACGCCACCGTCGCTCTGATCGACATCGATCACTTCAAGGCGATCAATGACCACCACGGCCATATCGTCGGCGATAGCGTATTGCGCCAATTGAGCGCCGAACTCAAGCTCAACCTGCGCGAGCATGACCTGAGCGGGCGTTACGGGGGTGACGAGTTCTGCGTGATCCTGCCCGACACCACTGACGCAGCGGCTGCCGAGGTCATGGAGCGCCTGCGCGAGGTACTCAGCCACTACCGCAATGCCGCGATGCCCGACTTACGCGTCAGCCTGAGCATCGGCCTGGCCGCTTACACCCCTGGCTTTCGCGATGCGGCGACCTGGCTCGATGCCGCGGACAAGGCGCTGTACGCCGCCAAGAGAGGGGGCCGCAACCGCATCGACATTGCCGCCCACCCCGCCCCGCCCGTCAGCCCAGGCTCGGTTGCACCAGGCTGCGCAACGCCGTGATTTGCGGGACGTCCTGGCGGCGCATGTACACGCGCAAAGGCTCGGTGATGTTGATGCGATCGTCGATGTTCTGGTCCAGCAACAGTTGAATCTGCTCGCGCTTGAGGGTCATGGTCTGGCCCTCCAGTACCTCCCAGACGAACTCGCTGGCGGGGATGATGGCGTCGTCGGCGACGTCCATGCCGAAGGAATCTTCGCTAAAGCGCACGATGTAGCGCCCGGTCTTGCGATTCAGGCCGACAAAACCGTTGAGCTGGTCGGCGGCCTGGCAGATAAGTTCGGAAGTGATACGCATGGTAAACCTCACTACGGGTCCCGCAGGACAGGTGATCGATGGTTTACACGCAGGGCAGGGCTTGGGTTTCCCTCTGACGGGGAAACTGGTGGGCGAAGATTACTGCAAAGCGCGCCACAAAGGCGCTGAAAAAACCACAAGGGCCGCTTTATGTCGGTATCGCGATAGCAGCCTGGCGCCTCAGTTGTTAAAAGAGAGACCTTGGCCAGGTGCCGGGCAGTAAAGGTGTCCTCCTGTGGAAGCGGCTTGCCAGCTCCCACGCAAAACCTGCCCCAGGCGCCCCACCAAGCCCTTTGCCATCGTTCTTCACGAGAGGACCTCGACCATGCCCGTGACCTTGCGCAAAAACACCCTGCTGCTGCCCCTGCTTCTGGGCCTATCCCATCCGGCCCACGCCACATCCGCCCCCGCCGCTCTGGCCAGCGCTGCCGGGATACCGCACCCGGCAGTCATCGCCCACCGCGGGGCGTCCTTCGATGCACCCGAATCCACCGCAGCCGCCTACCTGCTGGCCCGGGACCTGGGCGCCGATTACCTGGAACTGGACCTGCAACGCAGCAACGACGGCGTGCTGTTTGCCCTGCACGACGACAACCTGCAACGCACCACCGACGTCGCGACAAAATTCCCCGAGCGCAAGGACAGCCCCGCCAACGCCTTCACCCTGGCCGAACTGAAAACCCTGGACGCCGGCAGTTGGTTCAACACCGCCTACCCGCAGCGCGCCCGGCCGGCCTTCGTCGGCCTGCCAATCCTGACCCTGGATGAAATCATCGACATCGCTCAGGGCAACCCGGCACACACACCCGGCCTGTACATCGAAACCAAGGAACCCGCTCAATTTCCTGGGTTGGAACGCGACCTCAAGAACACGCTGCAAGCACGCGGCTGGCTCAGCCCCAGCGGCTCGACACAGGCCAAAGGCGAAGGGGCTGTCGGCCAGGGCAAGGGCCGCGTCGTATTGCAAACCTTCGACAAAAACAGCCTGGCCCTGCTGCACAAGGAAATGCCCCAGGTGCCGAAAATCCTGCTGCTGTGGGTCGGCGATGGGTACATCAAGGCCAAGTCCGAGCAGACCTTCGCCGCCAGCGGCCTCACCGACAAAGCCGCGTTCTACGCCCAACAGCAACCCCACAGCACAGCCGAGTTCCAACGCTGGGTGGACGATGCCAAGGCTTTGGGCGCCATCGGCACCGGACCTTCGGCGGCCCTCACCGGCGGCGGCGCGCAGAGCTACGCCGACCTGGTGCAGCCGTGGATGAACCAGTACAGCCACGACCAGGGCCTGCTGGTGCATGCCTACACCGTTGACGCCGCCGTGGACTTCAAGCACGTACTGGGCGCCGGCGTCGATGGCCTCTTCACCAACCGCCCCGACGCACTGCTGGAGTACCTGCAACGCCCCGCGCCCGCCAGCGCTACCAAGTTACTTGAGCGCCATGGCTACTGAAGCCGGCGAACCAACGCCGCGCACCCAATGGCGCGGCCAGTTGTGGCTGGGCCACGATTACGGCTTGATCCGCGGCGGCGTGGGGCACACCGCGCCCCATGCCCACTACGCGCACCAACTGCTCCTCGCGCCGCAAGGGCCGGTCACTGTCAGCCTCGACGGCGTCGAGCATAGCGGCCATCGCGTGTTTATCGAGGCCCTGCGCGAACACGCCATCCTCGACGCGCCCGGCATGGTGTTCGCGGTCTATGCCGAGCCCTTGTTGATCGACGCTCAGGTGCTGCAACAAGCACTACAAGGCGTGGCCCTTGAGCAAGACAGCCTGATCGCCGCCCTCGACAGCTGCCCGCGCACGCCCCTGCAAGACCCGCGCATCGAAAGGGCCTTGGAGGCGCTGGACCAACTGCTCAGCGCCAAGGTCTCGGCCACGGCGCTGGCGCGGGAGGCCCACGTCTCCCTGAGCCAATTGGAACGGCTGTTCGCCAGCCATGTCGGCCTACCGGTGCGGCGCCTGGTGTTGTGGCGGCGCCTGCGCCTGGCGCTGGCCCTGATCCTGGGCGGGCACAACATCACCCAGGCCGCCCACGGCGCCGGGTTTGCCGATTCGGCGCACTTCTCGCGCACCATGAAACGCCTGTTTGGCGTCACCGCCGGCCAGGCACTGCACGGCATAGAATTGCGCCTATTGGCTTGAATCAGTGGCGTAACGCGGCAGGCACGGGCGGCTCCTTGCCGCTGGGGCCGGGGTTGAGCGGGTCAAGTAACTGGCCCAGGTAATCGTCGGGGAAGTCCGGGCGGCTGCCGATGCCCAGGTCGCCCTGTTTGATCGCGTAATCGCGGGTGTAGAACACCGTCCCCAGCAGCCAGTCCCAGAGGTTGAAGAACAGGCCGAAATTCACATCCCCGGCGCGACCGTACTTCATGTGGTGGAAGCGATGCACCGGCGCCCAGGCAAACACCCAGCGCAGCGGCCCCAGGCGCATATCGACGTTGGAATGCTGCAACAGCAACTGGATGGCAATGGCGAACGCCAGCAAGGTCGCCACCGGCAACGGAATCCCCAGCACCAGCAACGGCAACAACCCGGCGCTGGCCTCCACGGCTTGGTGCAGCGGGTGCTTCATCAACCCGTTGAAGCCGTAGAGGCGCTGCACGCTGTGATGCACCGCGTGCAAACGCCACAGCCACGCACTCCGATGGCTGGCGTAATGGGCCAGGGTGATGCCGCAATCGGCCACCACAATCGCCAACAACAACTGCCAACCCAAGGCCCAGCCGTGGGGCCATACGCCGTCAATAGCTAGCAGCGCCACCAGTGCTGGCAATGCCAGCAGGCCGAGGGCATTGAGGGCCTCGTTGACCAGCGCATGCAGCGCATCGCGGCGCCGATCACCCTGGGCCTGATTCCAGCAGGGCTCGTAGGGCGCCCACGCCTCGGCGGCAAACGACACCGCCACGGCCAGCGCGAAAAGCGGCACCAGCCACACCAACGCCCACCCTGGCTGCACCGCCAGCCACAACGCCATACCGATAAAACCCACCGCGAACACAGGGGCATACAGCCCGCAAAACAGACGTTTCATAAGAGTCTCCATTGATCGAGACCCTACGATGCCAGGGGGTAAAACGGCGCGATTGAACAAACGGCGCAATACGCGGAAACGAAATTAAGGCTGAGTTAAGTTCGAGCCGTTAACCTGAGGCCACTTAAACGAATCAACCCAAGGAAAGCCCCCATGAAAATGTTGACCGCTCTGTTCGCCGCCACCGCCCTGACCCTGACCGCTGGCCTGGCCCAAGCCGATGTCCGTCCTGACCAAATTCCTGGCCTGCTCAAAAACAACACCATCCAAGACATGGAGCAACTCAACCAGAAAGCCCTGGCCAAACAGGCTGGGCAGATCGTTGACACCGAACTGGACCAGCGCAAAGACGGCACCTACGTCTACGAAGTGGAAGTTCTGGCCGCCGACGGTAAGAAATGGGATGTGGAATTGAACGCCAAAACCGGCGAAGTCATCCGCCACCAACAAGACCACTGATCCCCAGCCACAAAAACGCCCCATGGCCTTCAAGCCGTGGGGCGTTTTTGTGTGGCCGCTTGCACGCGGCACCTGGCACGCAGCCATCGCGGGCAGGCGCAGCGCCGCCCGGCCCTCTCCCACACGGGGCCTGCCTACACAGTTGCTGCCCCTACCAACCCATCACGCACTCAAGCGCGAGGTCAGTTCGTTGAGCTGCCCGGACAACCCATGCAGGTTGCGGCTGGCCGCTTCGGTGCGTTGCACGTTGTCCTGGTTGGTGCTGGCGATGGCAGTGATTTGGCTGAGGTTGCGCGAGATGTCCTCGGCCACCGAGGTCTGTTCTTCGGCGGCGGTGGCGATTTGGCGGTTCATGTCGCGGATCGCCTCTACCGCCGTGGTGATGCGCTCGAGCATGACCCCGGCCTGGGTCACTTGGGCGACGCTTTCTTCGCTGCGCGACTGGCCGCTTTCAATGGCGTGGGCCGCATCCACCGCGCCGCTCTGCACGGTTTGGATGATTTGGTTGATTTCCACGATCGACGCCGCCGTGCGCTGCGCCAGGCTGCGCACTTCGTCGGCGACCACCGCAAAACCGCGCCCGGCCTCGCCCGCGCGGGCGGCTTCGATGGCGGCATTGAGGGCCAGCAGGTTGGTTTGCTCGGCAATCGCGCGGATCACTTCCAGCACCTTGCCGATGCGCCCGCTGTCGCTTTCCAGTTGGCGGATCACCGTAGCGGTGTTGACGATTTCACCGCGCATCTGAGTGATGGTGGCGATGGTCTGCTGCATCACCTGCTCGCCCTGCTGGGCCGAGTGGTCGGCGTCATCCGCGGCGTGGGCGGCATCCACCGCGTGGCGCGCCACTTCCTGGGCGGTGGCGGACATTTCGGTCATGGCCGTGGCCACCTGGTCGGTGCGGTCGAATTGCTCCTGGGTGCCTTGGGCCATTTGCCCGGCGATGGCGTTGAGCTCGCCGCTGGCGCCGTCCAGGTCCACGGCATTGCGCTGCAAGCTGGCAAAGGTTTGCGCGAGGAAGTCACGCAGGGTATTGGCGGCCACCGCGAGGCGGCCCAGTTCGTCCTGGCGGTCGCTCGCCACGCGCTCGGCAAAGCGCCCCTGGCTGAGTTGGGCAACGTATTCGATCAATTGGCGGATCGGCTGCACCAGGTTGCGGTTGACCAACCACAGGCTGAACACACCGATCAGCAGGCCCGACACCAGCATCACCGCCAGCCCCAGCCACACGGTGCGGTCGGCCGCGGTGCTGATAAGCAACGACTGTGCCCCGCCCTGCTGGCGCAATTGGCTGACCAACGCGCTCATCTGCTCGCTGGTGGCGCGGTCCACACCCTTGACCGCGTGGTCCCCGGCCACCGGGTCGCCACCGGCCGCCACATAGGCATCGCGGCCCTTGCGGTAGGCCTCGCCCAGCAGGCGATGCTCTTCGCGCAGGTGTTCGAGGCGGGTCTTGAGCAGGGCGTCGGTGGCGGGCTCGCGGATCAATTGCGCGAGGATGTTCTGCACATCGCCCTGGCGATCCTCGAACTGCTTCCAGTACTTGTCCAGGTCCGCTGGCTGCTTGCCGCGCAGCAGTACGTTTTTCCATTCCTGGACCTGAATCTTGAATTGCAGGTTGGCTTCGTCGATCAGTTGCGAGGTGTGCAGCGGCCCCTCGATCAACTGGCGGTAGCTCTGCACACCATTGGACAGAAAGTGGAAACAGGCCAGGGCGATCAGCAGCATGGCCAACAGGCTGGAGCTCAGCAGCACGAGGATTTGCGCCCTCAGGGATTTGTGCACAGACATCGCATGACTCTCATGACAGGGATGAAGCAGGCCGCGCGAGCGGCAGGAATGACGCTTCGACGTCCCTGTCAAGGCCCAGCGTGAAACCAAAACAAACCGCTGGCAGAACAATGATCGGCACGCGACGCGCTTTCTTGAGGGCGACAAACGTGCGGTGTAGAGCGCTGCCAATCCGATCGATGGCGCTACCAATCGGCAAAACACTGACCTG
The DNA here is from genome assembly GCF_059862705.1 of Pseudomonas sp. MF08817. NCBI lineage: Bacteria > Pseudomonadati > Pseudomonadota > Gammaproteobacteria > Pseudomonadales > Pseudomonadaceae > Pseudomonas > Pseudomonas sp. MF08817. The sequence continues at coordinate 52,996 of NZ_JCBCUY010000001.1, forward strand.
ACGCAGAGCAGCCGTAACAATTGGCAACGATCATGGCGGGCATTCCTTTTCGCCACAGGCTTGACCACCATGGCCACCCCCTCCCTCACCGCCGCCTCAGCCGCCCGCACCGAGGACGCCCGACCGCAACTGGAGAAAAAAACCAGCGCACTGACCGTCGTCGTCTTTTGCGCCGTGCTGGCCCTGGGGTTGCTGTTCACCGCCTACAGCCTGATGCACGACGTCAATCAACTGGACACCCCCGTCACCACCTGGACGCCCTTCCTGCTGCTGGGGGTGGCGCTGCTGATCGCCCTGGGCTTTGAGTTCGTCAATGGCTTCCACGACACCGCCAACGCGGTGGCCACGGTGATCTACACCCATTCCCTGCCGCCGCAAGTGGCGGTGGTGTGGTCCGGTTTTTTCAATTTCCTCGGGGTGCTGTTGTCCAGCGGCGCGGTGGCGTTCGGCATCATCGCCCTGCTGCCGGTGGAGTTGATCCTGCAAGTAGGCTCCTCATCAGGCTTTGCCATGATCTTCGCCCTGCTGATTGCCGCCATCCTGTGGAACCTGGGCACCTGGTGGCTGGGCTTGCCGGCGTCGTCGTCCCACACCCTGATCGGCTCGATCATCGGCGTCGGCATCGCCAACGCCCTGATGCACGGGCGCGACGGCACCAGCGGCGTGGATTGGGCGCAAGCGACCAAGGTTGGCTATGCCTTGTTGCTCTCGCCGTTGATCGGCTTTGCCTTTGCCGCGCTGCTGCTGTTGGCCCTGCGCGCGTTCGTGAAGAACCGCGCGTTGTACAAGGCGCCCAAGGGCAACACACCACCGCCCTGGTGGATTCGCACCATGCTGATCCTGACCTGCACCGGCGTGTCCTTCGCCCACGGCTCCAACGACGGGCAAAAAGGCATGGGCCTCATCATGTTGATCCTGGTGGGCACCTTGCCCATGGCCTATGCGCTGAACCGCACCATGCCCGCCGACCAGGCGTTGCAGTTCGCCGCCGTGGCCGAAGTGACCCAACAGGCCTTGAGCCGCCATACCCCGCAAGCCGCACCCGCCGACCCCCGGCAGGTGCTGTCCGATTACGTGCGCAGCAAGGAGGCCAGCGCGCAACTGATCCCGGCCCTGGCCGCCCTGACCGGCAATATCGGCGCCGAGGTCAAGGGTTATGGTTCGCTGTCCAAAGTCCCGGCCGAGGCCATGGGCAACGTGCGCAACGACATGTACCTGGCCAGTGAAACCATTCGCCTGATGGACAAAAAACAGGTTGGGCACTTCGATGCCGACACCCAGGACAAGCTGCAACTGTTCAAGCAGCAAATCGACAACGCCACGCGCTTCATTCCGCTGTGGGTGAAAATCGCCGTGGCCATCGCCCTGGGCCTGGGCACCATGGTCGGCTGGAAGCGCATCGTGGTGACCGTGGGCGAAAAAATCGGCAAGACCCACCTCACCTACGCCCAGGGCGCCTCGGCGGAAACCGTGGCCATGCTGACCATCGGCGCCGCCGATATGTTCGGCTTGCCGGTGTCCACCACCCACGTGTTGTCCTCGGGCGTGGCCGGGACCATGGTCGCCAACGGTGCCGGCCTGCAGATGCGCACCATCCGCAACCTACTGATGGCGTGGGTACTGACCCTGCCGGCCGCGATCCTGTTGTCGGGGAGTTTGTATTGGCTGTTTACCCAGTTTTTTTGAGGCAGGCACCGTAACCCCTGTAGCAAGCGGGCCCGCTTGCTACTTACTGCGCGGTGTGGGCGGGTACGAACCGCTCACGCACCAGGTCATACACCCAGTGGTAGACATAGGTGTAGGGCAGAAAGAACAACAACACGCCCATATCCAGGATCAACGCTTGCAGCAGGCTGATGTCCAGCCACCAGGCAATCAGCGGCACGCCCACCGCCACCAGCCCCCCCTCGAACAGCAGCGCATGCACCACCCGGGTGCCAGCACTTTTGCGCAGGTTCCAGCGCTTGAGCACGCGCTCGAATAGACCGTTGAAGATCACGTTCCAGATCAGTGCCAGCACGCTGATGGCCAGGGTCGCCACGCCCATGTCGAGCATCGGTTTGTCCATCAGCCAGGCCAGCAGCGGCGTACACAGGGCCAAGGCCAGCAGCTCGAAACCCAAGGCTTGCAGGCAACGTTCGGTAAGGGATTTTTGCGGGCTCATGGTCGGCCTCCAGAGGTGAATGTGGTTGCGATCATCCACGCCCATACCGATACTTCATAATCAATAACCATCGATCAAGGCGATAGTTCATGGCCTCACAAGAAGTGCTGCAAGCCTTTGTCCTGGCCGCCAGCGAAGGCTCGTTTTCCGCGGCGGCGCGAAAACTCGGCAAGAGCCAATCGACCATCAGCGCCGCCGTCGCCAGCCTGGAAATCGACCTGAACCTGGTGCTCTTCGACCGCAGCAGCCGCAAGCCGCGCCTGACTCCCGCCGGCCATGTGCTGTTGCAACGAGCCGAGGACATCCTGGCCGCCACCAGCCGCCTGCACATCAGCGCCGGGCAATTGGCCCAGGGGCTGGAGGCCAAGCTCACGGTGGCGATTTCCGACACCTACCAGTCCGACCGCTTCGAGCGTTCGTTGATTGATTTCGAGCAGCGCTACCCGGACCTGGAACTCGAATGCCTGATCGCCGAATGCGACGACTTGATCGCCCTGGTACAACGTGGCCGCGCTCACATTGCCTTCGCCGAGTTGCAACCGGCGTACCCGCCCGACCTGGTCAGCGCCACCGTGGACGAGTGCACCGAAATCGCCCTGTTCGTCAGCCCCCGCCATGCCCTGGCCAGCGCCTCACACATCGACCAGGACAGCCTGCGCCAGCACCGCGAGCTGCGCCTGGCCACCATCGTCAACCCCTATGAAACCCGCGCCGGGGGCCGCGTGTGGTCGGCGCCCAGTTACCTGATGCTGCTGGAGATGGCCCAACGCGGGTTCGGCTGGGCGCCGCTGCCACGCTGGTTGGTGACGCGCTGGGGCAATGGCGAATTGGTGGAGCTCACCGTGCGCGGCTGGCCACGCCCGGTGGCGGTCGATGCGCTGTGGTCGCGCCTGCACCCACCAGGCCCGGCGGGCAGTTGGTTGCTGGAAAAAATGCTGGCCTGAGCCGCACTACAACTGAGCGAGTGGGCGCGCGATGAACTGGCGCTGCGCGAGGATCGCCTCGACCAACACCAGCCCCGCCGCCGGCCCCTCGCAGCGCGCCACGGCCACCGCGCGGTTGAGTTCGATCACCGGTGACGGCTGTCTGCGCAGCAGCACCTCATACAGCGCGGCAATCTGCGGCCAGTCCGTGTCCTCGGCCCGGGGTACATCGTCATGCACGCCTGCCAGTGCGCGCGGTAGACAGGCGCTGAAAAAAAATAATCGCCTGCGCGAAACTCGCTAGACTTCGCGGCTCACTCGCCCCAAGGACTCGCGATGACTGCCCGACTCGTCCCCTACGAACACCTCGACGCCCTGCAACGCCAGCAAGTGCAAGCCATTGAGGTCCATCCCGAGCAAATCCCCTTCAGCGGCGACATCCACGGCGCCCTGCACAGCCTGCTGTCCAAACCCGGCCCCGGGGTCAAGGGCTTCGCCCTGCTGGCCGATGACGTGCCGGTGGCGTTCCTGCTGCTCAAGCGCCCGCCCGCCTTACCGGCCTGGGCCGACGAACACAGCGCCACCCTGCACGCCCTGCAAGTCGACCGCCGCGCCCAGGGCCGCGGCCATGGCAGCGCCTGCCTGCGCGCCCTGCCTGCCGCCGCACGCCAGGCCTGGCCCCAGATCCGCGCGCTGGAATTGTCGGTGGACGCCACCAACAACGCCGCCATCGCCCTCTACAGCAAGCACGGCTGGGTCGATAGCGGCGAGGCGTACAAAGGCCGCATCGGTTATGAGCGGCGGATGGGGTGGGTGTATGCCGACGCGCCCCACGAAAAAGGGTTGCCCTCTGGCAACCCTTTAGTGAGCCTTGCAGATCAGAGCAGCAGACAGTAATCGATCAACTGTTGCTCAACGCTCTGGCGTTGCCCCAACACCAACGCCACGACCACCAAGCCTTCACTGGGATAAATTTCATACAGCACACGCTGGCCCATGGGCAGGTATTCGTGGAAGTGGGTGACCCCCAGGGAAACGGCCTGCTGGCACAGGCTGTAGGTATGGGCTTGGGTGGCGAGAGTGGAGACAATCTGGCGCACCAGTTCATCCACCCATTGCGCGGCCTTTTGCGCGCCACATTGGCCCGTGAGGTAGTGCTCCAACAACATCACGCCATGCTCGGCCGCCGTCGCGAACTGGACGTTATAGGTCTTGGGCATCGTCATTTTCTTGCAGCAACTGACGCCGTTGGGCGAGGCGTTCGAGCAAAGTGTCGCCGCTTATCAACTTGCCTTGCTCTTTGTCGCGCGAGGCGAAGGAAAGCAGCTTAAGCAGGGCGATGGCTTCATCCCTGCGCTTGCGCGCCTCGTAAGACTCGATCACATAGGCCGGTACGCCGTTCTGGGTCACCAGCATGGGTTCGGACAAATCCAGAGAGGCAGCGTTTTTCTTCACAAAACTGATGGTTTCAACTCGCATGGGAATGCGTCCTCGGCACACGGCCTACCAGTGCTCAACAAGGCCTCAATTTAGACCACAAAAAGACCAGGCACAACAACACGTCCGTTTTCAACCGTGCCCCACCCCCTGGGCGGCCTCGAAAGAGGCGGCTTCGCCAACAAACTCATTGTACCCGGAAACGATCACGTACACCGCGAAATAGCAGAAGATCGCCGCAGAAGCCAGGTAGGAGTAGCGCAATAGCTTGTCCCCCAGCAGCTTGCCGCCCTGGGTGGCGGCCAGGCACAAACCGGCGCTCCACAGCAGCCCGGCGCTGAAGAAACCGCCGAGGAACAGGCCCGCGCTGGCCAGGCTGCCGCCACCCGAGCGGGCGATCAGGGTGCCACCCACGGCGGCGAACCAGAGGATCGCGCTGGGCGAGGACATGGCCAGGAACATGCCGCGAAAGAACTCGCGGCGATGGGAGCCGGCGGGCACTTGAGCGGTTTGGGCCAGTGCCGCTTCGTGGTGGATGGCGGCATGGATCATCTTCGCCGCGAAGTACAGCAACAGCAGCGAACCACCGACCCACAGCACCCAGCGCACCGTTTCGTACTGCAGCAACACGCTCATGCCGGCCAGGGCCAGCACGGCATAAATCAAATCGCCAAAACAGGTGCCCAGGCCCAGGGCAAAGCCCTGGAAATAGCCGCGCTGCATGGCCAGGGTAATCATCGCGATATTGGCCACGCCAATGTCCAGGCACAGGGAAAGGCTGAGCAAAAAGCCGCTGGTAAATTCCATGGTCGATTCCAGAAAAACGGTGGCATTGGCGCCGGAACTGGCCGGCAATGTGCCCAATCAGGGCGAAAACAGCCACCAAAATATTTGCCGGCCCACTCTGGACAATTGGCCATCATCGCCCTTATCGTGCCGCCCAGGCCACCGCAGTGGCCAACGTCGCTCGGACGGTTCCGGGCGCTTACGTACTTCGAGGCAACAATGGCCGAACCAGGTTCGCCGCGCCGCTTTGCGCGCATAGATCGACTCCCCCCTTACGTGTTCAACATCACTGCCGAGCTGAAGATGGCCGCCCGTCGTCGTGGCGAAGACATCATCGACTTCAGCATGGGCAACCCCGACGGCCCGACGCCGCCCCACATCGTGGAAAAACTGGTGACCGTCGCCCAGCGCGAAGACACCCACGGCTACTCCACGTCCAAGGGCATCCCGCGCCTGCGCCGGGCGATTGCCAACTGGTACAAGGAGCGCTACGAGGTCGATATCGACCCGGAAAGCGAAGCCATCGTCACCATCGGTTCCAAGGAAGGCCTGGCGCACTTGATGCTGGCCACCCTGGACCAGGGCGACACCGTGCTGGTGCCCAACCCCAGCTACCCGATCCACATCTACGGCGCGGTGATCGCCGGGGCCCAGGTGCGCTCCGTGCCGCTGGTGCCAGGGGTGGACTTTTTCGCCGAGCTGGAACGGGCCATTCGCGGCTCGATCCCCAAGCCGAAAATGATGATCCTGGGCTTTCCGTCCAACCCTACCGCGCAGTGCGTGGAACTGGATTTCTTCGAGCGCGTGGTGGCCCTTGCCAAGCAGTACGACGTACTGGTGGTGCATGACCTGGCCTACGCCGACATCGTCTACGACGGCTGGAAAGCCCCGTCGATCATGCAAGTGCCGGGGGCCAAGGACATCGCCGTGGAATTTTTCACCCTGTCCAAGAGCTACAACATGGCGGGTTGGCGCGTGGGCTTCATGGTCGGCAACCCGGAACTGGTCAACGCCCTGGCGCGGATCAAGAGCTACCACGACTACGGCACCTTCACCCCGCTGCAAGTGGCGGCCATCGCCGCGCTCGAAGGCGACCAGCAGTGCGTCAAGGACATCGCCGAGCAGTACCGCCAGCGCCGCAACGTGCTAGTAAAAGGCCTACATGAACTGGGCTGGATGGTAGAAAACCCGAAAGCCTCGATGTACGTCTGGGCCAAGATCCCCGAAGCCTACGCCCACCTGGGTTCGCTGGAGTTCGCCAAGAAACTGCTGGCCGAGGCCAAGGTGTGCGTCTCGCCGGGGGTGGGTTTTGGCGAGTACGGCGACGATCATGTGCGCTTTGCCCTGATCGAAAACCAGGACCGCATCCGCCAGGCAGTACGCGGCATCCGGGCGATGCTGCGCGCCGATGGGCTGGTGCACAAAGCCAACGGCTGACCCAGGGCGACAATGGGGAGCCGGGCCGGGCCCGGTTCCCCCAACAGCCACTTGGCTTAGACCACCAACGACAGCAGCAGGATAAAGATCAAGGCCACCACCGAGAGGATGGTTTCCATCGCGGTCCAGGTCTTGAAGGTTTCGGCCACGGTCATATTGAAATACTGCTTGACCAGCCAAAACCCCGCGTCGTTGACGTGGGACAGAATCAACGAACCGGCGCCGGTGGCCAGCACCAGCAACTCGCGGTTCACCCCCGGAATCATCCCCACCACCGGCACCACAATGCCCGCCCCGGTAATGGTCGCCACCGTCGCCGAACCCGTGGCGATGCGGATCACCGCCGCCACCAGCCAGGCCAGCAGGATCGGCGAGATTTGCGCGTTCACCGCCATATGGCCGATCACGTCACCCACCCCACTGGTCACCAGCATCTGCTTGAAACCGCCACCGGCGCCGATGATAAGAATGATCGCCGCGGTCGGCGCGAGGCTGGCGTCGAGCAACTTGAGGATCTGCTTGGAACCAATGCCCTGGCGGTGGCCGAAGGTGTATAGCGACAGCAGCAACGCCAGCAGCAGTGCCGAGATGGGGTGGCCGACCATGTCCATCCAGGTGCGCAACCAATGGCCATCGGTGAAGGCCACGTCGGCAAACGTCTTGAGCAGCATCAAGAACACCGGCAGCAGCACGGTGACCAAGGTAATGGCGAAGCTTGGCAACGTCTCGGACGCCGGCTCGCGGGCCAGTTGGTCCACCAGTTCCTGGGACGGGTTACCGGGAATGTACTTGGAGATAAAGGTGCCGTAGATCGGCCCGGCGATGATGGCCGTGGGCAGCGCGACGATCAGGCCATAGAGGATGGTCTTGCCGATGTCCGCGCCAAACACGCCGATGGCCAGCAGCGGCCCCGGGTGCGGTGGCACCAGGCCATGCACCGCCGAAAGGCCGGCCAGCAGCGGGATGCCGATCTTGATGAGCGACACGCCGGTACGCCGCGCCACGATAAACACCAAGGGAATCAGCAGCACAAAGCCGATCTCGAAGAACAACGGGATGCCCACCAGAAACGCCGCGAACATCATCGCCCACTGCACTCGCTCCTTGCCGAAGGCGCGGATCAGGGTTTGCGCGATCTGATCGGCGCCCCCCGACTCGGCCATCATTTTGCCGAGCATGGTGCCCAGCGCCAGGATGATGCCGACAAACCCCAGCACGCCGCCAAACCCGTCCTGGAAGGCCTTGATGATGGTGCCGATGGGCATGCCCGACGTCAGCCCCAAAAACGCGGCGGCGATAATCAGGGCGATGAAGGGATGGAGCTTGAACTGGGTAATCAGCACGATCAGGCCGATCACCGTAACCACTGCGTCTAACAGCAGGAACGTCTCGTGGGACAGACCAAACATGGGGTTTCTCCTGTTTGTTGTTGTTATTAAAGCGGGTGTGGAAGGTTGGGTTGCCAGACAGCGCTATCTTTTTGCCCCGCGCCTCAGGCGCGCGGCGTGAGGCCGTGTTCGATCCACCACCGGGTGGCCTGGCTCGCCAGTTGCTCGACGCTGTGGGTCGAGGCATCAAGGGCCAGGGTGCGCGGCTCGCCCACCGGTGATTCGAGGGTGGCGAACTGGCTGTCGATCAAGGTGGCAGGCATGAAATGCCCCGGGCGATGAGCCACGCGGTCGGCGGCCACTTCGCGACTCAATTCTAAAAATACGAAACCCAGCCCCGGCGAGGCGCTGCGCAGGCGTTCGCGGTAGCTGCGCTTGAGGGCCGAACAGGTCAGCACCGGGTGCTCGCCCGCCGCGAGGGCACGGCGCAGCTCTGCGCACAGGCTATCGAGCCAACCGGCGCGGTCGTTGTCGTCCAAGGGGATGCCGGCGCTCATCTTTTCGATGTTCGCGGCCGGGTGAAAGGTGTCGCCTTCGATGCCGGTGGCGCCGCTGAGGGTGCAAATGGCCTGGCTCACGCTGGACTTGCCGCAACCGGCGACCCCCATGATGACCAAAGCAGTAACGGGTTGACTCATGGAACACCTCAGAACGCAGACAGCGCTATCTTTGCGAATTTGATGCGGGTGCAAAAACAGGCCCTATCGGCGCCTTCTCTCGTTTTTATGGGGGGTCTCGACCGACAGGAACGGGATCAGGCAACCCACGGTTCATGCCAATTGCAGGCACATCGAGACAGCGCTACCTTAGTGCCTCGAATTTTGTTTGGCAAGCAGCCTGATGACCTCCCCTAAAAACGATAAAAACCCCCGCACCACGGGCCGCCCTACCCTCAATGAAGTCGCACGCCTGGCCGGCGTCAGCCCCATCACCGCGTCCCGCGCCCTGCGCGGCATCAGCACCGTGGCCCCGGCGCTGGTGGAAAAGGTGCGCCAAGCCGCCCTGGACCTCAACTACGTGGTCAACCCTGCCGCCCGCGCCCTGGCCTCGGCCCAGAGCCATTCGGTGGTGGTGCTGGTGCCGTCGCTGTCCAACCTGCTGTTCATCGACACCCTGGAAGCCATCCACCAGGTGCTGCGGCCCAAGGGCTTCGAGGTGCTGATCGGCAACTACCACTATTGCCGCGACGAAGAGGAAAACCTGCTGCGCAACTACATGGCCTATCAGCCCCGAGGCCTGTTACTCACCGGTTTCGACCGCACCGAAAGCGCCCGGCGCATGATCGACGCCAGCCAGGTGCCGTGCGTGTACATGATGGAGTTGGACGCCGGCGCCGGGGTCAATTGCGTGGGTTTCTCCCAAGTCAGCGCGGGCGAAACCGCCGCCGCCCACCTGATTGCCCGCGGGCGCAAACACCTGGCCTACATCGGCGCGCAACTGGACCAACGCACCCTGCTGCGCGGCGAGGGCTTTCGCCGCGGCTTGCAGCAGGCCGGCCTATACAACCCGGACTTGGAAGTGCTGACCCCGCGGCCCTCCTCGGTGGGCCTGGGCGGCGAACTGTTCCTGCACCTGATGGCCAGCCAACCGCAAGTGGACGCGATCTTCTTCGGCAACGACGACCTGGCCCACGGCGCCCTGCTCGAAGCCCTGCGCAGCGGCATCGAAGTGCCCGGGCGCGTGGCGATCCTGGGCTTCAACGACCTGCCCGCCTCGGCCCACATGGTGCCGCGCCTGAGCAGCATCAGCACCCCGCGCGAAGCCATCGGCCGGCGCGCCGCCGAGCAGATGCTGGTGCTGATGGCCGGCAACCGCGTGGCGCAACCGGTGCAGGACATGGGTTTTGAACTCAAAGTGCGCGAAAGCACCTAGCCGCGCACGCTCATCAGCCCCAGCAAGGCGCCGAACACCACCAGCACGCCACCGAACACCTGGTCGATGCGCCGCTTGTAGCCCATCAAGCGGTTGCGAATGGCCGGCGCGGAAAAAAACAGCGCCAGCGCCACGAACCACAGCCAGTGCGCGGCGACGATGATCGCGCCGTAACCCAGTTGCAGCGCCAGCGGCGTGTTCGGTTGCAGCACTTGCAGGTACAGGCTGACCACGAAAATCATCGTCTTGGGGTTCAGCGCATTGGTCAAAAACCCGGTGCGCAAGGCCTTGCACAGCGACTGCTGCACCGCGCCAAGTTGCCCCGCCGCCTCGGCCTGGGGCTTGGCGCGCAGCATCTGCACGCCCAGGTAGATCAGGTACAACGCCCCCGCCACTTTCAACGCGGTGAACAGCAGCAGCGACTCGCGCACCACCAAGCCCACGCCAAGCACGGTGTAGGCGACATGGACCATCACCCCCAAGCCAATCCCCAGCGCCGTCATCACCCCGTGGCGCCGCGACAGCAGCAGGCTGTTGCGGGTGACCATGGCAAAGTCCGGCCCGGGGCTGAGCACCGCCAGCACGGTTATGGTGATTACAACTAACAGTTCAGTCATGGGCCGCGCTCCGGGGTATAGAATCAGCGCCACACTTTAATGGCTACAGGGCGGCCAGGCGAACGATGAAAACTGACACTCTCGGTGATAAAAACTCACAGACTGCCAAGCGCCGCCTGCCGCCCCTCAGCGCCCTGCGTTGCTTCGAGATGGCCGCGCGCCTGGAGAGCTTCACCCGCGCCGCCGCCGCGCTGCACCTCACCCACGGGGCCATCAGCCGCGCCGTACGGGCCTTGGAGGACGACCTACAAACGGCCCTGTTCGAGCGCCGCAGCCACCGAGTGTTTCTCACTGACGCCGGGCGTGAACTGCTGCAAACGGTGGAGAACGCCTTCGATCAACTGGAAACCACCGCCCGCCGCTTGCGTACCCCCAGTCCGAGCGCACCGCTGGTGCTGTCCTGCGAGCCAACCTTGCTGATGCGTTGGCTGATCCCACGGATTCCGGCGTTCTACGCCGCCCACCCGGGCATCAGCCTGCAACTGGTGGCCGGGGGCGGGCCGTTTTCGTTCAAGGACGGTATCGACCTGGCCATTCGCCGCCAGGATTTCCCTTGGCCCGCCGATGCCCACGCCGATTGGCTGTTCGACGAAAGCGTCGGCCCGGTGTGCCGCCCCGACCGATCCGCGCACTGGGCGCCCCTGCACAACGGCCAGCCCCGGCTGGCCCGCGACGCCCCGCGCCTGCACAGCGCCACCCGGCCCCAGGCCTGGAGCCATTGGCTCGAAGCCACCGCCAGCCCGACGCCAGAGCCCGCGGAGCAAGTCTTCGAGCATTTCTACTTCAGCCTGCAAGCGGCCGTGGCCGGGCTAGGCCTGGCAATTGCCCCGTGGCAACTGGTGCGCGACGACCTGCAATCGGGCCTGCTGGTGGCGCCTTGGGGCTTTGTTCCCGATGGCAGCGCCTACTACCTCCTGCGCCGGCAAACCCCGGAGCCCGACGGCGCCATGACGGCATTGTTGGCGTGGCTCAGAAGCGCCTTATAGGCGTGGAAAACACCGACGACGTTGCCTTTTTTATAGGAGGCGGGCTCGCCCGCTGGCTACAACAACGGTGGGGTCAGCAGTTGCACGAAGGCAGCGGCGCCTTTGCCCAGGGGTTGGTTTTTCAGCCACACCACGTGCAACGGCAGCAGCAGGCCGTTTTCGGTGTTGTGAAAATCCAGGCGTTTGAGCCGCCCGGCGGCCAGCAGCGGCGCCACCACCGAGAGGGGGAAGTTGCCCCAACCGATGCCGCTTTCCACCATGTCCAGGGCCATTGCCAGGCTATCGGTGCGCCAGTACGACTCGGCCACCAGCGGCCGGGCGTCGGCCAGGGGCAGGTCGCGGCTGGCGACGAGGATCTGGCGCACGTTCACCAGGTCTTCCAGGTACAGCGGCCCATGCGCCCCGGCAAACGCCGGGTGGGCGGCGCCGATGGTGGCCACCAGTTGCTCGCTGCCAATGAACTGGAAACGCTCCAACACGTTCACCGCCAACCCGGCGAAGGCCAGGCACACACTGACGCGGCCGCTGTGCAGCAAATGCAGGACATCGTCCTGGGGCGCGGTCAGCACTTCGATGTCCAACAAGGGATGGCGCTGGGCAATCACCTTAATGGCCGCCAGCAACCGCGAAGGGCCAATATCCGCCACCACGCCGATGGATAACTTGCTCTCCAACCCCAACGACAACTGCAACGCGTGCACTTGCAGTTGCTTGAGCTGCTCGGCGATCAACCGCGCATGGGGCACCAGGGCATTGGCCAGCGCCGTGGGCTGGGGTTCGCGGTGGCTGCGGTCAAACAGGGCGTACCCCAACTCGGCCTCCAGGTTGGCGATACCCATGCTCACCGCCGACGGCACCTTGCCCAAGGCCCGGGCGGCGGCAGAAAACGAGCCGCGTTCGATCACGGCAAGGAACAATTCAATACTCGAAGGGCTGAAACTCACGGCACCACCTATCAATAAAACTGAAAGCTACTGACTTTTTCTATCAGCCGCATTGAAGCTACCTTCTGCGCCCAGCGCCAGCCCTGCCCACAAAAAAGCCTGGCCCCCATCACGCGCACAAGGAATCCCCCATGCAAGGCGTCAAACGCAAACTGGTCTATGTCTCGTTGTTCGAGGTGTTCGGCATGACCTTCTCCGCCCTCGGCCTGGCGCTACTGTCCGGCACTTCGCCAAGCAGCACCGGGCCGCTGGCAGTGGTCATCACCAGCATCGCGGTGGCCTGGAACTTCATCTACACCACCCTGTTCGAGCGCTGGGAAAGCCGCCAGCCGTCGCGCACCCGCACCGTCAAGCGGCGCATCGCCCACGCGGTGGGGTTCCAGTTGACGCTGATCGTGTTCCTGATCCCGTTGATCGCCGGGTGGATGGGCATCAGCCTCTGGGCCGCCTTCCTCCTGGACCTGGCCCTGATTCTGTTCATCCCCTGCTACACCTTTGCCTTCAACTGGCTGTTCGACCGCGTGTTCGGCCTGCCCGCCTCGGCCCTGCCCGACCCGGCCTGACAGCGGCAAAAACCTTCCGCCCAGGGGAAAACCCTCACCGCTCAGCCCCGCCAAAACCCCATGAAACCGGGGCTTTGCGGGGCAGGCACGCAATTTGCTCAAGGCCTTGGCGTTCCCATCGTTCAAGGATTTGAATCATGTCACTCAACGTTCAGACCAGCCCGGTGCTGCAACTGGGCATCCGCCCCGACAAAGACCCCGCCACCTCGGCGGCGGCCAGCACCCAGTTCAACGCCGTGCTGCACAGCGTGCAGAACAGCGCAGACACCACCAAGGTGCCGCCCACCACCAAAGCCGAAACGGCCACCCACGCCACCGACGGCAGCAAGCAGAGCAACGCCCTCAAGGATTTTCTCGAATACATGCACCAGACGCCCGAACAGCGCCTGCGGGCCAAGCTCCTCCTGGAAATGAACCTCACCGAAGAAGAGATCAAAGCCATGCCGCCAGCGGTGCAGTTCGATATCGAGCAGAAAATCGCCAAGCGCATGGCCGAAGAAATAGAGTTCGCCAAGGTCACGAGCGAGCAAGAGATGAAGCTCAAGAGTGAGGGCATGGCGGCGGTATAGCGGTTGCAGGGGAGGGCTTGCGTGGGAGCGGGCTCGTCAGCGATGAGGCTGGCACAGCCAACCTGACCGCCAGGGCGTGGCCGATGGCGTTGGGTTTTCGTGTTCCAGGTTGATCCGTTCGCTGATATTGGAGGCCACTTTAAGCACGCGGTGCACTTGCCGGTCCGGGCCCAGCACCGGCCTGTAGCGGGCCTCCAGCCATAGCTCCTCGCCACTTTTGCTCAGGCGCAAGCTAGTCGGCCATTATCGAGGGAAGTTTGCCTGGGCAAACTAAGGCCAAGCCCGACAAACGGGCTTGGCGCGAGGATCTATCAGTGGCCGAAAACGCCGACCTTCTTGGCTTTTTTATCGGCGCGTTTTTCGTCGGCGGTTTTTGCCGGTTTCTTTTTCGCGGCTTTCTTTGAATCCATGCCTTTGGCCATGATGCGTGCTCCACTCATACGGGAAGGTAACGTTGAGGTATAACACCAATTGCCTGGCAGAATGCCATTTGCCCGATTTAACTGCCCAGTTCCCCGAAAAAGCCCTCTAAAACCATGCCCGAGCTGAATTTCCAAGCATTGCCCGACCTGCATCTGCCCTTGCTCAACAAGTTTTACCGCAGCCACGACACCGCCATGCGCAGTAGCCGCGAAGGGGTTTCGTGGGTGGCGAAAGAGGCGCAGATCGTCGCTGCATTGAACCTGCGGCCGATGGCACAGGGGCATTGGCTGACCGGGTTGTTCGTTGACCCGGCCTACCGTGGCCGGCAGATCGCCAGTGGCCTGGTGGCACAGGCTATCGCCCCGCTCGACGGCCCGGTGTGGCTGTTCTGCCACCCGGACTTGCAAGGCTTCTACGAAAAACTGGGGTTTTGCAGCCAGTGCGCCCTGCCCCAGGCCCTGGCCGAACGGTTGGCGCGCTACCGGCGCAACAAGGCGCTGGTGGCGCTGCAGGCTACTCCAGCGTGCCGTGCGGCAGGTCCGGGAACATCACGTCAATAAAGCCGAACTTGCTGAAATCGCTGATGCGCGACGGGTACAGGCGCCCGATCAGGTGATCGCACTCGTGCTGCACCACCCGCGCGTGAAAGCCCGAGGCCATGCGCACGATCGGCTCGCCCTTGGGGTCGAAGCCTTCGTAGCGGATGTGCTGGTAGCGCTGCACCGCACCCCGCAGCCCGGGCACCGACAGGCAGCCCTCGAAACCCTCTTCGAGGGTCGGCGCCAGGGGCGTAATCAGCGGGTTTATCAGGATGGTCTGCGGCACTGCCTCGGCGTCCGGGTAGCGCTCGCTGTGTTCGAAGCCGAACACTACCAGTTGCAGGTTGACGCCCACCTGGGGCGCGGCCAGGCCAACACCGCCGACGTGTTCCATGGTCTGGAACATGTCGTCGATCAGTTGCCACAACTCGGCGCTGTCGAACATGTGCGGTGGGACGGGTGGCGCGATGCGCAGCAGGCGTTCGTCGCCCATTTTCAGGATTTCACGGATCATCTTCAGGCTTCGTCTGTGGTCGGCTTGAGCGAGTGGTCCCGGCCCAGTCCCGACACGTGTTGTTTTTCGCCGTGCCCAGGCATGTCCTTCTCACCAGGATTTTTGCCATCGGCCGACATGTGCTCGATCACTGCGTTCATTTCCGCCCCCAGCAACAGCACCGCGGCGGAGATATAGAAGTACAGCAGCAATACGATGATCGCGCCGATACTGCCATACATGGCGTTGTAGTCAGCGAAGGTTTTCACGTAGTAGCCAAAGCCCAGGGACGCGATGATCCACACCACCACCGCCAGCACGGAACCTGGGGTGATGAAGCGAAATTCCTGCTGCACGTCCGGCATCACGTAGTAGATCAACGCCACGGCCACCATCAGCAAAATCACGATCAGCGGCCAACGCAGCACGGTCCAGAGGGTGACGATGAAGTCTTCCATGCCCACCTGCCCGGCCACCCAAGCCATCACCTGCGGGCCCAGCACCATCAGCGCGGCGGCGGCCAGCAGCATGCCGGCGATGCCTACGGTGTAGAAAATCGACAGCGGAAAGCGTTTCCAGATCGGCCGGCCCTCGACCACGTCGTAGGCGGCGTTCATTGCGCTCATCATCAGCCGCACGCCCGCCGAGGCGGTCCACAGGGCAATAACGATACCCACCGAGAGCAGGCCGCCCTTCGATTGCTGGAGTTGGTCGATGACCGGGTTGACCTGCTCCAGGGCCTGGGGCGGCAGCACCAGTTCCGATTGCAGGCGCAACCAGGAGAAGAAATCCGGTAAATGCAGGAAACCGATCAGGGCGATCAGGAACAGCAGGAAGGGGAACAGGGAAAACAGCATCTGATAGGCCAGCGCCGAGGCGTAGGTGGACATTTCGTCGTCAACGAACTCCGTGACCGTACGCAGCATCACGCGGTGCAGGGGCAGGCCTTTCAAATCCGGGAAAATCATAGCGTCTCCTTTCGCCGCAAAAAGGTGTGAAGTCGGGGGCGACTCAAGGGCGTTTATTCGGGTGGTTTTTGAAAGCGGATGTTCTACACCAAAGTAGCCTAATTGACCTCATGCCTACAGTTTCGGTTCATTGCACCTACAAAAGCGGCCATCCAAGGATGGCCGCTCAGTGACACTAAAACGCACTTCAACTTACGCCTTATCGACGCCTTTCTTGATGGCGTCCTTGGTTTTGCCGACAGCCTGTTGCGCTTCGCCCTTCAATTCCTGGGCTTTGCCTTCGGCACGCAGTTTGTCGTTATCGGTGGCCTTGCCCACGCCTTGCTTGACGTTGCCGACCGCTTCGTTGGCCATGCCTTTGACTTTATCGCTGGTGCTACTCATGGTGATTCTCCTGGTAACTATCCGGGTGATTCGAGTGCTTGCGTAAAGGTTGACCGGGAGCGTTCTGGGCAAGTTTCATTTATTTTCCCGGCGGCTTTTCAAGGCCCGGCGCAGGTTGGGCTTTATGTTTGCGGCGCAACCCCCGAGAATGCGCACCTTATTTGCGGCCACGCGCCGAAGATCCAACCGTGCAGGTATGTCATGAAACTCAATAAAGCGCAGGCCATTGCCCGCAGAAACCAGGAACTGGGCGGTGCCGTGCTGGGCGTCAACAACTGCCACTTCACCGAGTTGAACCGCAACAAGAACATCTGGTGGTTCGATATACCCCTGGCGCGCCTGGCCATCGGCCAATACGAGTGGATTCACTTGCTGCTGCACAGCCCCGCCAGCGACCAGTTGCTGCACCTGAAAGTGCCCACTGTGTTCCTGCGCGAAAAAATGGAAGGCCTGGTGGTACGCAACGAAGGCAAGCGCAAATCCACGGTGAGCCTGGAACTGAGCGCCGACAAGGACGCCTACCTCGAAGACGTGCGCCCGGCGGGTACCGGGGTGAATTTCGCGCAGTTCCTGCAGTAAGCCCCGCGACAACACCGCCAACAGTCACCACTGCGGGAGCCAGCCTGCTGGCGATAACGTCCACCCAGCCAACATCCGTGTTGAAAGATGTACCGCCCTCGCGAACAAGCTCGCTCCCACAGGGCGCTGTGCCCGCCCTGTCGCGATATTTCCCGCTCATTCGCCGCTTTTTTGCCGATTTTCCGCGGATACGGCACACTAGCGGCCCGAGCGCCCGCTCGGTTTTTTTAACTCATGCAGAAGCCGTATGACCCGCTCCCCGTTCCGCCGTCTTGTGTTTGGCACCTTGCGCCGACTGTTGTACCTCTGGGTGCGCTCGGAAACGATCAACCAGTCGTCCTTCACCCTCAACCTCGACCGCAGTCGTCCGGTGTTCTACGTCCTGCAAAACCCTTCGCTGACCGACCTGGCCGTGCTCGATACCGAGTGCACCAAGGCCGGCCTGCCGCGCCCGGTATTGCCGGTATCGGTGGGCAACCTGATGGAGCCGGCGGCGTTTTTCTACCTCACGCCCGAGCCCGACTGGCTGGGCCGCCAGGACAAACGCGGCGCGCCGCCGACCCTCACCCGGCTGGTCAGCACCCTGACCCAGAACGCCGCCGAAGACGCGCAGATCATTCCGGTCAGTGTGTTCTGGGGGCAATCGCCGGGCAGTGAGTCCAGCCCTTGGAAGCTGCTGTTCGCCGACAGTTGGGCGGTCACCGGGCGCCTGCGCCGCTTGCTGAGCATCATGATCCTGGGCCGCAAGACCCGCGTGCAGTTCTCCGCGCCCATCCACCTGCGCGAACTGATCGAACACAACAAGGGCCACGAACGCACCGTGCGCATGGCCCAGCGCATTTTGCGGGTGCACTTTCGCCACCTCAAAAGCGCGGTGATCGGCCCGGACATTTCCCACCGCCGCAACCTGGTCAAGGGCTTGCTCAACCAGCCGTTGGTCAAGCAGGCGATCCTCGACGAAGCCGAGCGCGAGAACATCTCGCCCGACAAAGCCAAGGCCCTGGCCTTGCGCTACGGCAACGAAATCGCCTCGGACTACACCTTCACCGCCATCCGCTTCCTGGAAGTGGTGTTGAGCTGGTTCTGGAACAAAATCTACGACGGCATCAAGGTCAACAATATCGAGGGTGTGCAGCAGATCGCGCCGGGGCATGAGGTGATCTACGTACCGTGCCACCGCAGCCATATCGACTACCTGCTGCTGTCCTACCTGCTGTTTCGCAATGGCCTGACCCCGCCGCACATTGCCGCCGGGATCAACCTCAACATGCCGGTGATCGGCAGCCTGCTGCGCCGTGGCGGGGCGTTTTTCATGCGCCGCACGTTCAAGGGCAATCCGCTCTATACCTCGGTGTTCAACGAATATCTGCACACGTTGTTCACCAAAGGCTTCCCGGTGGAATACTTCGTGGAGGGCGGGCGCTCGCGTACCGGGCGCATGCTGCAACCGAAAACCGGCATGCTGGCCATTACCCTGCGCAGCTTCCTGCGCTCCTCGCGCATGCCCATCGTGTTCGTGCCGGTGTACATCGGCTATGAGCGGGTGCTCGAAGGCCGCACGTACCTGGGCGAATTGCGCGGTGCGAGCAAGAAAAAAGAGTCGATCTTCGACATTTTCAAGGTGATTGGCGCCCTTAAGCAGCGTTTTGGCCAAGTGGCGGTGAACTTCGGCGAGCCGATCAAACTGGCGCAGTTTCTTGACAGCGAACAACCGGGCTGGCGCAGCCAGGACCTGGGCCCGCAGTTCAAACCGGCGTGGCTGAGCGAAACCACCCATCGCCTCGGCGAGCGCGTGGCGCGCCACCTCAACGAAGCGGCGGCGGTCAACCCGGTCAACCTGGTGGCCCTGGCGCTGCTCTCCACCACGCGCCTGGCCCTGGACGACCGAGCGATGGCGCGGGTGCTGGACCTGTACCTGGCGCTGCTGCGCCGGGTGCCCTACTCGCCCCACACCACGCTGCCCGAAGGCGACGGGCGGGCGCTGATCGAGCACGTCAAGGGCATGAACCTGTTGGCCGAGCAGAGCGACGCCCTGGGCAAAATCCACTACCTGGACGAGCAGAACGCCGTCCTGATGACCTACTATCGCAATAACGTGCTGCACATCTTCGCCCTGCCGGCGTTGCTCGCCAGTTTCTTCCAGAGCACCTCACGCATGAGCCGCGAACAGATCCTGCGCTACACCCGTGCGCTGTATCCGTACCTGCAATCGGAGCTGTTCATCCGGTGGTCGCTGGAAGAACTGGACGCGGTGGTCGACCAATGGCTGGAGGCGTTCGTTGAGCAGGGCCTGCTGCGCTTCGAGAAGGACGCCTACCTGCGCCCGGCGCCGAGTTCGCGGCACTTCGTGCTACTGACCCTGCTGTCCAAGAGCATCGCCCAGACCCTGCAACGCTTCTATATGGCCATCTCGTTGCTGCTCAACAGCGGCCAGAACAGCATCAGCGCCGAAGAACTGGAAGACCTGTGCACCGTCATGGCCCAGCGCCTATCGATCCTGCATGGCCTTAACGCCCCGGAATTCTTCGACAAGAGCCTGTTCCGCCACTTTATCCAGACCCTGCTCGACCAAGGCGTGCTGCGCCGCGACGAGGCCGGCAAACTCAGCTACCACCCGATGCTCGGCGAGTTGGCCGAAGGCGCGGCCAAGCGCGTATTGCCGGCGGAAATCCGCCTGTCGATCCGTCAGGTGGCCCTGCACCGCAGCGAGGACGCGGCAGAGCTGGAGTGAATCGGTAGGCCCCTGGCGGCGCAAATCCGCTAGATTGTCGTAGGCGCCTGTTTGGTAAGGCGCCCACGATAAGGAACCCTGCGATGAAAAAACTCTCCCTGCTTGCCCTCGCCGCGCTGCTCAGCGCCTGCCAGAGCCCGACCCCGGCCGCCAAGGCCAGCCTCGACGGCGAAGTCTTCTACCTGCAACGCATCGCGCTGCCGCCTAACGCCACCCTCAGTGTCAGCCTGCAAGACGTGTCCCTGGCCGACGCCCCGGCGCGGGTCCTCGACCAGCAGAGCGGGCCGATCAAAGGCCAGGTGCCGCTGCCGTTCCACCTCACTTACGATCCGTTGCTGGTGGAGCCCGGCCATCGCTACTCGGTCAGCGCCCGCATCGAGGCCGATGGCAAGTTGCTGTTCATCACCACCGAGCACCACGCCGTGCAACTCAATGGCCAAGACCCGCAGCCATTGAAAGTACGCGTCGATCAAGTCCGTTAACCACCCCTGCCGCCCAAGGAAACCGCCATGCTCCGTCCCTCCCTTCGTTTTGCCGGCCTGTGTGCTGGCCTGTTGGTCAGCGCCAGTGCGCTGGCCTTGTCCCTGAGCGACCTGTCGCAAAAAGACGCCACCGGCGGGCTCAAGGACGCCTTGACCCAGGGCGCGCAAATCGCCGTCAAGCAATTGGGCGCACCCGGGGGCTTTAGCAATAACCCCGAAGTGAAAATCGAACTGCCGGGCAAACTGGGCAAGGTCGCCAAGAAAATGAAGCAGTTCGGCATGGGCGCCCAGGTCGACGAACTGGAAACCAGCATGAACAAAGCCGCCGAAGCCGCTGTGCCGCAGGCCCAGGCGCTGCTGGTGGACGCGGTGAAGAAGATGACCGTGGACGACGCCAAGGGCATCCTCAGCGGCGGCGAAGACTCGGCCACCCAATACCTGAGCAAGACCAGCCGCGAGCAGATCCGCGCCAAGTTCCTGCCCATCGTCAAGCAAGCCACCGACAAAGTGGGCCTGGCGCAGCAGTACAACGCCTTTGCCGGGCAAGCCGCGACCCTGGGCGTGCTGGACGCCAAGAGCGCGAATATCGAAGGCTACGTGACCGAACAGGCCCTCAACGGCTTGTTCGAGATGATCGGCAAGCAAGAAGCCAACATCCGCCAAAACCCGGCGGCCGCTGCCACTAGTTTGGCGAAGAAGGTGTTTGGGACGCTGTAAAGCCTTGAGGAAAATGAAGGGGCAACTGTGGGAGCAACTGTCTTAGCCCTACCATTCGTCACCGCCACTGCGTGCCGCCATCGCGAGCAGGCTCGCTCCCACAGAGCCACCCGCCCCACAGTTCAACTGTGGGGCGGGCGCTGCCCGCGATGGCGGCAGCACAGCCAACATCCCTGTCGGCTATCAGATCGCTATCGCGAGCAAGCCCGCCCCACAGAGGTGGCTACCACAAGGGCCTGCGGCCTTTAGGCGGCTTCCTTCTTGACCCTGAACCACGCCGCATACAGCGCTGGCAAAAACAGCAGGGTCAGGGCCGTGGCGACGATCAGGCCACCCATGATGGCCACTGCCATCGGCCCGAAGAACACGCTGCGTGACAGCGGGATCATCGCCAGCACCGCCGCCAGGGCGGTAAGCACGATGGGGCGGAAACGCCGCACCGTGGCTTCGATGATGGCTTGCCATGGGCGCAACCCGGCCTTGATGTCCTGCTCGATCTGGTCCACCAGGATCACCGAGTTACGCATAATCATCCCCGACAACGCGATGGTGCCCAACATGGCCACGAAGCCGAACGGCTGGCGGAACACCATCAGGAACAACGTCACCCCGATCAACCCCAATGGCGCGGTCAAGAACACCATGAAGGTGCGCGAGAAGCTGCGCAGTTGCAGCATCAGCAGGGTCAGCACCACCACGATGAACAGCGGCACGCCGGCCTTCACCGAGTTCTGCCCACGGGTGGAGTCTTCCACCGTGCCACCCACGTCCAGCAAATAGCCATCTGGCAGTTCGGCGCGGATCGGCTCCAGGGTCGGCAGGATCTGCTTGACCAGGGTGGCCGGTTGCTCTTTGTCGTAGATATCGGCGCGCACCGTGACGTTGGGCAAGCGGTTGCGGTGCCAGATGATGCCTTCCTCGAAGCCGTACTCCAGGGTGGCGATCTGCGACAGCGCCACGCTTTTGCCGTTATCGGTGGGCACCGCCAGGCTTGGCAGCAACGACAGCTCAGTGCGTTCGTGAACGGTGCCGCGCAGCAGGATCTCGATCAACTCGTTGTCTTCGCGGTATTGGCTGACGGCCGACCCGGTGAGCGAGCTTTGCAGGAACTTGGCCAAGTTGGCGGTGCTCACGCCCAGGGCGCGGGCGCGGTCCTGGTCGATGTTGAGGTACACCACTTTGCTCGGTTCTTCCCAATCCAGGTGCACATTGACCACATGGGGGTTCTCGCGCACCTTGGCCGCCACTTTGCGGGCCAGGGCGCGCACCTCTTCGATGTGCTCGCCGGTCACCCGGAACTGCACCGGGTAGCCCACGGGCGGGCCGTTTTCCAGGCGCGTAACCCGCGAGCGCATCATCGGGAACTGCTCGTTGAGGGTCTCGATCAGCCAGGTGCGCAGGCTTTCGCGGTCTTCGATGGTCTTGGCCAGCACCACGAACTGGGCGAAGCTCGCCGCCGGCAGTTGTTGGTCCAGGGGCAGGTAGAAACGCGGCGAACCGGTGCCCACGTAGGCCACATAGTTGTCGATGCCGGCGTGGTCCTTGAGCAAGGCTTCCAGGCGCTTGACCTGCTCGGCGGTGTTGCTCAGGGACACGCCCTCGGCCAGTTTCAGGTCGACCATCAGCTCCAGCCGCCCGGAGGCCGGGAAGAACTGCTGGGGCACGAAGCGGAACAGCACCACCGAGGCGACGAACAACACGATAGTCAGGCCGATCACCGTTTTACGCCGGCGCACGCACCACTCCACCACCCGCCGCACGCGCTGGTAAAACGGCGTGCCGTAAGGGTCGGTGGCGCCATCGGTGGTGCCGTGCTTGGCGGCGTGCAGCTTGGCCAGGTCTGGCAGCAGCTTCTCGCCCAGGTACGGCACGAACACCACGGCCGCGACCCAGGAGGCCAGCAGCGCGATGGTCACCACCTGGAAAATCGAACGGGTGTACTCGCCGGTGCCGGACTGCGCGGTGGCAATCGGCAGGAACCCAGCCGCGGTAATCAGGGTGCCGGTGAGCATAGGGAACGCGGTGCTGGTCCAGGCGTAGCTGGCGGCCTTGATGCGGTCGTAGCCCTGCTCCATCTTGATGGCCATCATCTCGACCGCAATGATCGCGTCGTCCACCAGCAGGCCCAACGCCAGCACCAGAGCACCGAGGGAGATCTTGTGCAGGCCGATGCCCAGGTAATACATGCTGGCAAAGGTCATGGCCAACACCAGCGGAATCGCCAGGGCCACCACCATGCCGGTACGCACGCCGAGGGAGAAGAAGCTCACCAGCAGCACGATCACCAGGGCCTCCACCAGCACCCGCACGAACTCGCCGACGCCGGTCTTCACCGCTGCCGGTTGGTCGGAAACCTTGCGCAACTCCATGCCGGCAGGGAGGTTTTTCTGGACGCGGGCGAACTCCACTTCCAGCGCCTTGCCCAGCACCAGGATATCGCCGCCTTCTTTCATGGCCACGGCCAGGCCAATGGCGTCTTCGCCCATGAAGCGCATGCGCGGCGCGGGCGGGTCGTTGAAACCGCGACGCACATCCGCCACATCGGAGATGCGGAACGTGCGATCACCCACGCGGATCGGGAAGGATTTGATCTCTTCTACCGTCTGAAAATTCCCCGACACCCGTAGCTGCAAACGCTCGCTGCTGGTCTCGAAAAACCCGGCAGTAGACACCGCGTTCTGCTCCTGCAAGGCCTGCTGCACCGCAGCCAAAGGCAGGCCGAGGGTGGCGAGTTTGAGGTTGGACAGCTCGATCCAGATCTTCTCGTCCTGCAAGCCCAGCAGCTCGACCTTGCCGATGTCCTTGACCCGTTGCAGCTGGATCTGGATACGGTCGGCGTAGTCCTTGAGCACCGCGTAGTCGAAACCGCTGCCGGTCAGGGCGTAGATATTGCCGAAGGTGGTGCCGAATTCATCGTTGAAAAACGGCCCCTGGATACCGGGCGGCAAGGTGTGGCGAATGTCGCTGATCTTCTTGCGCACCTGGTACCACAGCTCCGGCACCTGCACCGAGTGCATGGAGTCGCGGGCCATGAAGGTCACCTGGGATTCGCCGGGGCGCGAGAACGAGACAATGCGCTCGTACTCGCCGGTTTCCATCAGCTTCTTTTCAATGCGCTCGGTAACCTGGCGCGAAACCTCCTCGGCCGTGGCCCCGGGCCATTGGGTACGAATGACCATGGCCTTGAAGGTGAACGGCGGGTCTTCGCTTTGCCCCAACTTGGTGTAGGACAAGGCGCCAACAACCGCCAGCAACAGCATCAGGAACAGTACGATCTGGCGATTACGCAACGCCCACGCGGAAAGATTGAAACCCATCGAGGACTACTCCTTGGCCGCCAGGTTAACCGAGCGGTTGGAGCGATCCACGGGCCGCACCTGCTGGCCCTCGTGAAGCACATGCACCCCGGCTGCCACCACCCAATCGCTGGCGTTCAGGCCTTCGAGCACCGGCACGCTTTTTTCGCCAAACGGGCCGACGCGCACGGCGGTGCGCTTGAGTACGTTGTTGGCGTCCACGCGCCAGACGTAGGTCTGGTCGTTTTCTGCGGTCAGCGCCGACAGCGGCACCGAGAGTGGCACCGCGCCTTCGCCCTGAATCGACACCCGGGCACTCTGGCCCAACTCGGCGGGGACTTTGCCGGAGGTGAAGGTGATGCGCGCGGCGAAGGTGCGCGACTTGGGGTCGGCCGACGGCGACAACTCGCGGATGCGCCCGGCGAACGCCTGGCCCGGTTGGGTCCACAACTGCACCGAGACGTCCTGGCCGACCTTGAAACGGCCAAAACTCTGCTCCGGCAGGCTAATCAGCACTTCGCGCTCGCCATCGGTGGCCAGGGTGAACACCGTTTGCCCGGCCGACACCACTTGCCCGACTTCCACGGCGCGGCGCACCACCACACCGTCCTGGGGCGCACGCAGCACCGCATAACTGGCCTGGTTGTTGGACACGTCGAATTCGGCCTTGATCTGCTTGAGGCGCGCCTCGCCGGAGCGGTAGAGGTTCTCGGCGTTGTCGTATTGCGAGCGGCTGACCATCTGCCGGTCCATCAGGGTCTTGTAGCGGTCGCGCTCGGCACGCACCAGGCTCAGGTTGGCCTCGGCGGCCGCGACCTGGGCGCGGGCGGCTTCCAGTTGCAGGCGCACGTCCTGGGGGTCGAGTTCGGCCAGGGGCTGGTTGGCCTTGACCCGCTCGCCTTCATCTACCAGCCGTCGGCTGACCTTGCCGCCGATGCGGAACGCCAGGTCCGGCTCGTAGCGCGCCCTCACCTCACCGGGGTAGCTGTCCATGGCCTGGGCCGAAGGCTCTGGCTGAACCACCATGGCCGGGCGCACCACGACTTGTGCGGGTTCTTCATGGCCGCAGGCAGACAAAAAAAGTGCCAGGCTGGCAGGCAAAGCAAGGGGCAGGACATAGCGGAACATGGTGAAGGACCTTTCGCTAATGGTGCTAGGAATAATTATACTTGCCGGTATGTTATTAATAGCAAACTCACCAGTCCAGTAATAAAGCGAAAAATGTCGAACAATCTTTCTGCCCCCAACGGCCCCGGCCGTCCCAAAGACCTGGCCAAACGCCAGGCCATCCTTGATGCGGCGAAAAAGCTGTTTTTGAGCAACGGCTACGCCAACACCAGCATGGATGCGGTGGCAGCAGAGGCCGGTGTGTCGAAGCTCACGGTGTACAGCCACTTCAACGATAAGGAGACGCTGCTGTCGTGCGCCGTCATGTCCAAGTGCGAAGAGCAGTTGCCTACGCTGTTTTTCGAATTGCCCGACGGCGCGCCCATCGAACAGGTGCTGTTGAACATCGCTCGCGGCTTTCACCAACTGATTAACGGCGAGGATTCGGTCAACCTGCACCGCCTCATCATGGCCCTGGGCAGCCAAGACCCCCAGTTGCCGCAGATTTTCTTCGAGGCGGGGCCGCAACGGGTGCTCAACGGCATGGAACGGCTGCTGACCAAAGTCGATCAGATCGGCGCCCTGCGCATCGCCAGCCCACGGGTCGCGGCCGAGCACTTCTTCTGCCTGCTCAAGGGCGCGGCGAACTTTCGCCTGCTGCTGGGCTGCGGCGGGCCAGTGGTCGGCGCGGCGGCCGAGGCCCACGTGCAGGACGTCGTTGCGCTGTTCATGCGCGCCTACCGCCTCGACTGACGGCCGCTTGCTACAACAGCTGGGGTTTGAGGGCTTTTTTCGGGTAGATGTCGTAGCGGCTGGATTTGCCGTCCAGCGAATGGCTCGGCTTGGGCCCCGCGATGCACGGCGCTTTGCGCGGGCGCTTGACTACCACCCGGTGGCTGGCCAGGGCCAGCGCGGCGGCCAGCAGGGCCGGGGCGTCCGGGTCGTCGCCCACCAAGGGGCGGAACAGGCGCATTTCCTTCTTCACCAGGGCGGTTTTCTCACGGTGCGGGAACATCGGGTCCAGGTAGATCACCTGGGGCGGTTCGCCTTCCCAGTGGCCCATGACGTCGATCGAGTTGCCCTTGAGCAGGCGCATGCGCGCAACGATCGGCGCCACCTCAAAATCCTCAGCGCCACGGGCCAGGCCATCCTCCAGCAAGGCGCCGATCAACGGTTGGCGCTCGATCAGGCTCATCTCGCAGCCCAGGCTGGCCAGCACGAAGGCGTCCTTGCCCAGCCCCGCCGTGGCGTCCAGCACCCGCGGGCGCACGCCTTGGCCCACACCCACGGCCTTGGCGATCATCTGCCCACTGCCGCCGCCGTACAAACGCCGATGGGCCGCGCCGCCCTCGACGAAATCCACCCGCACCGGCCCCGGCGCGTCTGGCCCCAGCTGTTGCAGCTGCAAACCCTGGGCGCCAACCTGCAAGGCGAACTCGGCGTCCTCCAGGGCCAGGGGTAAATCCAGTTGGCCGGCCCAGTGCCGGGTCTGTTCGGCGAACGCCTCGTCCAGTGCCTGGACGATGATGCGGCAGGCCGCGGGTTGTTCAATCATGGAAAACACGCCCAAAAAATTAATGATCGGCAAAAACGGCCGATAACAAAACTATCGGGCATTTTGCCAGAGCTGAACGTCGACCGAGACAAATGTCAGAGATTATTCCCAGTACATTCGTAGGCTTTATCTCGCCCCACGGCGACTACGGCCTACGCAACTCCCAAGCACTGAGCGGCGTCAGCCACCTGTGGCAAGATTTTTTTGCCCGGGCCCTGGCCGAGCAGCAAGGGAGCGCGACGAATACGATCAAGCCGCTGGAACCGGTGGACATCGAGGGCCCCCTCGAACCCACCGCCGGCGCCGACCTGCTCAGCCACATCCTCACCCAGCGCGAATGCGACGTGCAGGACACCGAAATCCGCCCGCCCGAGCCACTGTTCCTGCCCATTGCCGAGTTTGAAGTGGAGCTGCTGGACAAACCCGCGCCGCCCTACCCGGACGACGAAATCGTCGCCCAACAGCAACAGCAGAATTTCGACAGTGGCTGGGTGCGCCCTATTGTCCTCAACGCCGGCCAACCGATTCCAGAACCCGGCCCGGCGCCTCAGCCACGGCCGCTGTTACTGCCGATTGCCGAGTTCGAACTGGAGTTGCTGGACAAACCGGCGCCGGCCTTCGCCGCCGAAGAACTGGCCGAGCAGCAGAAGCAACTCAACTACGACATCGGCTGGGCGCGCCCGCTGATTCTGAACAACCTGCGCCTCGCCGCCTGACCTGCGCTACGCCCTTAACGGCACACCCACCACGGCCCCACGTCCAGATGGAAGTGGTTGCGATGGGCCGCGTTGTAATCGGGGCCGAGCACCACGCTGAACAGGCCACACGCGCCTTCGTGCACCCGCCGCAAGAACTGCGCGTCGGCGCCCTCCCCCGGCCAATCCTTGAGCACATTGATGGCGCGCCCGTCCGCCAGGCGAAACCCGGCGATATCCAGGGCATTGGCCCGGGCGTGTTGGCTGAGGGCGCCAGTTTGGCGGTGGTACATGTTGCGGCAGGCGAAACTGCCGAGGTGATCGACCCGCGCCACGCTCTGGCCATACACCGCGTGCGCCGCCGGTTGCAGGGCATGGCGGTCGAACAGGGCAAAGGCCACCGCCAACGGGCAACTGGCCAGGAAACTGCTGCTCAGGGCCACCGGGCCGCCCTGCACCCGCACCGTGTTGGTCAACGGGCACGTGGCGGCGGGGCTGTCGCTTTGCCGTGCCACCCGCAGGCCCGCGTCCTTGAGCACCTGGTCACACAGCGCCGGGTCATCGCGCAGGCGCAGCAACTTGAAGCGGGTCAGCAGGTTCGGCGCGGCCCGCACATCCAGCGGCGCCCAGGGGTTCCAGGCTGGCGGCACCGGCAGCAGGCCTGCCCACAGCGCCAGCAACGCGGCGCCCAGCAGTACAACCGCCAGTAGCAGGATTTTCAGTACTCGCACCGTTTGTCAGCCCTTGAACAGTTGATTGGCCTGGGCGTAAGGCAGGCAGCGGTCGGTGTAGGTGAAGGTGCCGTGTTCCTGGATCTCCCGGGCAGCGGCCATAAATGCGCCGTAGGCCGCCAGGGCCATGGACGAACCGACACTGATGCGCTTGACGCCCATCTCGGCCAGCTGCGTCACGCTGAGCTTGAGCGCCCCGGACATCAGCACGTTGACCGGTTTGGGCGCCACCGCGCGCACCACCGCCAGTACCTCTTGCGGGGTGCGCAGGCCCGGGGCGTAGAGCACGTCGGCGCCAGCCTCGGCAAAGGCCTGCAAGCGGCGGATGGTGTCATCCAGATCCGGGCGGCCATGCAGGAAGTTTTCCGCACGGGCCGTCAGCAAAAACGGGAACGGCAGGCTGCGCGCCGCCGTGACACAGGCGTCGATACGCTGCACCGCCAGGTCGAAGGGGTAAATAGGATCACCCGCACGCCCGGTGGCGTCTTCGATGGAGCCGCCCACCGCACCCGCCTCGCTTGCCGCCAGAATGGCTTGAGCGCAAGCCTGGGGCGCGTCGGCGAAACCGTTTTCCAAATCCACCGCCACCGGCAAGGGGCTGGCCGCGACGATGGCGCGGACGTTCTCCAGGGTGTCGTTCAGGCTCAAGCCGCCGTCCGGGCGCGCCTGGGAAAAGGCATACCCGGCGCTGGTGGTGGCCAGGGCCTGGTAGCCGAGGCTGGCGAGCATTTTCGCCGAGCCGGCGTCCCAGGGGTTGGGGATCACAAACACCCCGTGCGCCTCATGCAGGGCCTTGAACCCATGGGCGCGTTGGGTTTGGTTAGGCAGGTCCATGGCGAGCTCCTTCGACGGGTTCGTCAGAGCAGGCCAAGCTGCTCCGCGGCGGGTTCTCTGTATAACTCAGGCAGCGCGGGCATGCCAGGCAACCGTGCCATCAACTGGCTATGAAAGCGTTGGGCCAGTTTGGCCGCCAGCAGGTTGTCGGCGGTGTGCAGGAAGATATACGGCGTGCGCCCTTCTTCGATCCAGGTGGCGATTTTTTCCACCCAAGGCACCAGGAACGGATCGTTGGCTTCCAACTGCGGATGGCCGATGAAGCGTACCTGTGGGAACTGGGTGAACGCCGCCGGGCGCGGCGGCACCTTGGGTTTTTTCGCCTGGGCGTGCAGGACCGAAGGCGCGGTGCTGGTGCAACTGAACAGTGCCCGCGGGTCCAGGCAAATGCGCTCCACGCCACGGTCCAGCAGCAAGCGATTGAGCTGGCGCTCGGCGTCGCCCTTGGCGAAAAAGTCGCGATGGCGTACTTCCACCGCCAGGGGCCGTTCAAGGCCATCAATGAATCCGGCCAATTCTCCCAGGCGCTGCGGTGAAAACGCGGCAGGCAATTGCAGCCACAGCGGCGACACCCGCTCGCCCAAGGGGCCGAGCAGTTGCACGAAGGTCTCGGCGGCGCTCAGTTGTTCGCGCAGGTCGCCGCCGTGGCTGATGTCGCCGGGGAACTTGGCGGTGAAGCGAAAGTGCGCGGGCATTGTCTCGGCCCAGCGTTGCACGGTGCTGGCGGCCGGGCGCGCATAGAAAGTGGTGTTGCCTTCGACCGCGTTGAAGACCTGGCTATAGAGTTCGAGAAACTGTGCGGGGCGGGCATCTTGCGGGTACAGGTACTCGCGCCAGGCGTTTTCGCTCCAGGACGGGCAACCGAGGTAATAAGGCAGCATCAGATGTGCAGGTCGAGCCCCAGCACTTCCATGTCCCAATCGACGAAACCGGCGGTGGTCAGGTAGCTGGCCAGGGCGGTGGCCACGCTTTTGCTCATGGTGCGCGGGAAGATCATGTCTTGTTGGCGGGCGGGCAGGTTGGCGGTGCGGGCTTCACCGCGTACCGACACTGGGGTGTCGGCCAGTTCGATCTCGGCGTCGACGATGTCTTCGACACCCTCGTCCACCACCGCATTCGCCTTGCGCGGCTTGCGTTTGATGGGGTACGCCTGGGATGAAACGCCGTCTATACGCATAATCACATGCCCGGTATCAATGATGGCAATTTAGCGGCACCCATGCCGCTAAGCAAATGCCCAAGTGATAACTAGAACACAGAAAGGCAAAAAGGTTTAAAACCGCAGGGAAATTGCCGGGAAAACAGACGATTGGCGGGGCTGCGCGGCTCAACGGGCCTTGGGCGTCGCCACTTTGTCGCGCAGGTACACGGGTTGGGCCTGGTCGGCAGGGACGGCTTCGCCCCGTTCCCAGGCGAAACGCGCCAGGGTCAGCAGGTCTTCGGCGTGGGGCAGCATGGCCGCGTCCTGGCCGCACAGGCTGACGCCAATGCGCTCGCCATAACCCCAACCGGTGCCGGCGCCGAACCAGTCGCCACTGGCGTCAGCCGGCAATGCCGCCACTTGCGGTGGCAATACCGCTTCGCTGCCGGCCAAGCGCATTTCGCCGTCGATGGCGCGGTAGCAACCCCAGTACACCTCGTCCATGCGCGCATCGATGGCGGCCGCCACTTGCACGGCGCCGTGTTCGCGCAAGGCGCGCTGCGCCAGCACCGCCAGGTTGGACACCGGCAACACCGGGCGCTCCAAGGCGAACGCCAGGCCCTGAACCACGCCTATGGCGATCCGTACACCGGTGAAGGCGCCTGGGCCGCGGCCGAACGCAATGGCGTCCACCGCTTGCAGCGTAGTGCCCGCCTCGGCCAGCAATTGCTGGATCATCGGCAGCAGCTTTTGCGCATGCAGGCGCGGGATCACCTCGTAATGGCTCGTCACCTTGCCGTCGTGCAGCAAGGCGACGGAGCAAGCTTCGGTCGCGGTGTCCAGGGCCAGCAAGGTGCTCATCGATGTTTCCGTCACAGAGAAAAAAGTGCGCCAGTATAAACAACAACGGCCCGCAAGCGGGCCGTTGGCGATAAAGCCGATCAGGCTTATCAGCTCAGTGCTTCAAGCACTTTACCGGTAATGGCCTCGACCGAACCCACGCCCGCGATGTGGCTGTACTTGGGTTTGCCCTGGCTGGCGGCCAGGTTCTGGTAGAACTCCACCAGCGGCTTGGTCTGGGAATGGTAGACCGAGAGGCGATGACGCACGGTTTCTTCGGTGTCGTCCTTGCGCTGCACCAAAGGCTCGCCGGTAACGTCGTCTTGGCCTTCGGTTTTCGGCGGGTTGTAAATGGTGTGGTAAACGCGGCCGCTGGCCTCGTGAACACGACGACCGGCGATGCGCTGGACGATTTCTTCGTCGTCAACGGCGATTTCCACCACGTGGTCCAGCTCGACGCCAGCCTTCACCAAGGCTTCAGCCTGGGGAATGGTGCGCGGGAAGCCGTCGAACAGGAAACCATTGGCGCAATCAGCCTGGCTGATGCGTTCCTTGACCAGGTTGATGATGAGGTCGTCGGACACCAGGCCGCCGCTGTCCATCACGCTCTTGGCGATCAGGCCCAGTTCGGTGCCGGCCTTGACCGCAGCACGCAGCATGTCGCCGGTGGAGATCTGCGGAATGCTGAATTTTTCGGTGATGAACTTAGCCTGAGTACCTTTTCCGGCCCCGGGAGCTCCCAGCAGAATTACGCGCATCGATGTGCTCCTCAATTTTTTATTTAGTAACGCTCGGATTCGCCGCGTGGGGCCAATCTGAAAAAGGGGGTAGTGGCCGCCCAAACGGCCAAAGGCTGCTCAAGATACACAGCAGGCCCTGCCCACACAAGCCGCCGAAAGTAGCAAGAACCGCCGCCGCCGTGGCTCTTGCGGGCGGGTATGCCAAGTCGCAACCCGACCACGAAGTCGCCGCCGATGGCCGGTTGCGGTGGCGTGCAACCCGCGCCGGGCGCCCCGCCACCACCACTCCCGATTCCTCAGCCGGTATTGCGCAACCCGGCGGCGATTCCGGCTACAGACACCAGCAGCGCCTGTTCTACGGGGCTGCCCTGGGCCGTCTCCTGCTGCCGGGAACGGGCCAGCAGTTCAGCTTGCAGCAGGTGCAAGGGGTCCAGGTAGGTATTGCGCAAACGGATGAATTCCAGCGTCGCCGGGCTGTGGGCCATGAGTTGCGACTGGCCGGTCAGCCCCAGCACCACGGCGCAGGCCTGCGACAATAGGTCGCGTAAATGCGCGCCCAACGGCAGCAGCTCTGGCTCCACCAGGCGCTCGTCATAGGAGCGGGCGATATCCGCGTCGGCCTTGGCCAACACCATCTCCAGCATGTCGATGCGGGTGCGAAAGAACGGCCACTGTTCGCGCATCTGTGCCAGCAACTCGCCCTCGCCTCGCTCCAGGGCCTTGCTCAGGGCCGATTCCCAACCCAGCCACGCCGGCAGCATCAGGCGCGATTGGGTCCAGCCGAAGATCCACGGGATCGCCCGCAGGCTTTCAATGCCCCCGGCGCGGCGCTTGGCCGGGCGGCTGCCCAGGGGCAAACGGCCCAGTTCCTGCTCAGGGGTGGACTGGCGGAAATACTCGACAAACTGCGGGTTCTCGCGCACCACGGCGCGGTACGCGGCCACGCCGTCGGCGGCCAGTTCGTCCATCAGCCCGCGCCAGGCCGGCTGCGGCGGCGGAGGCGGCAGCAGGGTCGCCTCCAGCACGGCGGCCAGGTAAAGGTTGAGGTTTTGCTCGGCGATGTCCGGCAGGCCGAATTTGAAGCGGATCATCTCGCCCTGCTCGGTGGTGCGAAAACGCCCCGCCACCGAACCCGGCGGCTGCGACAGGATCGCCGCATGGGCCGGGCCGCCGCCACGCCCGACGGTGCCGCCACGGCCGTGGAACAACAGCAGTTCCACTTGCTGCTCACGGCAGATGTCCACCAGGTGTTCCTGGGCCCGGTATTGCGCCCAGGCCGCGGCGGTGGTGCCGGCGTCCTTGGCCGAGTCGGAGTAACCGATCATCACTTCCTGCGGCCCTTGTAGGCGCGCGCGGTAGCCCGGCAACAGCAGCAGTTTCTCGATCACCGGCCCGGCGTTGTCCAGGTCGGCTAGGGTCTCGAACAGCGGCACCACGCGCATCGGCCGCAGTACGCCGGCCTCCTTGAGCAGCAGTTGCACCGCCAACACATCGGAGGCCGCACCGGCCATGGAAATCACGTAAGAGCCCAGGGACGCCCCCGGCGCGGCGGCGATTTCCCGGCAGGTGGCGAGCACCTCGGCGGTCTCGCCCGACGGTTTGAAGTGGCCGGGCAGCAGGGGCCGGCGGTTGCTCAGTTCACGCAGCAAAAAGGCGATGCGGTCGTCTTCGCTCCAGTCGCCGTAGCGGCCCAGGCCCAGGTAGTCGGTGATCTCCGTCATGGCCGCGGTGTGCCGCGAGGAATCCTGGCGCACGTCCAGGCGTACCAAAAACAGGCCAAAGGTCACCGCGCGGCGCAGGCAGTCGAGCAGCGGGCCGTCGGCGATCACGCCCATGCCGCATTGGTGCAGGGATTGGTAGCAAAGCAACAGCGGCTCGCGCAGGTCGCGGTTGCTGTGCAGCACCTCGGCCGGCGCCGGCACGTTCTCGGCCAGCGAGGCCTGGGCCCATTGCCGGGTGGCGCGCAAGCGATCGCGCAGTTGCTTGAGCAGGGTGCGGTAGGGTTCGGCGCTGTCGCCCACGCGGGCACGCAGCTCATCGCTGGCCTGCTGCATGGACAACTCGGCGGCCAGGTGTTCGATGTCGCGCAGGAACAAATCCGCCGCCATCCAACGCGCCAGTAACAGCACTTCGCGGGTCACCGGTGCCGTGACGTTGGGGTTGCCGTCGCGGTCGCCGCCCATCCACGAGGCGAAACGGATCGGCGCCGCCTCGAGGGGTAAATGCAGGCCCGTGGCGGCGAACAGAGCCTGGTCGGCTTTGCGCAGGGAATTGGGGATGGCGTGCCACAGCGAATGCTCGATCACCGCAAAGCCCCACTTGGCTTCGTCCACCGGGGTGGGCCGGGTGCGGCGGATTTCTTCGGTGTACCAGGCCTCGGCGATCAACCGCTGCAAGCGCTGGTGGATCTGCTCGCGCTCGGCGCGGGTCAGGTCGCGGTGATCCTGGGCGGCCAATTGGGAGGCGATGGCGTCGTACTTCTGGATCAGGGTGCGGCGCGCCACTTCCGTGGGGTGGGCGGTGAGCACCAGTTCGATGTCCAGGCGCCCCAATTGCCGGGCCAGGGCCTCGGCGCCATGGCCTTCGGCCAGCAGGCGGGCGAGCAGTTCGGGCAGCACCCGGTCCTCGAACGGCGCCGGTTGCGAGTCGTCGCGCCGGTGGATCAACTGATACTGCTCGGCAATGTTGGCCAGGTTGAGGAACTGGTTGAACGCCCGCGCTACGGGCAGCAATTCGTCTTCGCTCAACTGGCCGAGGGTGGCGCTCAGTTGCGCGTCCACGGCGCCCCGGCGGTCGGCCTTGGCGCTTTTACGAATCTGTTCGATCTTGTCGAGAAAGCCTTCCCCGTACTGTTCCCGGATGGTGTTGCCCAACAGCTCACCCAACAGGTGAACGTCTTCGCGCAGGCGCGCATCAATATCGGTCATCTACGGTTTCTCCAGCAGGCTCGGGGGCGATGGACAAGGCGCCAGAGTGCCGCCGCTGCCGGGTTCTTACAAGCCTTGTAGCAAGCGGGCTTGCCCGCGCTCGGGCGCGTAGCGGCCGTCACCGCGATCTGTCTGACACCGAATGAGGGCTGCTGCGCACGCCAGCGCGGGCAAGCCCGCTTGCTACAACAGGGCAAAGGAAAACTCTTTAAACCTTGTGGGCAAGGGCTAGTCTCAACTGTGAGCCGTATCGCGGCTTGCCACTCACTACGGCCTGCCACGAGCAGGCAATCACTGAGGTTGCCATGAAAATCCGAGACCTGGCCCAGCACTGGGAAGAAAACGCCAAGGGCCGCCTGACCGACACCGGTTACACCATTCGCCTGGACGTCGAGGCCGCCGCACGCCTGGCGGCGATTGCCGAGATGTACCCCAAGCGCCACCCCGAAGAACTGCTGGGCGAGCTGATCGGCGCCGCCCTGGAAGAACTCGAAGCGAGCTTCCCGTACGTGCGCGGCGCCCAGGTGGTGGCCACCGACGAGGAGGACAACCCGCTGTACGAAGATGTCGGCCCCACACCGCGCTTTCTCGCCCTGTCCCGTCGTCATTTGCATGAGCTGGCTTCGGCCCCCGACAAACCCAAGCACTGACCGCCCTCGCCTCCTCGGCTACTCCCTCTGGCTACTCCCACGCCCCTCCCGGGCTGGGAGTACCCCTGGGCGCGGCAAAAGTTCCCGTTCTAGAGCCTCGCGTGCCCAATCAATTTATTTTCGGGCAATTGGCCATCTTCTCTGAACTATTCAAAAACGCCTCGGGTCACAGCCAGTACGCCAAGACTGGAACGGTCGTTTTAATTCACGCCCGCAGCCCTTCGCCCATTTGCCGCGACGGCACCAGTCCAGGACGCATTTTTTGATGTTTTTAAGGAGTTACCCAATGGAGTTGAAGACGATGAAGACCAGCACTGCCAAAACCACGTTTAACCATCTGCGCGGGCTCAAATTGGCCGCGCTGGCAATCGGTAGCACCTTCATTCTGGCCGGTTGCGCTGGCAACCCGCCGAGCGAGCAGTACGCCGTCACCCAGTCTGCGGTCAACAGCGCAGTCACCGCTGGCGGCACCGAGTTCGCGGCCGTGGAAATGAAAGCTGCCCAGGACAAACTCAAGCAGGCCGAACTGGCCATGCACGACAAAAAGTACGACGAAGCCAAGCGCCTGGCCGAACAAGCCGAGTGGGACGCCCGCGTCGCCGAGCGCAAAGCCCAGGCCGCCAAGGCTGAGCGCGCTGTTCAGGATGCCCAGAAAGGTGTTCAGGAATTACGTCAGGAAGGCATGCGCAGCGTG
The DNA here is from genome assembly GCF_059862705.1 of Pseudomonas sp. MF08817. Taxonomy (NCBI): domain Bacteria; kingdom Pseudomonadati; phylum Pseudomonadota; class Gammaproteobacteria; order Pseudomonadales; family Pseudomonadaceae; genus Pseudomonas; species Pseudomonas sp. MF08817. Next base: position 89,208 of record NZ_JCBCUY010000001.1, read on the forward strand.
CAATAAGCCGCCGCATCCACCACGCGAAACCTGCACCCTTATATCGATAGAAAGGACGAACCATTATGCGTAAACAATTGATGATCCCAGCTCTTCTGGCCCTTAGCGTTGGCTTGGCCGCGTGCTCCACGCAGCCCAACGCCAACCTGGAACAGGCGCGCACCAACTACTCCGCCCTGCAGGCCAACCCGGCTGCGAGCAAAGTCGCCGCCCTGGAAACCAAGGACGCCAGCGAATGGCTGGACAAGGCCGACAAAGCCTTCCAGGACCGCGAAGATGAAGCCAAGGTCGATCAACTGGCCTACCTGACCAATCAACGGGTCGAGGTTGCCAAGGAAACCATCAACCTGCGCACCGCTGAAGCCAACCTGAAGAACTCCGCCGCCCAGCGCGCCCAGGCTCGCCTGGATGCCCGTGACGCGCAGATCAAGCAGTTGCAGAACAGCCTCAACGCCAAGCAAACCGAGCGCGGCACCCTGGTGACCTTCGGCGACGTGCTGTTTGCCACCAACAAGGCTGAGCTCAAATCCAGCGGCCTGGTCAACATCAACAAACTGGCGCAATTCCTGGCCGAAAACCCGGACCGCAAGGTGATTGTCGAAGGCTACACCGACAGCACCGGCAGCGCGGCGTACAACCAGTCGCTGTCTGAGCGTCGCGCCAACTCGGTGCGCATGGCCCTGGTGAAAATGGGTGTCGACCCGGCCCGCATCGTGGCCCAGGGTTATGGCAAGGAATACCCGGTTGCTGAAAACAGCAGCGTTTCGGGCCGCGCCATGAACCGTCGTGTGGAAGTCACCATCTCCAACGACAACCAACCTGTAGCACCGCGTTCGACCGTCAGCGTCAACTGATTAGGTTTCACGCGTAAGAACCGGGCCCAAGGCCCGGTTTTTTTACGCCTGGCGATCAAGGCGCCAGCAGAAATTGCAGCACCCGCTCACTGAACGCAGCACCGGCCTGCACGTTGGACAGGTGCGCAGCGTAGAACTCGGCGTATTCGGCGCCCGCCACACGGGCCTGGATAAAGTGGCCGCCTGAAGGTGGCGTGACGGCGTCTTCGCTGCCGCTGATAACCAGGGTCGGCACCTTGATGGCGCCCAGTTGCTCACGCAAATCGGCATCGCGCACCGCCGCGCAGTTGGCCGCGTAGCCTTGCGGCGAGGTGGCGGCGAGCATGTCGGTGATCTTGCCGGCCTGTTCGGGGTGGGCCTGGGCGAAATCGGCGGTAAACCAGCGGGCAATCGACGCATCACGCAGGGCCACCATCGCCGCCGCGCCGTCACGCAGTACCGTTTCGATGCGCGGGTTCCACACCGATGGCTCGCCAATCTTCGCCGCCGTGTTGCACACCACCAGTTTGCCCAGCCGCTCACCCGCATTGATGCCCAGCCACTGGCCGATCAGGCCGCCCATGGACAAGCCGCAGAAATGCGCCTGGCGGATCTCCAGGGCATCGAGCAAGGCCAGAACATCGCCGCCCAACTGCGCGATGCTGTAGGGCCCGGGCGTCACCAGCGACCGGCCATGGCCGCGGGTGTCGAGGCGCAGCACGCGAAAATGCTCGGCGAACGCCGGGACCTGGGCGTCCCACATATGCAGGTCGGTGCCCAGGGAGTTGGACAACACCAGCACGGGCGCACCTTGCGGGCCATCGAGTTGGTAGTGCAGTTCGCCCTCGGCGAGTTGAACAAAAGCCACAGCAGCCTCCTTCCAGGCACAGTCAAAAAGAACCGCCCGCCGAACCGGCGAGTGGTGGTCAATCAAAGATCGTGGTGCAAATACGCCGCTTGCGTGGGCAAGCGCAAGCTGAACAGGAACGCCACCGCCATCATCGCCGTGACGTCCCAGTAAACGCTGTTCTCCATCCCCAGGGATTTAAGCCCCCAGAGTGGCTGCTCGCCCAACCGTTCGGGCGTGTGGTCAGAGTGAAAAGGTTGATCGCAGCATTGATCGAGGCTGGCATACCGCGATCGGCGGATCGCCGCCCGGACCCAGCCTGCGCCCACAACACGCTTCACCATTGCCGCTACGGGGCCTGGCTCAGACCCGCTCGATCGCCAACGCCAACCCCTGCCCCACGCCCACGCACATGGTGGCCAGGGCTTTTTTGCCGCCGCTGTGTTCCAGTTGGTGCAGTGCCGTCAGTACCAACCGCGCACCGCTCATGCCCAGTGGGTGGCCGAGGGCGATGGCGCCGCCGTTGGGGTTGACCTGAGGCGCGTCGTCGGCCAGGCCCAGCTCACGCAACACTGCCAAGCCCTGGCTGGCGAAGGCTTCGTTGAGTTCGATCACATCGAAATCACTCACCGCCAGGCCCAGGCGCTCGGTCAGTTTGCGCACCGCTGGCACCGGGCCGATACCCATGACCCGCGGCGCCACACCGGCGCTGGCCATGCCCAGTACCCGCGCGCGCGCGGTCAAGCCGTGCTTTTTCACCGCTTCGGCCGAGGCCAGGATCAGCGCCGCCGCGCCGTCATTGACCCCCGAAGCGTTGCCGGCGGTGACGGTTTTGTCCGGGCCGTTGACCGGTTTGAGCTTGGCCAGGGTGTCCAGGGTCGTGTCACCGCGCGGGTGTTCGTCCTGCTCGACCAGCGTTTCGCCCTTTTTATGGGCAACGCGCACGGCGACGATTTCTTCGGCAAAAAAGCCCCGGGCCTGGGCCGCCGCGGTGCGTTGCTGGCTGCGCAGGGCAAAGGCGTCCTGGTCGGCGCGGGAGATCGCGTAATCATCGGCCACGTTATCGGCGGTTTGCGGCATCGCATCGACACCGTACTGGGCTTTCATCAACGGGTTGATGAAACGCCAGCCGATGGTGGTGTCTTCGAGTTTCATGTTGCGCGAGAACGCGGCGTCGGCCTTGCCCATGACGAACGGCGCGCGGGACATGGACTCCACCCCGCCGGCAATCGCCAACTCCATCTCGCCACTGGCGATGGCGCGGAACGCCGTGCCGATGGCGTCCATACCCGAAGCACAGAGGCGGTTGAGGGTCACGCCCGGGATGGTTTCAGGCAAGCCGGCCAGCAACAGGGCCATGCGCGCCACGTTGCGGTTGTCCTCACCGGCCTGGTTGGCGCAACCGAGGAACACCTCGTCCACCGCGCTCCAGTCCACCGACGGGTTGCGCTCAAGCAGCGCCTTGATCGGCACGGCGGCCAGGTCGTCGGCGCGCACGCCGGCCAGGCCGCCACCGAAGCGGCCGATGGGGGTGCGGATCGCATCGCAGATAAAAACGTCGCGCATCAGGCTTCTCCCGGTGCCTGGCCATGGGCCACGGCGGTGCGTGCTTCAAGGTCGCGCAGGGCGGTCAGTTCCACCTCGGTGGGCGCGGCGGTGTGTTCCACCTGCTCGGCAAACCGCACCGGCCAACCGGTGGCGGCCACCACTTGCTCGCGGGTCACGCCCGGGTGCAGCGCGGTGACGACGAATTCGTGGGTGCCGGCCTCCGGTTCCATGATGCACAGGTCAGTGATGATCCCCACCGGCCCGGCACCCGGCAGGCCCAGGCGCTGGCGCGAATCGCCACCTTCGCCGTGGCCGACCGAGGTGATGAAGTCGAGCTTCTCGACAAAGGAGCGCGAGGACTGCTTGAGGATAATCAGTACGCTCTTCGCCGAACCGGCGATCTCCGGCGCACCACCGGCACCCGGCAAGCGCACCTTGGGCTGGTGGTAATCGCCCACCACCGTGGTGTTGATGTTGCCGAAGCGGTCAACCTGGGCGGCGCCGAGGAAACCAACGTCAATGCGCCCGCCCTGCAACCAATAGCGAAAAATCTCACCGGTCGGCACGACGGTGTCAGCGGTTTCCGCCAGTTCGCCGTCACCAATGGACAACGGCAGCACCGTGGGTTTGGCGCCAATCGGGCCGGATTCGTAGATCAGCACCACGTCGGGCGAGGAGGTCAGGCGTGCGAGGTTGGCAGCCTTGGAGGGCAAGCCGATGCCGACGAAGCACACCGAGCCGTTTTTCAGGCGACGGGCAGCGGCGACGGTCATCATTTCATTGGTGGAGTAAGCCATTAGTGAGCCTCCGAAGCGGCGGCCAGTTTGGCCTGGAATTCGCTGAAGTCAGCGCTGCCGTGGATGTATTCGTTGATCCACGCGGTAAAAGTCTCACGGTCGCGGGCGATAGGGTCCCACGCTTGGTAGAAACGGTTATCGCGTTGGGTATAACCGTGGGCGTAGGACGGGTGGGCGCCGCCCGGCACGTGGCACACCGCGCTCAGCGCCCAGGTCGGCAATACGCAGGCGTTCATCGGCGCATTCAAGTCATCAACGATTTCTTCCACGGTAACGATGCAGCGCTTGGCCGCCAGGGCCGCTTCCTTCTGCACACCGAGAATGCCCCAGAGCAGCACGTTGCCCTTGCGGTCGGCTTTCTGGGCGTGGATCACGGTGATGTCGGGGCGCACCGACGGCACTGCCGCCAACACTTCGCCAGTGAAGGGGCAGGTCACGGTCTTAATCAGCGGGTTGACCTTGGGCAAGTCGGAACCGGCGTAGGCCCGCAGTACCGCGAACGGTAGGCCAGAGGCACCAGCCACGTAGGCGTTAGCCAGGTCGGCGTGGCTGTGTTCTTCGATTTCCAGGGCGTGAGGCCAGTGTTTTTCCACGGCATCGCGCAGGCGATGGAGGGAACCGACGCCGGGGTTGCCACCCCAGGAGAAAATCAACTTGCGCGCGCACCCGGCGCCGATCAACTGGTCGTAGATCAGATCCGGCGTCATGCGTACCAGCGTCAGGTCTTTCTTGCCCTGACGAATGATTTCATGACCCGCCGCCGTAGGAATCAGGTGAGTGAAGCCTTCGAGTGCGACGGTGTCACCGTCATTGACGAATTGCTTCACCGCGTCGTGCAGCGAAAGGATTTCAGCCATGGAGTGGGCTCCCGGGGTTGACCGACATGGACACAAAGGCGCGTAGGGTGCGCCGCGATGCCTGAAGGTTAAGCCGGGGAAAAATGCCAAACAATCCGATAATCGACTAAGTGTTCGATTATCGAACGCATTGTTGTCTAGCTATCAAAGTCTGCTGCCGACCTCAGGCGAACAGTTGGGCGCTGAGGTCGCGGCTCGCTTCCAGCAAGCCTGGGAGGAAGCGCTGTTGCAGGTCATCGCGGCTGACCCGCCCGGCGTGGGTGCTGATGTTCAGCGCCGCCAACACCTGGCCGGAAGCGTCATACACCGGCACGGCGATGGAACGCAGGCCTTGCTCCAGTTCCTGGTCAACGATGCACCAGCCCTGCTGGCGCACCTGCTGCAGGCATTCGAGCAAGGCCTGGGGGGTGTGCAGAGTGCGGCGGGTCTTGGCTTGCAGGTCGGCGTGGTCGAGGTAGTCGCGCAGCGACACATCGTCCAGGGCTGCCAACAGAATCCGCCCCATGGAGGTGCAGTAGGCGGGCAGGCGCCCGCCCACCGACAGATCGACGGAAATCAGGCGCTGGGTGGTGGCGGAACGGGCGATGTAGAGAATGTCCTCGCCTTCCAGGGTGGCCATGTTGCAGGCCTCGTGCATTTGCTCGCTCATGCGGTCCAGGTACGGCTGGGCCGACACGGCCAGGGGCGTGGACGACAGATAGGCGTGGCCCAGGGTCAGCACTTTGGGCAACAGCGAATAGGTACGGCCGTCGGTGGTGGCGTAGCCGAGTTTAATCAGGGTGTGCAGGCAGCGGCGCACGGCGGCGCGGGGAATTTCCGTACGGTGGCTGATCTGGGCGATGGTCAGGTGACGCTTGCGCTCCTGAAAGGCCTGAACCACGGCCAGGCCACGGGCCAAGGAGGTCATGAAATCCGGGTCGCCGGTCAGCGCCTGGATACGCTTGGCCGGCGAGGCGACGATGGGTGGCGCCACGCAAGTGAAGGCATTGCGCAATTGATCGTTCATTGCTGGTCCTCGGCCATGGCGGCACTGGCGCTTCTTATATATAGAAGGAAAAGCTACGGCAGGTGGGGTAGAACCGGGCGATTATCGAACCAACGACCGATAATCGCAATTCATCCAGGGCCAGGCTCAGACTATTTACCCAGCGTTATTTAAAGGTCAAGCCTACCGGGTACTACCGTGCGCAATCGAGGCAGTTTTAATCTTCGCGCAACCGCCAAGGCCTTAGAGTTGACGCGTGATTAGATGTTCAAGCTGGAACTTGCGCACATCGACGCAACGCACAAGTTGAAGACTTTTAACTTCTGGTGATAGTGTTATTCAACCCGGCCGCTATAATGCCAGCCACTGGCGCCGGGATTTATTCAGGTTTCCGGATCCAACTCCCGCAGGTAGCTACCGTTCCACCGGCGCTACCTGCTGTCACCGTCGGCACTTATTCAGTTCCCCCGGTATTTGCAGTTGCTGGTAAATACACTGTCTCACGGCAGTGGTTTTGATCGAGTGCCGTGCCCCGCGCAACATGGATGCTGCCTGGCCAACCGAGGGTACTGCGGTGGAGCGCTAATGCGCCGCGCCCGACTTGACCGATGGCAGAGTTGCTGGCGTATCGCCAGAATTAATCTCAACTTGATAAAGGTAATACTGTGACGAAAGAAGAACTGCGCGCAGAACTTGAGCGCCAGGAACAACGTTACAAGGAAGTTTACGGCGGGGAAGTCACCACCTACGCCGCCCAACCTGAACCGGAACGCAAACCTTGGCGTAAACGCGCCAGCATTCTCGATCAGGCTTTTACCCAAGAACTGGAAAAAATGGAAAAGGAACTCAAGGCGGACGAGCCCTAGCGGCAACTGCTGCTATTCCTGACCCCGTCCCACGTCGCCGGCAAAACCTGCGGCCGGGCGGTCAACCGTCACCCCGCACGGCATACGCGAGCGGCACCTCATTAGCCCCGCGGGTGAGGTAGAAAGTCACGGGCAGCCTTCTTGCTGAAATTTCGTACAGTGCTTTCAACCCTTTGGCACAACCGCGAAGACGCTGCCTGCTCATGGCATTCTCAATAAAATCAAACCCTTGCTTCACCCTGAGAAAACCCGAGCGGCAAAATCGTCCTACAAAATATTTCGTTGAAGAATGTTACCGATGAGCAGCTAGTGCATCGATTACCAGGGTTTTCTGGCATAATCGCGCCCCCTTACGACCGGGTCAGAAAACCTTCATGATCGATTTATTCAGCGGACTAGATGCTTGGGTGCTTGTGAGCCTCTTGCTCGCCCTGGCCTTTGTCCTCGCCTTCGAGTTCATCAACGGCTTTCATGACACCGCTAACGCGGTTGCCACTGTTATCTACACCAAAGCCATGCCACCCCACCTGGCCGTGTTCTTTTCCGGTGTGTTCAATTTTCTGGGCGTGCTGCTCGGCGGCGTGGGCGTGGCCTATGCCATCGTCCACCTGTTGCCGGTGGAGCTGCTCATCAATGTGAACACCGGACACGGGCTCGCCATGGTGTTCTCGTTGCTCGCCGCGGCGATCACCTGGAACCTGGGCACCTGGTACTTCGGTATCCCGGCCTCCAGTTCCCACACGCTGATCGGTTCGATCCTCGGTGTGGGCCTGGCGAATGCGTTAATCAACGACATTCCCCTGGCCGATGGCGTCAATTGGCAGAAAGCCATCGATATCGGCGCGTCCCTGGTGTTCTCGCCCATGGCCGGTTTCCTGGTCGCGGCCCTGGTGCTGATCGGCCTGAAATGGTGGCGTCCACTGTCCAAGATGCACAAAACCCCGGACCAGCGCCGCAAACTCGACGACAAGAAACACCCGCCGTTTTGGAATCGCCTGGTATTGGTGATTTCGGCCATGGCCGTGAGCTTCGTGCACGGTTCCAACGACGGCCAGAAAGGCATTGGCCTGATTATGCTGGTGCTGATAGGCATCGTGCCGGCGCAGTTCGTCCTCGACCTGAACAGCACCACTTACCAGATCGAGCGGACCCGCGACGCCACCTTGCACCTGAGCCAGTTCTACCAGCGCAACAGCGATTCGCTGGGTGAGTTCCTGGCCCTGGGCAAGAACATCAAGGATGACCTGCCGGAGAAGTTCCGCTGCAACCCGCAGCAGACCGAACCGACCATCGCCGCCCTGCTCGGCACCCTCAAGGGGGTTTCTGACTACCATTCGCTGTCTTCCGAGAGCCGCATCGAAGTGCGTCGCAATCTGCTCTGCCTGGACGACACCGCGAAGAAAGTGGGCAAGCTGCCTGGCCTGGCCGCGCGTGAGAAGTCCGATCTGGACAAACTGCGCAAGGACTTGACCGCCACCACCGAATACGCGCCGTTCTGGGTCATCCTGGCCGTCGCCCTGGCCCTGGGCCTAGGCACCATGGTCGGCTGGAAACGCGTGGTGCTGACCATCGGCGAGAAGATCGGCAAGCAGGGCATGACCTACGCCCAGGGCATGTCGGCGCAGATCACCACGGCATGCATGATCGCCATGGCCAACATCTTTAGCCTGCCGGTATCGACCACCCACGTGCTGTCTTCTGGCGTGGCGGGCACCATGGTTGCCAACAAAAGCGGCCTGCAAGGCGGCACGGTGAAAACCATCCTGCTGGCCTGGGTGCTGACCCTGCCTGCCACCGTCGGCCTGTCGGCCGGCTTGTTCTGGGCAGCGTCGAAAGTCCTCGCCAGCTGATTCCAGGCGCAGGACAAAAAAAGGTGCACCCGCAAGGGTTGCACCTTTTTTTATAGTCGTCGGCGCCACCAGCACTTTCTTGCGGGCAAAAAAAAGGGCAACCGAAGTTGCCCAAAATGCCTTGCGTGCTCGTGTAACTGAAAAGACCTATGGCTTTTTGCGCTTATTTGCGTCTTTCCAGATGAAGAATCCAAACCCTGCAAAAAACAGAACCATGAGGCCGACTGTCAGCACTCCGGCTATCACCACATTATCGAAAAACATGACTGGCCTCCTGCGCTCGCCTTGTTGCGATGGAGCTAAGTTAACCAATCGGCGGGAGGAGAAAATTGACCGGGATCAATGGCGCCCGCAAGAGCGCGCAAAGGAGGGGGAATAACTGACGTGCATCAACAAATACGGGGGGTTTCAGCGTTTTTTCGGTTTGTTCTTCGGCTTTTTCTTCGCCTTGCCCAACGGCATGGCCTGCTCGAACGCGTTGCGCACTTCGTTCAGGCGTTTTTCCTTGAGGTCATGGATACGCTTGGTGCGTTCGCTATTGAGGTCGATCAGGTTGTCGTCTTGGCTCATGAGGCTCGCCTGGCAGTCGGGTTCAGGGGCGTTGCAAGCGCCAGAGTAAGGAGCCCGCGCGCGCAAATCAAACCTCGACGTCCACCCACAGGCCTTGGCGCGGTTGCTCTTCCATCAAGGGCGCCACCGGCACGGTGTTGTCGCTGTTGAGTTCATCGCCCGGGATCGCCAAATGCTCCTCGGGGTCTTGCTGGGCCTCGCGCTCGCGCTGTTGGCGCTGCTGGCGGCGCTGCTGTTCTTCACGCAGGAGCAAGGCGGCCTGTTCGGCATCGCGTTTTTGCAGGTCGATGGTGCTTTCATTGGAGCCGGGTTGCACCGGTACAACCGGCGGAATATCCGGTTTGACGCGCACGGGGTCCTGTTGCGAGGTGATGGGGACGACGCTCAACGGCAAGATCGGTGGCAGCATGATTGTTGTTCTCCTGTGGGCAGGCTGTCGGCTGCACGGTCGGCGACTTGAGCCGCCGGTCGCAAACTTGTGACCGGATAGGCACTGATAAGTGCCTTATGTGCTGCAAACAACCCGCAAGGGCCGACGGCCCGACAAGACTTATCTACGCCCAAACGCCGCTAATCCTTTGGCCTCAAGGCCTCGTTCCGCTAGAATAGTCGGCTTTTTCATGGCGGGAGTCAGGTAGCATGGCGCAGCAGTATCAACCGGGGCAACGCTGGATCAGTGACAGCGAAGCCGAGCTAGGTCTAGGCACCGTTCTGGCACAGGACGGCCGCTTGCTGACCGTGCTCTACCCGGCCACTGGCGACACTCGCCAGTATGCGCTACGGAATGCGCCCCTCACCCGCGTGAGGTTTTCCCCAGGCGATACGGTCACTCATTTCGAAGGCTGGAAAATGACCGTGCGCGAAGTCGATGATGTCGACGGGCTGCTGGTCTACCACGGCCTCAACGCGCAAAACGAAGTGGTCACCCTGCCGGAAACCCAACTGTCGAACTTCATCCAGTTCCGCCTGGCCAGCGACCGTCTGTTCGCCGGCCAGATCGACCCGCTGGCGTGGTTCTCCCTGCGCTACCACACCCTGGAACACACCAGCCGCCAGTTGCAGTCGCCGCTCTGGGGCCTGGGGGGCGTGCGCGCCCAACCCATCGCGCACCAATTGCACATCGCCCGTGAAGTGGCCGACCGAATCGCCCCACGGGTACTGCTGGCCGACGAAGTGGGCCTGGGCAAAACCATCGAGGCCGGCCTGGTCATCCATCGCCAGTTGCTCTCGGGCCGCGCCAGCCGCGTGCTGATCCTGGTGCCGGAGAACCTGCAGCACCAATGGCTGGTGGAAATGCGCCGCCGCTTCAACCTGCAAGTGGCGCTGTTCGACGAAGAACGCTTTATCGAAAGCGATGCCGGCAACCCGTTCGAGGACACTCAGTTAGCCCTGGTGGCCCTGGAATGGCTGGTGGACGACGAGAAGGCCCAGGACGCGCTGTTCGCCGCCGGCTGGGACCTGATGGTGGTCGACGAAGCTCACCACCTGGTGTGGCACGAAGACCAGGTCAGCCCGCAGTACGCACTGGTCGAGCAACTGGCCGAAGTCATCCCCGGCATCCTGCTGCTCACCGCTACCCCCGAGCAACTGGGCCAGGACAGCCACTTCGCGCGCCTGCGCCTGCTGGACCCGAACCGCTTCCACGACCTCCACGCCTTCCGCGCCGAAAGCGAGAACTATCGCCCGGTGGCCGAAGCCGTGCAGGAGCTGCTGGACCAGGGGCGCCTCTCCCCGGCCGCCCACAAAACCATCCATGACTTCCTCGGCAACGAGGGCGAAGCGCTGCTCACCGCCGTCAATGACGGTGACACCGAAGCCAGCGCCCGCCTGGTGCGCGAGCTGCTCGACCGCCACGGCACCGGCCGCGTGCTATTCCGTAACACCCGCGCCGCCGTGCAGGGCTTCCCCCAGCGCAAACTGCACCCGTACCCGCTGCCCTGCCCTGACGAATACCTGGAACTGCCCCTGGGCGAACACGCCGAGCTGTACCCGGAAGTCAGCTTCCAGGCCCAGCCGGACGCCAGCGAAGAAGAACGCTGGTGGCGCTTCGACCCGCGCGTGGAGTGGTTGATCGACACCCTGAAAATGCTCAAGCGCACCAAAGTCCTGGTGATCTGCGCCCACGCCGAAACCGCCATGGACCTGGAAGACGCCCTGCGTGTGCGTTCCGGGATTCCGGCCACGGTGTTCCACGAAGGCATGAACATCCTGGAGCGCGACCGCGCCGCCGCCTACTTCGCGGATGAAGAATTCGGCGCCCAGGTACTGATCTGCTCGGAAATCGGCAGCGAAGGCCGCAACTTCCAATTCGCCCACCATTTGGTGCTGTTCGACCTGCCTTCCCACCCGGACCTGCTGGAGCAACGCATCGGCCGCCTCGACCGGATCGGCCAGAAGCACGTCATCGAACTGCACGTGCCGTACCTGGAAACCAGCCCGCAAGAGCGCCTGTTCCAGTGGTATCACGAGGCCCTCAACGCGTTTCTCAACACCTGCCCTACCGGCAACGCCTTGCAGCATCAGTTCGGCCCGCGCCTGCTGCCGCTGCTGGAAAACGCCGATGATGGCCAGTGGCAAGCGCTGATCGACGAGGCCCGCGGTGCTCGCGAAGCCCTGGAAAGCGAACTGCACACCGGCCGCGACCGCTTGCTGGAACTCAACTCCGGCGGCGCCGGTGAAGGCGAGGCGCTGGTGGAAGCGATTTTCGAGCAGGACGACCAGTTCGCCCTGCCGATCTACATGGAAACCCTGTTCGACGCCTTCGGCATCGACAGCGAAGACCATTCGGAAAACGCCCTGATCCTCAAGCCCAGCGAAAAAATGCTCGACGCCAGCTTCCCCCTGGGCGACGACGAAGGCGTGACCATCACCTACGACCGCAACCAGGCGCTGTCGCGCGAGGACATGCAGTTCATCACCTGGGAACACCCCATGGTGCAGGGCGGCATGGACCTGGTGCTGTCCGGCTCGATGGGCAACACCGCCGTCGCGCTCATCAAGAACAAGGCGCTCAAGCCAGGCACCGTGTTGCTGGAACTGCTCTACGTCAGCGAAGTGGTCGCCCCGCGCGCCCTGCAGCTGGGCCGCTACCTGCCACCGGCGGCCCTGCGCTGCCTGCTGGACACCAACGGCAACGACCTGTCGGGGCGCGTGTCGTTCGAGACCCTGAACGATCAACTCGAAAGCGTTCCACGGGCCAGCGCCAACAAGTTCATCCAGGCCCAACGCGACCAGTTGACGCCACGGATCAACGCCGGCGAAGCGAAAATCACCCCTCGCCACGCCGAGCGCGTCGCCGAGGCGCAACGTCGCCTGGCGGCCGATACCGACGAAGAACTGGCACGCCTGACCGCGCTGCAAGCCGTCAACCCAAGCGTGCGCGACAGCGAGCTGGTGGCCCTGCGCCAATTGCGCGAGCAAGGCCTGGCCATGCTCGACAAGGCTGCCCTGCGCCTGGAAGCGATCCGGGTGCTGGTGGCAGGCTGACCCCTACCGCTGTACCGCGCAAAAATAAAAGGCCCGCAGTGATGCGGGCCTTTTTCATTTATTACTGGCGGCTGACACGCCGCGTGCTCAAGCCGTTACCGCCCTCGCCCCCATCACCGGCGCAGCGCTCATGCCCTCCTTCATGCGTTGGGCGTCGCGCACAAAGCAGCGCGAGGCCAGCACCAAAAACACCATGGTCAGCAACAGTGCCCCCGGGATCAGGTACATGGCGTCGTGCAGGCCCACGGCCTTGAAGGCTTCGCTCATTTGCTCAGCGCCAGCGGCCAGCATCGCGGTGTGGGCGAAGTGGTCCGACAGCGCGCCCACCACCACCGGGCCCAAGCCGCCGCCCAGCAGGTACAGGCCAGCAAAAAACAGCGCCATGGCCGTGGCCCGCAGGCGCGGCTCGACCACGTCCTGGATCGCGGTGTAGACGCAGGTATAGAAGTTGTAGGCGAACAGCCAGCCCACGCTGAACACCGCGACGAAGACGCCGATCTCGACGCGCCCGGCGTGCAGCGCCCAAGCAGTGGCCAGGGTGGAGATCACCATGCTCGCGGCGGCGAACAGCAGGCGGCCGTTGGCCACCCGTTGGTGGATTTTGTCGGCCACCCAGCCACCCAGCGTCAGGCCCACCAAGCCGGTCAGGCCGACAATCACCCCGGTGGCCACCGCCGCTTCCTGCAAGGGCAGCAGGAAGTAGCGTTGCAGCATCGGCACCATGAACGAGTTGCAGGCGTAAGTGGCGAAGTTGAAGGTCAGGCCTGCTAGCACCAGCCACAGAAAGGTCGGGATCGCCAGTACGCGACGCACCGGGCGCTCGACCCGCTCCTGGGACACTTGCACGGTTTCCGCCGCGCCGCGCTTGGGTTCCTTGATGAAGAACATGAACACCGCCAGCAGCAGGCCCGGCACCGCGGCAATGAAGAACGGCGCGCGCCAGCTATCGAATGCCTTGACCATCGCGCCGATGGTGAAAAACGCCAGCAACAGCCCCAACGGCAAGCCCAGCATGAAAATACCCATGGCCCGCGCCCGCCGATGGGCCGGAAACAGGTCGCCGATCAGCGAGTTGGCCGCCGGTGCGTAGCTGGCTTCGCCGATGCCGACGCCCATGCGTACCAGCAGGAAAGTCCAGAAACTGCCGACCAGGCCATTGACCGCCGTCAGCCCGCTCCAGGCCGCCAGGCCCCAGCCCATCAACTTGGCCCGCGAGCCGTTGTCGGCCATGCGCCCCAGCGGTAGCCCGGCGATGGCGTAGACGATGGTAAAAGCGGTGCCGATGATGCCGATCTGGAAGTCGCTCAGGCTCCACTCCATCCGGATCGGCTCGATGATGATGGCCGGGATGGTGCGGTCGAAGAAGTTGAACAGGTTCGCAAGGAACAGCAGGAACAGAATGCGCCAGGCATTCGACGCTTGCTTCGAGTTCTGCATGGGGGCGTCTCTTTTTTTTGTTGTTATTGGGGCTGCACTGCCATGAACTCCGCAGCCCGGAACCCGCAATCTAGTCAGCCTGCCGGGTGCTGTCTGTAATGATTCGTAAAGCTGATACCGCGCTATGGCCCGGCCTCGCGTAAGAAGAGGGCGCGCCCGCGCTGGGCTGCGCAGCGCGCCCCGGCGGTGTGGAGCCCTATGGATTTTTGCGGCCGCTACGTGGCCGAGCGCGGGCGAGCCTGCTTGCTACAAAGACAAATGGGGTTATTGCCAATCGATCTTGAGCCCAGCGCAAAATCATTGACACTAATATGCCACTACCGCTTGCAGTGTCAGAAGGCCTTCTATACTCCAGCCATTGGCCAGTATTGATCGCGCTGGCGCGGGCTGACTCTCAAACGGGACACGCTATGGATTGGCTTGGTTTGCAATTCGTTACCCAGCTCCCGGAAAGCGGGCAAGTCATTCTCGATTGCACTCACAACCCCTTTCTGCTGCTTCTGGCGTATGTGGTGGCATGCGCCGCCAGCTTCGCCGTGCTGGACATGGCCGAGCGCCTCAGCCATGTGGAGAAACCCGCGTCCCAGAGCCTCTGGCGCTGTGTCGGGGCGCTTTGCCTGGCCGGCGGGATCTGGACCACCCACTTCATCAGCATGCTGGCGTTCCAGGCACCGGTCGAAATCCATTACGCCCTGCCCATCACTTTCGCCTCGTTGCTGATCGCCTTGATCGCGTCGTACCTGGCCATGCTCACCCTCAGCCACACCCAGTTGAGCCTGGGCCGCTACCTGCAAGCCTCGGTGTGGATCGGCCTGGGCATCGCCACCATGCATTACGTGGGCATGGCGGCCCTGCATTCCAACGCCACGCCCTACTACAACCCGCTGCTGTTTGGCCTGTCGATCCTCATCGCAATCGGCGCCAGTGTCGCCGCCCTGCTGCTGTCGCGGCACCTGCGCAACGGCAGCGGCATGTTCCACCAGTTGCTCAAGTACGGCGCCAGCCTGGTGCTGGGCGCGGGCATCCTGAGCATGCACATGACCGGCATGTGGGCCCTGAGCCTGGTGCTGCCGGCCGGCGAGCAGCCGCTACTGCCGGCGGCCGAAAGCAACCACACACAACTGGGCCTGAGTATCGCCGTGATTGCCCTGCTGATTATCGGCAGCAGCATCAGCGCGGCCCTGGCCGACAAGAAACTGCAAAGCAAGGAGCACGACCTGCGTCGGGTCAACGCCTTGCTCAGCCAACTGGACCAGGCGCGGGTGTCCTTGCAGCATGTAGCCCATTACGACGCCCTGACCAACCTGATAAACCGCCGCGGTTTCAATCAGATCTTCGCCGAGAAACTCATCGAAAAAACCACCTTGGGCGGCATGTTGGCGGTGATCTTCCTCGATATCGACCATTTCAAGCGCATCAACGACAGCCTCGGCCACGACGCCGGCGACGCGTTGCTCAAGGTACTGGCCTGCCATATCAAAAGCGCGACCCGCAGCCATGAAGACGTGGTGGCGCGCTTTGGTGGCGACGAATTCTGCATCCTTATCAGCGTGCATGCGCGCGACGAAGCCCAGCACATGGCCCAGCGCATCATGCAAAAGATGAAGGACCCTATCGAGCTGGCCGGGCGGCGCATGGTCATGACCACCAGCATTGGCATCAGCATGTTCCCCGACGACGGTAAAACCAGCGAAGAGCTGCTGAAAAACGCCGACCTGGCGCTGTACCAATCCAAGGGCACGGGGCGCAACAGCCTGCATTTCTTCAGTTCCAGCATGAAAACCAAAGCCACCCTGGAACTGCAACTGGAAGAGGAATTGCGCAACGCCCTGCGCGACGACCATGACCTGGTGCTCTATTACCAGCCGATCTTCAACCTCAAGACCGGCCAGGTGAGCAAGGTTGAGGCCCTGGTGCGCTGGCAGCACCCGGTCCACGGCTTGCTAGTGCCCGAACGATTTATCGGTATCGCCGAAACCAACGGCCTGATCGCCGAGCTCGACAGTTGGGTGCTGCGCACCGCGTGCCGTGACCTCGCCCACCTGTCCCGCCAGGGCTACCCGGAGCTGAAAGTAGCGGTGAACTGCTCGGCCCTGAACCTGACCCGCGAAGAACTGCCCGGCGAGATCGACACCGCCCTGCGCTCCGCCGACGTGGCGCCGTCACGCCTGGAACTGGAGGTCACCGAAAACGCGCTGATGGGCAACATCACCAACACCCTCAACCTGCTGCGGCACATTCGCGCCCTCGGGGTGTCGTTGTCGATCGATGACTTCGGCACCGGTTATTCATCCCTGGCGTATCTCAAGCGTTTGCCGCTCAACACCCTGAAAATCGACCGTTCGTTCATTCAGGACATTCCCCACTCCACCCCGGACAAGGAAATCGTCCAGGCCATTATCGTCATGGCCCACACCCTGCATTTGCAGGTGGTCACCGAGGGCGTGGAGACCGAGGCGCAGTACGACTTCCTCAGCTACTACGGCTGCGATTTCGCCCAGGGTTACCTGTTCAGCCATCCCCTTGCCCTGGCTGACCTGCCCCAGGTGCTGCGCGAGATCAACCAGCAGCGCTACCGGCCACCGGCCACCCTCAGCCTGCTGAGCGCGGCGCGCGGTACAGATGGACCAGGGTCGAAGGATCTTGCTCCCGAAACCCCTGACCACTGTGCAAACGCATCAACTGGGCAGCCAATCCGCTGAGCGGCGTGGCTGAACCTTGCTCGCGGGAAAACTTAACCGCGCCATCCAGGTCCTTGAGCAACGTGCGCACGTGCCACTTCACCGGCTCGAAACGGCTCTCGGCCATTTGCGGGGCGAGGATCTGGAGCGGCCGCGAGTCGGCAAAACCGCCGGCCAGGGCCTCGGCCAGCAGGCTGGCATCCACCCCGGAGCGTTCGGCCAGCGCCACCACTTCGGCGATCACCAAGGCATTGCACGCCACGATCATCTGATTGCAGGCCTTGGTCACCTGCCCGGCCCCCACCGCGCCCATGTGGGTGATGCGCTGGCCCAGGTGCAGGAGGATCGGCCGCACCCGCGCCAGGTCCGCGGCCTCGCCGCCAGCCATGATCGCCAAGGTGCCCGCCTCGGCGCCCGCAGTACCACCCGATACCGGCGCATCCAGCCACGCCATGCCTGTTTCGGCCTCAAGCCGAGCGGCCATTTCCCGCGTGGCGGTGGGTTCCAGGCTGGAAAAATCCACCAGCAACTGCCCCGTTTTCGCGCCAACCGCCACGCCTTCAAGGCCAAACACCACCTCCTGCACCACCGCGGTGTCGGCCAGGCACAGCATCACCACGTCTGCGTGCTCGCACAGTTGCGCAGGTGCGGCCACTTGCCGCGCCCCCGCTGCCACCAGTGGCGCACATTTATCCGGGTTGCGGTTCCACACCGTTAGCGCGAAGCCCGCTGCCAGCAACCGGCGGCACATCGGCAAGCCCATCAGGCCAATGCCCGCGAAGGCCAATGAAGGTAACGCCGCATTCATAAATCGCTCCTACAAGATTAAAGAACGCCGGTAAACGGCCGATTCAACATGACTCACAAAAGGATTTCCCCTAGCGAATCTAAGGTTAAACCCTATCGCTGCGGCGCAAATCGCACTATAAAGTCGCGACATCCTATCCGTGATGGCCCGATGACATCTCGTCTTCAGGCCGACCAGTCCAAGCACGTGGCGCACAATGACTTCTAAAAACAACCCTGCCAACGAAATATCCGAACTGACAGTGACTACACCGGATAAACCCTCGGCTTCGAAGCCATTGGTCAGCTCGCGCCCGCTTGCCACCCAGCAGTACCTGTATTTCACCGAAACCAACACTGACCGCATCCTCGACAACCTCGACGGCCTGCGCGACATGGTGTTCCCGCGCCCACCGCACCTGGAAGGCGACAGCGAGCAGCACAACGACCAGGAATTCCCCTCGGTGTGCCTGATCGGCCTGGGCCGGTGCGGCTCCAACATTGCGCTGGACGTCGCGGAGCTGGTGTACAACGCGCGCAAGTTCTACCTCAACGAATTCAATAACGAAGACCGCCCCTACGCGGACAAAAAGAACCTCGACAAGGGCTACAGCCCCGCGCAGTGGATCCGCAACAACCTGCGCCTGGGCCCGTACAAGGCCACCAAACCGGTGTTCCTGGTCGAGCCACTGGTGATGCTGGGCGACTTGGACAAAGACATCGCCGGGCGCATCCGTTTTTCGCGCAAGGGCGAGAAAAGCGGCTTCCTGCGCGATTACAGCAAAATGAAAATCATGGACCTGTCCGAAGTCCATGCCGGCGGCGCCGGTAACGCGCCGATCCTGGGCCAGTACCTGGCCAAGATCATCCTGAACAAGGACACCCAGCGCTTCTCCAGCCCCGACTGGAAAATGATCCACTCGTACTTGATCGACTCCTGCGGCATCAAGGCCAACCAGTCGCGCCTGTACTTCTCGATCTTCAGCGCGGGCGGCGGTACGGGCTCGGGCATGGCCTCGGAGTTCGGCCTGGCGCAGCAGCACTCGTACATGAACAAGACGTTCGACACCAAACCGGTGGACGAGCACGACAGCAAAAGCGGCCACTCCTTCGTGTTCGAGCCGATCTTCACCAGCGGCATCTGCGTGCTGCCGAACATTTCCGATCATCGCAGCGAAATGTCTGAAGCGTTGCACATCAATGCCGGTCGCTTGCTGTGCAAGTACCTTTCGGAAGAATGGGATTTTTCGTACAACTTCGCCAACGAAGACAGCAGCGAAGCCAGCGTCATGGGCCGTATCCGCCCCTGGAACGCGATGATGCTGATCTCCAACGACATCATGCGCTACGCCGAAGAAAGCGATGACGGCAACATCCAGAACATTGACGTCAATGCCATGGAAAAACACGCCAACCAGTACATTTCGCAGCAGATCTTCAACATCCTCACCGCCCAGGCCGTGACCACCGATTACGACCAGAACTACTTCCGTCGCGCCGGCATCGACATTGGCGAAACCATCCGCCTGGACGCCAACGACCTGTTCATGAGCCTGGCCGGCCCGGTGGCCATCGCCTACGCCGAATCCGTGGTGCCAGAAACCCCGGCGCCGTCGAGCGACAAGTTCAAGGTATTCGAGAAAGAGCCGCAGCGCCTGAACATCGATGACCTGTTCTTCCGCTCCATCGACCTGCCCCACTTCAACAAGGTGACCCAGGCGATCGAAGGCATCAGCCTGTTGCCCATCGAGTCCAAGCGCTACCGCGCCTCGCTTGAGCAGTACAAGAACTCGGGCTACGACGCGGCCGCGTTGCACGACCTGCACTTCTTCAAGAACTGCTCCTCGGTGGTGTCGATCGTGTCCCTGCCCAAGGACTACAAGCTGTCCTACATGGACCTGAACCGGCTCAAGACCCACCTCAACAGCCTGTTCCCCAACACCACGCTCAAGCGCTATGCCCTAGTGATCGGCGCATCGGCCAACCTGTCGCTGACCACCCTGATCGCCAAGAGCCCGTGCCTGTCGGACGACTTCCTGACCCTGATCGTGGCCTTCATCAAGCGCTGCTTTGCGCGCAACCCGTACCGCTTCGATGAAACCCTGGACAACTCGATCCTGGACTTCATCATCCACGACGAATTCAACGAAAGCCTGATCGACGACCTGCTCAACGAATTCGAGAACCCGGCCAAGATCCTCGACACCAACTGGTACGCGATCAAGCCGATGTACGAGAAAAAGTACCGCGAGCTCATCAACGATAAAGAGAAGTTCGTTTCGATCAACGACATCCGCCTCTCGCGCGATTGCGTGAAAAAGGCCATCAAGTACCTGCGCGAGATCTATCGCCACCGCATCGGCAAGACCAAGGTCATCTCGCTCAATAACCACACGGGCAAGACGGCTTGATTCAATACGTCTAAAAGCATCGCGGGCAAGCCCGCTCCCACAGGTTTTACTTCAGCCTGTGGGAGCGGGCTCGCCCGCGATAGCGATCTTTGCGGCACCGCAAAAGCCCGGTTTTGTTCACATTCAGAAACAATCAGACAGCCTCACGGCCGCCCGATAAACTGTTCCCGTGACGTTAACGTCACCCTCGGCCAAATCTCGCTGTGGCGTTTCTCTACGGCAACGTGCCATCACGCTACTCGGCTACACACTTTCTCCCGCCCTGGCGACGCACCCATTCGGTGCGCGCCATCAAGCCTCTGCTCTTTCCTGGACCATAATCCAGGGCGAAACCACCACCGCCCACAGCTGCGGATCACGCGTCACCAGATCCAACGCCCGCGACGCAGACACCTTGCCCAGCGTCTCAGTGGCCAGCCAGGCAGCCACTTTGTCGGCTTCGTTCTGCGCCATGGCCTGCGCGGCCTCGATCAAATCCAGGGAGCCGTCGACCCACAATAGGGCACCCTTGGCAAAGAAGGGTTCGAGCTCCTTCCACGTAATAGGTGCTGTCTCGCCGAGCAGCTTGGCATAGAGGGTGCTAGGTTCTTCGATCATGGGTCTGTCCAGAAGGGAAATCGGCGCAATCATAACGTCGGTGGTCGGGCAGAAAAACCCAGAGATAAAGGCGTCAACGATCGAAAAATTCGCAAAACCCCGGCATAGCTCAAAAGTCCCACGGCAAACCGGCGTGATTATGTCTTTTTCTTTCAGCAATGCGACATCCTCAGGTTTTGCCCCCAGCAGCCAGCTTTTCAAGCGAACAACCGGCGCTCTACACTGTACCGGTACAGTTGCCGGGGGCATTTCCGGAAGAGATATCCATTTATCTTGTCCGGTTCTGTAGCCTTGGCTGCCAGAACTATAAAAATTACAACAGTAAGAGTGGAGCACTATGAATAAGGCTACTAAGCAGATTTCCAAACTGTTTGCCGCTATGGTCCTGGCCGGGGTCGCCAGCCATTCGTTCGCAGCTGACACCATCAAGATTGGTATTGCCGGCCCTAAAACCGGTCCTGTAGCCCAATACGGCGACATGCAGTTCAGTGGCGCCAAAATGGCCATCGAGCAAATCAACGCCAAGGGCGGCGTCGACGGCAAGCAACTGCAAGCGGTCGAATACGACGATGCCTGCGACCCGAAACAAGCCGTGGCAGTCGCCAACAAAGTCGTCAACGATGGCGTCAAGTACGTTATCGGCCACCTGTGCTCCAGCTCTGCCCAACCGGCTTCGGACATCTACGAAGACGAAGGCATCATCATGATTACCCCGGCGGCCACCAGCCCGGACATCACCGCTCGTGGCTACAAGATGATCTTCCGCACCATCGGCCTGGACAGCGCCCAGGGCCCGGCCGCCGGCAACTACATCGCCGACCACGTGAAGCCGAAGATCGTTGCCGTACTGCACGACAAGCAGCAGTACGGTGAAGGCATCGCCACCGCCGTGAAAAAAACCCTCGAAAGCAAGAACATCAAGGTCGCTGTGTTTGAAGGCATCAATGCCGGCGACAAAGACTTCTCGTCCATGATCGCCAAGCTCAAGCAAGCCAACGTCGATTTCGTCTACTACGGCGGCTACCACCCGGAGCTGGGCTTGATCCTGCGCCAGTCCCAGGAAAAAGGCCTGAAAGCCAAGTTCATGGGCCCGGAAGGCGTGGGTAACGACTCCATCTCGCAAATCGCCAAGGATGCGTCCGAAGGCCTGCTGGTCACCCTGCCGAAGTCTTTCGACCAGGACCCTGCCAACGTCGCCCTGGCCGACGCCTTCAAGGCCAAGAAAGAAGACCCGAGCGGTCCGTTCGTGTTCCCGTCCTACTCGGCCGTTGAAGTCATCGCCGGTGGCATCGTTGCCGCCAAGAGCGAAGACCCTGCCAAAGTGGCCGAAGCCATCCACGCCGGTACTTTCAAGACCCCGACCGGCAACCTGAGCTTCGACGCCAAGGGCGACCTCAAGGACTTCAAATTCGTCGTCTACGAGTGGCACTTCGGCAAACCTAAAACCGAAGTTTCGCCTCAGTAAGGCTGGATTTGGTTGACTGCCCACAAAGCCCACGGCGTGCCGTGGGCTTTGTTTTACGAACGTATCTGGGCCGCGCTTGCGTGATCCGCAAGTCTCCCCACCTGAAAATCTCAAAACCGTCATCAGCGGTTCGCTGGTAACCCGCCGCCCGAAATGGATCGAGATCCATGGGGCCGGAGCGGGAAGATGACTCAACCAGTGAAATGCGTATCAGGTTTTTAGGAGCGCTGTAATGCCTGACATCTATCACTTTTTCCAACAGCTGGTTAACGGCCTGACCGTTGGCAGCACCTATGCCATGATCGCCATCGGCTACACGATGGTTTACGGCATTATTGGAATGATTAACTTCGCCCACGGCGAGGTGTACATGATCGGTTCCTACGTGGCGTTCATCGCCATCGCCGGGCTGACCATGATGGGACTCGACAGTGTCCCGCTGTTGATGACCGCAGCCTTCATCGCGAGCATCGTGGTTACCAGTGCCTACGGCTACAGCATCGAACGGGTTGCCTACCGCCCCTTGCGCGGCAGCAACCGTCTGATCCCGCTGATTTCCGCCATCGGCATGTCGATTTTCCTGCAGAACACCGTTCTGTTGGCGCAAGACTCCAAGGACAAATCCATCCCCAACCTGATCCCCGGCAACTTCTCCATCGGGCCAGGTGGCGCACATGAAGTGCTGATTTCCTACATGCAAATCGTGGTCTTCGTGGTGACGTTGATCGCCATGCTCGGCCTCACCCTGTTCATCTCCCGTTCACGCCTGGGTCGCGCTTGCCGTGCCTGCGCCGAAGACATCCGGATGGCCAACCTGTTGGGCATCAATACCAACAACATCATCGCCCTGACCTTCGTGATCGGCGCTGCACTGGCGGCCGTGGCCGCGGTACTGCTGAGCATGCAATACGGCGTCATCAACCCCAACGCCGGTTTCCTCGTCGGCCTCAAGGCCTTCACCGCCGCGGTACTGGGCGGCATCGGCAGCATCCCGGGCGCCATGCTCGGCGGTTTGGTGCTGGGGGTGGCCGAAGCGTTCGGTGCCGATATCTTCGGCGACCAATACAAGGACGTCGTGGCTTTCGGCTTATTGGTACTGGTTCTGTTGTTCCGGCCGACTGGCATCCTTGGCCGTCCGGAGGTTGAGAAGGTATGACTAGGAATCTTAAATCGGCGCTGTTCAGCGCCCTGCTGGTGTGGGCCGTGGCCTACCCGGTACTCGGTCTGAAGCTGACCATCGTCGGCATCAACCTGGAAGTGCACAACACCAGCACCGCCACACTGATAACCATCGCCGTGTGCTCGTTGCTGATGTTCCTGCGTGTGTTGTTCCACAGCCAGATCAGCGCAGCCTGGAAGGCCTCGCCCAACATGCCGCTGGTACCGGCCAAGGCCAGCAACTTCCTGACCCTGCCCTCAACCCAGCGCTGGATCATCCTGGGCCTGGTGCTGGTGGCACTGGTCTGGCCGTTCTTCGGCTCACGCGGGGCGGTGGACATCGCCACCCTGATCCTGATCTACGTGATGCTCGGCCTGGGGCTGAACATCGTGGTCGGCCTGGCGGGCCTGCTCGACCTGGGCTACGTCGGCTTCTACGCCGTCGGCGCCTACAGTTATGCGCTGCTGTCGCATTACTTCGGCCTGAGCTTCTGGATCTGCCTGCCGATCGCCGGGATGATGGCCGCCACGTTTGGCTTCTTGCTGGGTTTCCCGGTACTGCGCCTGCGCGGTGACTACCTGGCCATCGTGACCCTGGGCTTTGGTGAAATCATCCGTCTGTTGCTGCGCAACATGACCGAACTCACCGGCGGCCCGAATGGCATCAGCAACATCGAGAAGCCGACCTTCTTCGGCCTGACCTTCGAGCGTAAAGCCGCCGAAGGCCTGCAGACCTTCCACGAGTACTTCGGCCTGCCCTACAACTCGATCAACAAGGTGATCTTCCTGTACCTGGTTGCCCTGTTGCTGGCGTTGGCGGCGCTGTTCGTGATTAACCGCCTGCTGCGCATGCCGATCGGCCGCGCCTGGGAAGCGCTGCGCGAAGATGAAATCGCCTGCCGTGCCCTGGGCCTCAACCCTACGGTCATCAAGCTCTCGGCCTTCACCCTCGGTGCAGCATTCGCCGGGTTCGCCGGTAGCTTCTTCGCCGCGCGCCAGGGCCTGGTCACACCGGAATCCTTCACCTTCATCGAGTCGGCGATCATCCTCGCCATCGTGGTGCTGGGCGGTATGGGCTCGCAATTGGGCGTGATCCTCGCCGCGATCGTGATGATCCTGCTGCCCGAGCTGATGCGTGAGTTCAGCGAGTACCGCATGCTGATGTTCGGCGCCCTGATGGTGCTGATGATGATCTGGCGTCCACAAGGCCTGCTGCCCATGCAACGTCCTCACATGGAGCTGCGCAAATGAGCCGCGAGATCCTGAAAGTCGATAATTTAAGCATGCGCTTCGGCGGCTTGCTGGCGGTCAACGGCGTGGCCCTGACCGTGAAGGAAAAACAGGTGGTGGCGCTGATCGGCCCCAACGGCGCTGGCAAGACCACCGTGTTCAACTGCCTGACCGGTTTCTACAAGCCCAGCGGCGGTGAAATCCTGCTCGACGGCCTGCCGATCCAGGGCCTGGCCGGCCATGAAATCGCCCGCAAGGGCGTGGTGCGCACCTTCCAAAACGTGCGCCTGTTCAAGGACATGACTGCGGTCGAGAACCTCCTGATCGCCCAGCACCGTCACCTGAACACCAATTTCCTGGCGGGCCTGTTCAAAACCCCGGCGTTCCGCAAGAGCGAAGCCGATGCCATGGAATACGCCGCGTATTGGCTGGACAAGGTCAACCTGACCGAATTCGCCAACCGCCCGGCGGGTACCCTGGCTTATGGCCAGCAACGTCGCCTGGAAATTGCCCGCTGCATGATGACCCGCCCGCGGATCCTCATGCTCGACGAACCGGCGGCTGGCCTTAACCCCAAGGAAACCGAAGACCTCAAGGCGTTGATAAGCGTGTTGCGCGAAGAGCACAACGCCACCGTGCTGTTGATCGAACACGACATGAAACTGGTCATGAGCATCTCCGACCACATTGTCGTCATCAACCAGGGCACGCCCCTGGCCAACGGCACGCCCCACGAGATCCGCGACAATCCTGAAGTCATCAAAGCCTACCTGGGGGAAGCGTAAATGCTGCAGTTCGAAAACGTTTCCACCTTCTATGGCAAGATCCAGGCCCTGCACAGCGTCAACGTGGAAGTCCGCCAGGGTGAAATCGTCACCCTGATCGGCGCCAACGGCGCGGGCAAGTCCACCTTGCTGATGACCCTCTGCGGTTCACCCCAAGCCCACAGCGGTAGCATCCGCTACCTGGGCGAGGAACTGGTCGGGCAACACTCGGCGCACATCATGCGTAAAAGCATCGCCGTGGTCCCGGAAGGTCGTCGGGTATTTGCCCGCCTGACCGTGGAAGAGAACCTCGCCATGGGCGGATTCTTCACCGACAAGGGCGATTACCAGGAGCAGATGGACAAGGTCCTGCACCTTTTCCCACGCCTCAAAGAGCGCTTTACCCAACGCGGCGGCACCATGTCCGGCGGCGAACAGCAAATGCTCGCCATCGGCCGTGCGCTGATGAGCAAGCCCAAACTGCTGCTGCTCGACGAACCGTCCTTGGGCTTGGCGCCGATCATCATCCAGCAGATCTTCGACATCATCGAACAACTGCGCCGTGATGGCGTGACGGTGTTCCTGGTGGAACAAAACGCCAACCAGGCGTTGAAGATCGCCGACCGTGCCTACGTGCTGGAAAACGGCCGGGTGGTGATGCAGGGCAGCGGCGAGGCCTTGTTGACCGACCCGAAAGTGCGCGAAGCCTACCTGGGCGGCTGATGTACCGGGAGCGGGCCCACCCGCTCCCTTTTTTATTCTTGCGCTGTAACAATCCCCGCACCGCTTTTCTCTAGAGGCATGTGCAAGCAATCACGCTTGCCCGACCTTCTGGAGAAACACCATGACCTCTTCCCTCTCCGCCACCACCCTCGCCCTGGCCCTCGGCACGGCATTGAGCCTCGCCGCCCTACCCACCACCGCCCAAGCAGCCAATGACATGGAGAAATGCTTCGGTGTCGCCCTCAAAGGCCAGAACGACTGCGCCGCTGGCGCCGGAACCAGTTGCGCCGGCTCCTCGAAAACCGACTACCAGGCCGACGCCTGGAAACTGGTCCCCACCGGCACCTGCGTTAAAACCGCCAGCCCCACCTCGCCTACCGGGTTGGGCCAGACCGAAGCCTTCACCGCCAAGTCCTGATCCGTTCCCGGCCTGAGTGTTGAACATGTCTCTCTCATCGCAGCCCCTGCGCCATCGCACTCAGGCCCGCCACGGCGAGCTGCCCCTCAGTGTCGGGTTGGGGCTTAAAAGCGAACACTTTCGCGATGTCCTGGAGACCAAGCCAGACATCGGCTTCTTCGAGGTGCACGCCGAAAACTACATGGTGGCCGGCGGGCCCTTTCATCACTACCTGGGGTTGATCCGCGAACACTATCCGCTGTCGCTACATGGCGTTGGCCTATCGATCGGCACCCAGGGGGCGCTGGATGGAGAACATCTGGGGCGCCTGGCCGGATTGATCGAGCGCTATCAGCCCCAAGCCTTTTCCGAACACCTGGCCTGGTCCAGCCATGGCCCGGTGTTTCTCAACGACCTACTGCCCCTGGCCTACGACGTACCCACCCTGCACCGCGTCTGCGACCACATCGACCAGGTGCAGAACACCCTCAAGCGCCCCATGCTCCTGGAAAACCCGGCCACCTACCTGGAATTTCGCCAATCAAGCATGGATGAAGCGATGTTTATCCGCGAAGTGGTGCACCGCACAGGCTGTGGCTTGCTGTTGGACCTCAACAACGCCTACGTGTGCAGCGTCAACCACCAGCGCCACCCCTTGGCCTATATCGACGCACTGCCATTGTGGGCCGTGGGCGAGATTCACCTGGCCGGGTTCGCCGAAGACACCGACAGCCTGGGCGAACGCCTGCTGATCGATGACCACGGCGCCCCTGTCGACGCCGCCGTGTGGGAGCTGTACCGCGAAGTGCTCAAGCGCTGCGGCCCGGTGGCCACCCTGATCGAGCGGGACAACCGGGTACCACCGTTCGCCGTGCTCCACGCCGAGGCACGCCAGGCGCAAGCGCTGCTCAACGTCATGCAGGCTGGCCCATGAACACTCACACCCTATTTGCCGAAGCACTGCTGGACCCACAAAAAAACTGCCCCCCCGGCCTGTTCTGCCGCAACGGTGCCGATCCGGCGAGCCGCTTCGCGGTTTACCGCAACAATGTGCTGCGATCGTTGATCGGTGCGCTCACCGACCACTACCCGGTCGTCGCGCAACTGGTGGGCGATGAGTTTTTCAGCGCCATGGCCCGCCAGTTCATCCGCCAGCATCCACCACTCAACCCCCGGCTGATTGAATACGGCAATGAACTGGCGCACTTCATCGAAGGCTTCAGCCCCGCCTCCTGCGTGCCTTACCTCGCCGATATCGCGCGCCTGGAGCGGCTGCGGGTACAGGCCTATCACGCCGCCGATGCGGTGCCCCTGCTCCACGAACAGATAGGTGCCGCACTGAGCGATTGCCAAGCGCCAGACCTGTTGCACCTTCAACTGCATCCCTCGGTCAGCACCCTGAATTCCAGCTACGCAGTGGTTGCAATCTGGGCTGCGCATCAGCAGCCGCAGGGCCTGCTGCCAGGCCTAGATCTACTGGAAGGGCAAAACGCCCTGGTATTGCGCAACGGTCAACACGTTGAAGTCTTTGCCGTAGACCCAGGCTCAATCGCTTTCATCCGCGGCGCGCAAAGTGGCTGGCCGTTGGGCCGGGCCGCATCGTGCGGCCAAAACGTCGCACCCGAATTCGACTTGAGCCAATGCCTCGCCTTGCTCATTGGCCACAACGTCATCACTGAGCTGTACCACCACCCAAGGGTTTCACCATGAATACGCCCCCCAACACCTGCAATGCCCGGCCCTGCCTGCTGCAACGCGGCATCGCCTTGCTGGAAAAAATCCCCCATAGCCTGATCGCCTTGCTCGCGCGCTTTTCCATCGCCGCTGTGTTCTGGAAATCCGGGCAAACCAAGGTCGAAGGCCTGGTCGTCGATCTGGTCAGCGGGCAGTTCCAATTCGCCATGCCACGGTTGGCCGACGCCACCCTGTTCCTGTTTCGCCACGAGTACCGCTTACCGCTCCTTCCCCCAGAGTGGGCGGCTTACCTGGCCACCGTGGCCGAACATGTGTTCCCGGTGTTGATTCTGCTAGGCCTGGCCACGCGCTTCTCGGCGGCGGCACTGTTGGCCATGACCCTGACCATCCAGTTCTTCGTCTATCCCGATGCCTACGCCACCCACGGCACCTGGGCCGCGGTCCTGCTCTACCTGATGGCCCGGGGCCCCGGCGCCATTGCCCTCGACGCGCTCATCGCCCGGCGCTACAACCGGTCCAGTGCCTCGCCACTGCGCTTGAACCAGCCAATCAAGTAATCGGCCAGCACCTGGGTGCGCCGGGGCAGGCCGCCCTGATAGGGGTGCACCAGGTACATGGGCGTGCGGCGGGTCTGGTAGTCGCGCAGCAACCAGCACAAGCGCCCATCCGCCAGCTCGCTGTGCAGCATATAAGAAGGCAGGCGAGCGACTCCCGCCCCCACCAGGGCCGCTTTTTTCAGCAGGTTGTAGTGATTGCTGGCAAACGGCCCGCTGACCCGCACCCGCAGCAGTTCATGCTGCTGGTGGTACAACCACTCTTCGCGGCCGCTGTAGTGGCTATTGAGCAGGCAGCGGTGCTCGGCCAAGGCTGCCGGAGTCTGCGGCTCACCGAACTGCTCAAGGTAAGCAGGGCTGGCGCAGGTCATTTCCTCCCACGCCAGCAAGGGCCTGGCCACCAGTCGCTCGTCGTTGCCCACCTGGGAGCGGATCGCCAGGTCAAACCCTTCGCGGGACAGGTCGCGGTAGCTATTGTTGAGCTCCAACTCGATCTGCACCTGCGGGTACTGGCGGGAAAACTCCAGCAGCAATCCATCGAAAAACGTCTCGCCCAACGACACCGGCACCGTCAGCCGAATCGGCCCGGCCATATCGTCCTTCAACCGTGCCAGGGCCTGGCGTGCCCGCTCCAGTTGCACCACCAGGGCCTGCGCCTGGGGCAGCAACGCCGCGCCCGCCGCCGTCAGGCTCAGGCGCCGGGTGGTGCGCTGCACCAGCACCACCGCGAAACGCGCCTCCAGCAGGCTGATGCGCTTGGACAACTGGCCCTTGCTGCACCCCAGGCGCTGCGCCGCCAGGGTGAAACTACCGGCCTCGATCAGGGTGGCGAATGCCGCCAAGTCATCCATTTCGCTCATGGACTGTTTCCAATAAAAAACCAAAGGTTGCCTATTAGCGCGCTTTTCCCGATTAAAAACCACTCTAGACTCAGGCCTCATTCACTCCAATGAGGAAACATCCCGATGAAAATCCTATTGATTGGCGCCAATGGCACTGTCGGTTCGGCGGTCGACAAAGAGCTCGCGCAACGCCATGAAGTCATCCGCATTGGCCGCAGCAGCGGCGATTTCCAAGTGGATATCAGCGACAGCGCCTCGATCCGTGCCCTCTTTGAAAAAACCGGCAAGTTCGATGCCCTGGTATGCGCCGCCGGCAACGTGACCTTCGCACCGCTGGCCGAAATGAGCAGCCAAAGCTTCGCCCTGGGCCTGCAAGACAAACTGATGGGCCAGGTCAACCTGCTGCTGATCGGCCGCGAATTCGCCAATGACGGCGCCTCGTTCACGTTCACCAGCGGCATCCTCAGCCAGGATCCGATCCGCAGCGGCGCCTCGGCGGCCTTGGTCAACGGCGCCCTGGACAGCTTCGTGCGCGCAGCGGCCATCGAATTGCCCCGGGGCCTGCGCGTCAACTCGGTGAGCCCCAATGTGTTGGTCGAAGCCATGGGCAGCTATGCCCCGTACTTCCGAGGCTACAAACCCGTTCCCGCTGCCGATGTAGCACTGGCCTACGCAAAAAGCGTCGAAGGCCTACAAACTGGCCAGACCTTTCATGTTGGCTACTAGTCCTTGTGATGAAGGATCAGCCTGAGTAACGTGGCGGCACTTGTCTGGAGACTCCCCGATGCGCGCCGCCCGTTCCTTGCTGTTTGTTGCCCTGCTCCCGCTATTTTCCGGTTGTTCGTGGCTGATAAGCCAACCCGACCCCAGCGCCAACGCCGGCCAGACCCTGCACGCCAATGGCCACGCTCCACAGTGGAGCGTCACGGTCAACGGCAAGGGCCTGCTGCTGGAACGGGCCGGGCAGGCGCCCCTGGCGCTGCCTTACCTGGAAGAACAGGCCGGTGAAGGGCGGTTCAGCCTGACCAGCGACGCCAATGGCCAGCACATCGAGCTATGGGTCGCGCCGCAACGCTGTGTCGACGCAGGGGATTCAACCGTGCGGCCCTTGAGCGCCGAGCTGCGGATCAACGGCCAGGTGCAGCGCGGTTGCGGGTATTTTGACGGAGCGCGAAGCGGCTGATTTGGCGGGTTGCGGTTTTAACCTCCCGGCAACGGGGCGTTAGCGCCTATAATCGCCGGTTTGTGAAACGCCTTTGGCGCGTTTGTGCGCCCTCGCGAACCGGATACTGTCATGTTACGAATCACCGAACTCAAGCTGCCGATCGACCATCCCGATGAAGACCTGCGCCCTGCCATCGTGCAGCGCCTGGGCATTGCCAGTGACGACCTCCTCGACTTCACCCTGTTCAAGCGCAGCTACGATGCGCGCAAGAAGTCGTCCGAGCTGTGCTTTATCTACACCGTCGATCTGCAAGTGCGCGATGAAGAACCGCTGCTGCGCAAGTTCGCCGATGACCGTAACGTCAACGTGGCGCCGGACATCAGCTACAAAGTGGTCGGCCAGGCCCCGGCAGGCCTGAGTGAGCGCCCGATTGTGGTGGGCTTCGGCCCCTGCGGGATTTTCGCCGGCCTGCTGCTGGCGCAAATGGGCTTCAAGCCGATCATCCTCGAACGCGGCACCGAAGTGCGCCAGCGCACCAAGGACACCTGGGGCCTGTGGCGCAAGAACGTGCTCAACCCCGAATCCAACGTGCAGTTTGGCGAGGGCGGCGCGGGGACGTTCTCCGATGGCAAGCTCTACAGCCAGATCAAGGACCCCAAGCACCACGGCCGTAAAGTCCTGCACGAGTTCGTCAAGGCCGGCGCGCCGGACGAAATCCTTTACGTCAGCAAGCCCCACATCGGCACCTTCCGCCTCACCGGCGTGGTGGAAAACATGCGCCAACAGATCATCGCCCTGGGCGGTGAAGTGCGCTTCCAGCAGCGCGTCACCGATGTGCTGATCGAAGACGGCCAGTTGACCGGCGTCGAGTTGGCCAGCGGCGAACAACTGCACTCGCGGCACGTGATCCTGGCCCTGGGCCACAGCGCCCGCGACACCTTCCGCATGCTCCACGGCCGTGGCGTGTACATGGAAGCCAAGCCGTTTTCCGTGGGCTTTCGCATCGAGCACCCGCAATCGCTGATCGACGCCGCGCGCCTGGGCAAATACGCCGGCCATCCGAAACTGGGCGCCGCCGACTACAAACTGGTGCACCACGCCAAGAACGGCCGCTCGGTCTACAGCTTCTGCATGTGCCCCGGTGGCACCGTGGTCGCCGCCACCTCCGAGCCGAACCGGGTGGTGACCAACGGCATGAGCCAATACTCGCGTAACGAGCGCAACGCCAACTCCGGCATAGTGGTCGGTATCACTCCGGAGGTGGATTTCCCCGGCGGCCCGCTGGCGGGCATCGAGTTGCAGGAACGCCTCGAATCCCACGCCTTTGTGCTCGGCGGCAGCAACTACGAAGCCCCGGCACAATTGGTGGGCGACTTTATCGTCGGCAAACCGTCCACGGCCCTGGGCAGCGTCGAGCCGTCCTATAAGCCGGGGGTTGCCCTGGGTGACCTGGCGCAGGCCCTGCCGGCGTTCGCCATCGAAGCCATCCGCGAAGCCTTGCCGGCCTTTGAGAAGCAGATCAAGGGCTACTCGCTGTACGACGCGGTGTTGACCGGCATCGAGACCCGCACTTCATCGCCGTTGCGCATCACCCGCGACGCGTCGATGCAGAGCCTGAACGTCAAGGGCCTGTTCCCGGCCGGCGAAGGCGCGGGGTACGCGGGCGGGATTCTGTCGGCGGGCGTGGACGGCATCCGCATCGCCGAAGCCGTGGCGCGGGACATGCTGGGGCTGGAGGCCTAAAGCCCCCAGCCAATGCAAGCCCTTGTGGGAGCGAGCCTGCTCGCGATAGCGGCGTGCCAGTCACTCGAGGCGCTGAGGCCTCATCGCGGGCACGCTCGCTCCCACAGTGTTTAGAGATTGGCGCGCAGCACGCTCTCGGGCAGCGGCGCGCCTTGCTCGACGCTGGCCGCCACGGCAGCGATCAACCCGCTCAACTCATAGCCCTGGGCCTTGAGCCATTGTGGGTCGTAGTAGCTGGTGGCATAGCGCTCACCGCCATCGCACAGAATCGCCACGATCGAACCCTGCTCCCCCGCCGCCGCCATCTGCTGCGCGGCCATCAACGCGCCCACCAGGTTAGTGCCGCTGGACCCTCCGACCCGTCGGCCCAGGCGCTCGGCCAGGTAATGCATGGCCGCCAGGGACAACGCATCCGGCACCTTGACCATGGCGTCGATGACCTTGGGCAGAAAAGACGCCTCGACCCGTGGCCGGCCGATCCCCTCGATCCGCGAACCGCAATCGAGGCGCAGGCTGGCGTCGCCGCTTTGGTAATAGTCGAAAAAAACCGAGCGTTCAGCGTCGGCGCATAACACCCGGGTGCAGTGCTGGCGATAGCGCACATAACGCCCCAGGGTGGCCGTGGTGCCGCCCGTGCCGGGGCTGGAAATCAGCCAACTGGGCAGCGGATAACGCTCGAAACGCATCTGCTGGAAGATCGACTCGGCAATGTTGTTGTTCGCCCGCCAGTCCGTCGCCCGCTCGGCGTAGGTGAACTGATCGATGAAATGACCATCGTGTTCCCGGGCCAAGCGCTCGGATTCGGCGTAAATCTGCGTAGGGTCCTGGACCAAATGACTGTGGCCGCCATAGAAGGCAATCTGCGCGATTTTTTCCTGGGACGTGCTGGCGGGCATCACCGCAATAAACGGCAAGCCCAGCAAACGGGCGAAATAAGCCTCGGAAATCGCCGTCGAACCGCTGGACGCCTCGATCACCGGCGCGCCGGGTTTGAGCCAGCCATTGCACAGCGCATACAGGAACAGGGAGCGGGCCAGGCGATGTTTGAGGCTGCCGGTGGGGTGGCTGGATTCGTCCTTGAAATACAGGTCGATTCCCGTGAACCCGGGGAGCGGCAACGGAATCAGGTGAGTGTCGGCGCTACGCTGGAAGTCGGCCTCGATAATGCGAATGGCTTCACGGGCCCACTGCCGGGGGTCGTTCATGGTGTTTTCTCGGTGAACTCAAGCGCTTTACGGGGGCGCCAGAAGGTGACTGACAGCACTTGGCTGATGAGGACTACACAGATTAGGAATATTCCTACATTAAGCACAGGTACAGCTGCATCTCAATTCGCCCCGCAACTGCTAGGCTCCCTGCGGCACAACTGCCCCGTCCGCATATAACAAAAAAGAATATAACTTTTGTTTTAACAACCATCGGTACGGGTTAGGGTGTGCCACCTTTTGAATTCCAGAATGGAGAGCGACCTTGCCTCTGCGTAGCACTTTCACGCGTTTCTTTCAGTTGGAAGCTGCCAGCGGTCTGTTATTGATCGCCGCTGCAGCCCTGGCTCTGATTATCAACAACTCACCGCTGTCGTGGCTGTACAACGGCCTGCTGGAGACCCCCGTGGTCGCCCAGGTCGGCGCCTTGCAAATCGCCAAGCCCCTGCTGCTATGGATCAACGATGGCCTGATGGCCCTGTTCTTCCTGCTCATTGGCCTGGAGGTCAAACGCGAGCTGCTGGAAGGCCACCTGTCCAAACCCTCGCAAGTGGTGCTGCCCGGCGCAGCCGCCATTGGCGGCATGGTGGTACCGGCGCTGATCTACTGGTTCCTCAACAAGGACAACCCGGCGGCGCTAGGCGGCTGGGCGATCCCCATGGCCACCGACATCGCCTTCGCCCTGGGCGTGCTGGCGCTGCTGGGCAAGCGAGTGCCGGTGTCCCTCAAGCTGTTCCTGATGACCCTGGCGATCATCGACGACCTGGGCGCCATTATCGTCATCGCGATTTTCTACTCCCACGAACTCTCCACCCTGTCGCTGATGCTGGCCGCGGCCTGCCTGGTGGCGTTGATTGCAATGAACCGCCTCGGGGTGGTCAAGCTCGGGCCGTACATGATCGTCGGCCTGATCCTGTGGGTCTGCGTACTCAAGAGCGGCGTACACGCGACGCTGGCCGGCGTGACCCTGGCCTTCTGCATCCCGCTGCGCACGAAAAACGCCGAGCCCTCGCCATTGCTGGGCCTGGAGCATGCGCTGCATCCGTGGGTCGCCTTCGGCATCCTGCCGCTGTTCGCCTTCGCCAACGCCGGCGTGTCCTTGGCGGGCGTGAACCTGGAGAGCTTCACCCACCACGTGCCCATGGGCATCGCCGCGGGCTTGCTGCTGGGCAAGACGGTCGGGGTGTTCGGCCTGACCTGGCTGAGCGTGAAGATCGGCATCGCCGCCCTGCCCACCGGCGCCAACTGGGGCCAGGTGTTCGGCGTGGCGATCCTGTGCGGGATCGGCTTCACCATGAGCCTGTTCGTCGGTTCCCTGGCCTTTATCCCCGGGGCCAGTGAATACGCGGGCATGGACCGCATGGGCATCCTCACCGGCTCCATCCTCGCCGCCCTGCTGGGCTACGCGGTAACCGCCATGGCCAGCGGCAAAAACAGCGCCGTTATCAAGTAACGCCAACCTGAAAGCACAAAACCCCGATCAGTCGCCTGATCGGGGTTTTGTTTTTGCGGCCCGTGGTCAGTGGGAAACGCGGCTGGTGCCACCCACGGTGGAGATACGCACCCGCTCGCCAACGCGGAAAATCTCGTTCTCCTGAACCTGCTGCACGTAGGCGCGGATGCTGCCGTCGTCTTCGCGAACGGTGATTTCCACGCCCTGGGTGCGGGTCAGGCCTTCTTCCGTGGCCGAGCCCAGCAGGCCACCGGCCACGGCACCGATCACGGCGGCCACAATGCTGCCGCGACCGCCACCGATGGCGCTACCGCCAACGCCGCCGATCACTGCACCTGCCGCACCGCCGATAGGGGTCTTGGTGCCTTCGATCTTGACCGGGCGCAGGGATTCAATGGTGCCCAGGCGGATCGACTGCACGCGGCGTGCTTCATCGCGCGAATAGGAGTCGCCGGTCAGGCTCGACTGGCAACCGGTGAGCAGCATCGCCAGGGTGGAAAAGGTAGCAACCAGCAGAACAGACTTGCGCATAGCATCAACTCCAAAAAGGACAGGTATTCATTAAACTGCGCAGCTTGACGCCTGTCACGGCGCCGTGGGGATTAACATGTTTTCATTCAGGCGCCGTACAGGCGCAACCGATCTTTCATCAAACAGTAGCGCCAACTCCTACAAACTGCGCCGCACACCCAAGGATTTCCATGGATTACTTCATCATCGTCGCCACCACCCTGGCCGGGCTGTACTTTCACTGGTGGCTCTATGTGCGGATCAAGCGCTGGGTGGATCGCGACCTGGCCCTGTCCATGGCTGGCAACGACCCCCGTAAAAAAGCCTTCATGCTTGAACAACTGGCCAACGCCCACGCCCAGAAGATCAAGCGCCGCGACCTACCGAAGTGGCTAGAGGCCAGCGCGGCGCAGTACCGCGAGCAGTAGACTGCTCAGGGCGCCAGTCGTTCGCGCAGCCAGCCGCCGCCCTGCGCGCGGTAGTTGAGGCGATCATGCAAGCGGCTCGCCCGGCCCTGCCAAAACTCGATGCGCTCGGGCAGCAGGCGATAGCCGCCCCAATGCTGCGGGCAATCGGGCTGGCTGTCGCTGAAACGCGCCTCGGTGGCCTTGAGCAAGCCTTCGAGTTCCTGGCGATCGGCAATCACCCGGCTCTGGGGTGAAGCCCAGGCACCGAGGCGGCTGCCCAGCGGCCGCACTTGGTAATAGGCATCGGACTCCTGCACCGTGACCTTGACCACCCGCCCTTCGATTCGTACCTGGCGCTCCAGGGTCGGCCAGAAAAACGTCATGGCCGCAAACGGCCGCGCCACCAGTTGCCGGCCCTTGGCACTTTCATAGTTGGTGAAGAAGGTGAAGCCCTGCTCGTCCAGGCCCTTGAGCAACAGGATGCGGCAATGGGGGCGGCCCTCCTCGTCGACCGTGGCCAGGGTCATGGCATTGGCCTCCACCGGCGGCTGTTCGGTTTTTACCGCCTCGGCGAACCATTGGTGAAACAGTGCGAACGGCTCACCGGGCGCCTGGGCTTCGGTGAGGCCATCGCGGATGTAGTCGCGGCGCATATCGGCCAGGGCTTGAGTCATGGCGCTTTCCTTGTTCGAGCAGCGTTATTTTTTGACGGTATCGGCCGCCGCGACTTTTTTCGCGGTACTGGCAGCCTTGGCCGGAACAGGTTTTTTCGCCGGCGTTGGGGTCTTGGCCGGTTGCTTCTTGGCCGGGGCCTTGACCGCCGCTTTTTTGGTGGCGGCCGGTTTTTTCGCCGGCACGGCTTTCTTGGCTGCCACGGCCGGGGCCACGGCGGGCTTGGCGGCGGGCTTGACGTCCTGCACGGCCACCAGGCGCACAGGGGCCGGCGCCGGCATGTTGTACTTGCTCAGCAGGGCCA
This sequence comes from Pseudomonas sp. MF08817, assembly GCF_059862705.1. Taxonomy (NCBI): domain Bacteria; kingdom Pseudomonadati; phylum Pseudomonadota; class Gammaproteobacteria; order Pseudomonadales; family Pseudomonadaceae; genus Pseudomonas; species Pseudomonas sp. MF08817. The sequence goes on from NZ_JCBCUY010000001.1 coordinate 126,046, forward strand.
GCATGGTGGCTTGCGGCGTGAGGAGGATTTCCACACGGCGGTTCAGGGCGCGCCCTTCGACACTGTCATTGGCCGCGCGCGGGGCGTCCGAGCCCATACCGCGCAGGCTCAGGCGATCACGCTGCAAGCCGCTGAGGCGGAAGATAGAGGCCACCGACTGGGCGCGCTCCTGGCTCAACTTCAGGTTCGCCGGTGCAGCCCCCGAGGTGTCGGCGTGGCCGAGCACCAGCACGGCGGTCTTGGGGTCCACTTCGAGGATCTTCGCCACCCGGGTGAACGGCCCGAGGGTCACGGGCAGCAGCATGGCCGGGCGATCCGGGTTGAACGAGCCGTCCACCGGCGCCGTCACCACCAGCACGTTTTCCCGGCGCTCCAGCTCCAGGTTGCTGTCCTTGATGGCCGTGCGCAGGCGCGGTTCGTAGTCATCGAGCCAGGCCTGGGTGATTTTTGGGTCGGGCATGGGCACGGCCTTGGTCGCGGCTTTATCCTTGCCGCCAAACGGCCACCACCAGTTACCGCCGGTTTCGGCCTTGGCTACCACTGGCGCAGGTTTGGCAGGCACAGGGGCCGGGCGCTGCTCGGCGACTTTTTCGGAAGAACCGAACTGCCACCAGTGGCCGCCATCGGAATCGGATTGAGGCGTCTGTGCGCAACCGGTGATCGCTAGGCAAAGCCCCAGCGCGACGAATTTATGAGATGACATTGAAAATCCAAAAAATGAGATGAAAAAAATCGGCAGCGGGCCGAACTGCGGCTGTTGTTGTAGCAAGCGGGCGCCCACACCACGCACAAACAGCCCGTTGGAAAACACAAATAGCACAGGGTTCCTGCCGTGTTTGCCCTTACAGACAGCCGGCCAGTACCCGTACCAGTTTCTGCGCCCGTGGGTCCATCAGCACATAGGGCCCCAGGGTGTTGGTGACGAAGCCAAAGGCCACGTCATGCTGCGGGTCGGCGAACCCCACCGAGCCGCCCGCGCCCGGGTGGCCGAAGGCCCGTGGGCCGAGGCCGAAGGTGGCGTTGGGCACATCCGGTTGGTCGAGCATGCAGCCCAGGCCGAACCGGGTGCGGGTCAGCAGGGTCTTGTCTTCGCCCAAGCTGTGTTCGCGGGTCAGTTCTTCGAGCATGTCGGCTTCCAGCAGGCTGCCGTCGAGCAGGCCGCTGTAGAACCCCGCCAAGCTGCGGGCGTTGCCGTGGCCGTTGGCGGCCGGTTGCTGCATGCGCCGCCATTCGGGTTTGTTGGTGCTGGTGAGGATCGACGGCGGGTTGGTGAACGCCCGGGTGGTCATGGCCGTGGGTTCGCGCATCGTCACGTGCAGCAGGCGCTGGGCCGCGGCGTCGCCAACGTTGCCTTTGCCCCGGGCGATATGGGCGACGCGGTGGAACTCTTCATCGGCCAGGCCAACGTGGAAATCCAGCCCCAAGGGCCGCGCCACCCGCGCCACGATGGATTCGCCGGGGCCACGGCCGTCGGCGCGGCGCAGCAATTCGCCCACCAGCCAGCCGTAGGTGATGGCGGCATAACCATGGCCTTCGCCGGGGGTCCACCATGGTGCTTCTGCCGCCAGGGCCGTGACCATGGTGTTCCAGTCATACAGCGCCTCGGGCGGCAGCAGCTCGCGTAACGCCGGCAGGCCCGCGCGGTGGCTGAGCAGGTGGCGCAGGGTCACGCCTTCCTTGCCCGCCGCCGCGAATTCGGGCCAGTAGCGGGCCACCGGGGCATCGAGCTGCAACTTGCCTTCGGCCACCAGTTGCAGGGCGGTGACGGCGGTGAAGGTCTTGGTGCAGGAGAACAGGTTGGCAATAGTGTCGCTGTGCCAGGCCACGCTGGCGTCCTTGTCGGCGGTGCCGGCCCAGAGGTCGACCACGGTTTCCCCGCCGACCTGGATGCACAGCGCCGCGCCACGTTCCTGGGGATCGTCGAACAGCGCCGCGAAGGCTTCGCGCACGGCTTCGAATTTAAGCTCGTAATGACCCTGAATCTGCACCCGGTGCTCCCCCGTTTTTTCGCGTTACAAAGTGGCCCGCATTGTTCCAGCCTTGGAGGGTTTTGGGAACGGTAGCGAGCGAGCTTGGCCGCGTTCGGCTGCGCAATGGTGCCGGGGATGAATCATAACGGGGCGCTTCGCATCCCAGCCCGGGCAAGCGCGCTTGCTACGGTAGGGTTTCGATTGCTTGCAGGTTGCTTTTACGCACGCTCTGCACAAAGCCCTGGAACGGCACGTCGGTGATGCCCACCAGGCCGAAGTGGCCGTTTTCGCCGTCCAGCAGGCGCCCGGTAACGGGTTGGTCCAGGTACTGGAACCAGTGCACGCCGACAATCGACGGCTCGGCCAGGGCCTGCTGGAGAAAGTGCGCGTAGGCCGGGCCGCGGTCTTCTTCGCGAGCCAGTTCGGTGATGCCGCCCCAGAACGGCCCGCGGTCCCGTGAGCCGAAGTTGAACTCGCTAATCAGCACCGGTTTGTCCAGCGCCCGCAGGGCAACAAAATCATGGCCGTCCTGGGGTTTGAGGGTATAGAGGTTGAGGCTCAACACGTCGCAGTACCGGGCGCAGGCCTGTAAGGCCTGGGGCGTGTTGACGGCAAACCGGCCGCCCAGCAGCAGGTGATTGGGCGCGTGCCATTGCAGCGAATCGGCGATGGTCTTGAAGTAGGTGTCGGCGAATACCTGCTGAAAATGCTGGTAGTCGGCTTCGATCTGCGGGTGTTCGGCGCTGGGCAGCGGCGCCGCGAAGCCCGGGTCTTCCAGCAGTTCCCACGCGCTCAATTCGATACCCCAGGCCTGGGACAACCCGGCGTGGTTGCGGTACTTGTCGCGCAATTGCTTGAGGAAGGCGCGCTTGGCCGGGGCGTCGGTGGTCAGGCGCAAAGTGCCCAAGGCCAAGGCATAGCGCGCCTGGGGCGTGTCGCCGGGGCCGGCCCAGGCCAGTTCGTTGTCAGCGAAGTAGCCAATCAGCCAAGCGTCCTGGCGGTGATCGCGGGCAGCAATCGCCACCGCGCGCTCGGTGGCCATGGCAAAGCGAGGGTCGAAGGGGTCGGGCATGGCGCCCCACCAGTCGCTGCCGGTGCTGACGCTGGCGTAATCGCCGACGATGGACAGCGCCAGGGTGTAGGGCACGCGGTCGCTGTTGCCCAGCACGGGCGCGCTCCAGTTGCCCACCGTGTTGAAGCCCCAGGCCTGCAAGCGGTCGAGGGTATGACGGGCCCAGCGTTGCTCGTCGAAGGCCATCGGCGGGCACGATGCGGCCTCATCGAGGCAGGGTTGGCCGTAGGTGCGTTGCAGGTTGGCGCCATAAAAGTCGAACCAGCGCCCGTGGTTGAACCCTCGGCCCTGATCCGCGCCGTTGCCGCCACGGTTATCGCCTGCACCGTGGTAGGCCGCCAGGGGCGTGCCGGCTTCGGGCAAGGCGCTGAACATCGCCTCGCGGCCGGCGACGTAGGTGCGCCCGGCATCCGCCGCCACGGCGTTGACCCCCAGGGAATAGAAGGCGTGCCCCAACGGCGTCACCAGGTACCAGCGCTCGCCGCGCTTTTGCGTGCGAAAGAAGCCGCTGGCACTGAAGGCCGGCACGGCGGTCGAACCGCCATACAGGTCCAGGGTGGCCTGCTGGCGCTGGGCGAGCCAGGTGTCGAGTTGCTGCTGCTCGCGGGCGGCGTGGGTCTTGAGCTGTTCGTCGCTGGCGATTTTTTCCGGCCAGCGTGCGCGGGTGGATTGGCCATGGGCGTCCACTACCGCGCCGTAGGCCGCCTCGACCACCGCGCCCATGTCCTGGGTGCCGAAGCGTTCCAGCAGCAGGCTCTGCGCCGCCCGGGGCTGGTCCATCGACAGCGCCACCGAAACCACCTGGCTGCGGTCGATGGCCCCGGCGCTGCTGGCCAGCAGGATGCGCTGGCCCTGCACGGTCATCGGCATCGGCGGCCCGGCCGTCATGCCCCGAGCCAGGGGCGATGTGGCCTGCAAGGGCACCAGCAGGGTCTGCGCCGGGCCGGCCGGCAGGTCGATGCGGCTGACCAAGGTGCGGCCGTCGTTGCTTTGCACGGTGATGTGCAGGGTCACCGCCCAGTTCATGCCGTTTTGCAGGCGCAGGCTCATGGCCTCGGCGCTGGACCAGTCCCACGCGCCGGTTTGTGGGGCCAGGCGCAAGGTTGGCCGGGGGCTGGGGTTGAAGATCACCCGGCGCAGTACCTCGCCTTCAGCCGTTTGCTCGGCGTTCGATTGCGGCAGGCGGGTGTCCTCGGTCAGCACCCGTACCACTTCGGCGGGGCGCACGAAGTTGAACAGGGTCTGGGGGGCGGCCCACAGGGGCGCGGCGAACATCAGGGCAAATACGGCGGGCAACGAACGGCGAATCATGGGTACGGGTTTCTCCCTAACGACCAGGGTTTGGCCAGCGTGCGAAGGTGGATATCAGACGGGCGTGGGCGCAAAGGCCCACGCCACTTCAGGAAATTTCCCGGCGAAACGGCGGCAGCGCATTGAGGATGGCTTTGCCGTAGCGCTGGGTGACCAGGCGCCGGTCCAGCAGGGTGATGGTGCCGCGGTCCTGTTCGGTGCGCAGCAGGCGCCCGCAGGCCTGGACCAGTTTGAGCGAGGCGTCGGGCACGGAAATTTCCATGAACGGGTTGCCGCCCCGGGCCTCGATCCATTCGGCCAGCGCCGCTTCCACCGGGTCGTCCGGCACGGAAAACGGGATCTTGGCGATCACCACGTGCTCGCAGTAGGCGCCCGGCAAGTCCACGCCCTCGGCGAAACTGGCCAGGCCGAAGAGCACACTGGAATCACCGCCATCGACCCGCGCCTTGTGCTTGTTCAGGGTTTCCTGCTTGGACAGGTTGCCCTGGATAAACACCTGCTTGCGCCAGTCGCGCTCCAGACCATCGAACACGTCCTGCATCTGTTTGCGCGAGGAAAACAGCACCAGGGTGCCACGCGAGCCTTCCACCAACGCAGGCAGGTCGCGGATGATCGCCGCCGTGTGGGCGGCCGCGTCGCGGGGGTCGGCGCGCAGGTCGGGCACCCGCAGCACGCCGGCGTCGGCGTGGTGGAAGGGGCTGGGGACTACGGCGGTGACGGCTTTTTTCGGTAGGCCGGCACGCATGCGAAAACGCTCGAAGGTGCCCAGAGCGGTCAGGGTGGCTGAGGTTACCAGGGCGCCGTAGGCCACGTTCCACAGGTTGCGGCGCAGCATCTCGGCGGCCAGGATGGGGCTGGCGTTGACCTCGATGTCGAACAGCGAACCGCTTTCGGCCAGGGTCAGCCAGCGCGCCATGGGCGGGTTGTCGTCCGGGTCTTCGACGGTGAACGCGGTCCACAGCTCCCAGTTGCCTTGCGAGCGCGACAGCAGGCTGCCGAACAGCGGGTACCACTCCTCGGCCTGGTTGCTGGCGATGCCGATGTTGACCTCGCCGTCCATGCCTTCCTTGAGCAGGTCGGTGAGGCGGGTGAACAGGTCGGTGAGGCGCGAGAACCCCTTCTTCAACTCGATGCCCATTTCGCGCATGTGCTCGGGGATCACCCCGCCGACAAAACGGTGGCGCGGGCGCTCGCGGCCCTCGACGTCTTCACCGGGTTTGAAGTCGGCCACCTGCTCGCACGCGGTGAACATGAACTGCTGCTGGGTCTTGATCTCGCGCGCCAGCTCCGGCACCTGCTCGATCAACTTGCCTAAATCGCCGGGCAGCGGGTGTTGGGCGAGCAATTTGGTGAGGTTCTTGGCGGTGGTTTCCAGCCAGTCGGCGGTGGAGCGCAGGCGCGTGTAGTGGGCGAAGTGGCCGATGGCCTTGTCGGGCAGGTGGTGGCCTTCGTCGAACACGTAGAGGGTGTCGCGCGGGTCCGGCAGCACGGCGCCGCCGCCCAGGGCCAGGTCGGCCAGGACCATGTCGTGGTTGGTGACGATCACGTCAACCTTGCCCATGCCTTCGCGGGCCTTATAAAAGGCGCACTGGCCGAAGTTGGGGCAGTGGCGGTTGGTGCATTGGCTGTGGTCGGTGGTCAGGCGCGCCCAGTCGGCGTCTTCCAGGGCGGTGGACCAACTGTCGCGGTCGCCGTCCCATTTATTGCCGGCAAGTTTTTCGATCATGCTGGTAAACAGCTTCTGGCTGGCCTCATCGACCTCGATCCTGAAGCCTTCTTCTTCAAACAGCTGGGCCGTGGCGGTTTGCGCGTGGCCTTCTTGCAGCAGCATGTCGAGCTTGGACAGGCACATGTAGCGCCCGCGCCCCTTGGCCAGGGCGAAGGTGAAATTCAGGCCACTGTTGCGCATCAGGTCGGGCAGGTCTTTGTAGACGATCTGCTCTTGCAGGGCCACGGTGGCGGTGGCGATCACCAGGCGCTTGCCCGCGGCCTTGGCGGTGGGGATGGCGGCCAGGCTGTAGGCCACGGTCTTGCCCGTACCGGTGCCAGCCTCCACCGCCACCACCGCCGGGTCGCCACTGCGCCGGCCTTCGTCGTCGGTATCGATATCGCCCAGGACCTTGGCCACTTCGGCGATCATCAGGCGCTGGCCGTAACGCGGCTTGAGGCTCTTGGCTTCGAGAAAACGCGAGTAGGCGCCCTGGATCGTGGTTTTGAGTTCGGTGCTAATCATGGTTGTCTGGGCGCGCAAAACGCTGGATAAATTTTCAGTGGTTCGGATCGGCCGCTATCATACCCCGCTAATTAATCCCGCGCAGAACGGAGTACCCCCATGACAGTCTTTGCCCTTCTTTACACCCTCCATGTGCTGGCCGCGCTGGTGTGGGTCGGCGGTATGTTTTTCGCCTGGATGGTCTTGCGCCCCGCCGCCGTTAAGGCGCTGCAAGGCCCAGCGCGCCTGACGCTGTGGGCCGATGTGTTCCCCCGGTTTTTCGTGTGGGTGTGGGTGGCGGTGGTGCTGTTGCCGATCAGCGGCACGGGGCTGATGCACTTGCGCTTCAACGGTTTCGAGACCGCGCCGCGCTATGTGCAGGTGATGATGGGCCTGTACGTGGTGATGACGGCGCTGTTTATCCGCATCCAGGCCCTGCAACTGCCGTTGTTGCGCCAAGCGGTGCAGGCCGAGGACTGGGCGGCGGGCGCCGCCACCCTGGGTTCGATCCGCCGCTTAGTGGGAATCAACCTGCTGGTCGGGTTGAGCCTGGTGGCCATCGCGGCGGCACGCCCGGGGTTGTGAGGCGTTACAGGCGTTGCAGGGTCACTGAGCCTGCATCGCCGGCCGGGCCGGGTTGGCCTTGGGCGCCGGGGCGGCCGCTTTTACCGCCGTCGGCGCGGTAGACGATGCAGCCCTTGGACTGGCCACCGGCCCCCGGCTTACCCGCCGTGCCGGGCAAACCGCCGGCGCCGCCGTCCACCAACACCTTGATTTGCGCCTGCGGATAAGCGTGGGGCAGCGCTAGGCGTACCTGGGCGCCCGCTGCGCCGGGGTGGCCATCGCCGCCGTTGTCGCCATCGGCCCCGCGCCCGGCCTGGCCCCAGGTGCAACCCGGGGCCTTGCCGTTGGCGCCGTCCAGACCCGCATAGCCCGGCGCGCCGGCGCCGCCACGGGCGTCCACCGACAATTGTTCGGCTTTGAGCGAATCAATGCGCAGCTCCAGGTTGCGCCCCGGTTTGGCCGCTTTAAGGTAGTTGCCCGGCGCGCCCCGCGAAGTGATCTGGCTGCCAGTGCCCAATTGCGCATGGGCCACCCGCAGTTGCAGGCCCTGCTCGGCGGGCACGATAGCGATGCGTGCTTCGTGGCCCAGGTGCAACTGGCCCACCTCGACCTGGGTCACGTTGGCCGGGATCAGCAGGGTGGCGTAGTCCGCCACGTCCAGGCGTTCCAATTGCAGGGTGCTGGTGGTATTGGGCAGGCGCAGTAGGGAGTTGGGTTGCACCGTCACCGACTGGGCGAAGGCCAACGGGCTGCAAAGGGCGGCAAGCAAACACAGGTTACGCATGGTGGGCCTCGGTCACGGCCGGGGCCGGAAGGGTTTGGATATGGAAAATGCCCACCAGCAAGATCTGCAAGCGGTCACGCCAAGGGTGGCGGCGGCCTTTGAGGCTGCCATTGAACAGCACGAGTTCCAACACATGGGTCAGCAGCAACAGGCTGCCCGCTAGGCTGACCAGTACGTCGAACGGGTTAATCAGCGGTTGATGCAGGTTGAACAGCACCACCAGCCAGAACACTAAGGTCAAGCATTTACCCAGCCCCCAGAACACTTTCATGCGCCCCCCTTGTTGATTTGAGCGGTTTTATTGGCGCGCACAGTATCGGCGTCTGATGCAAATTTGCCAGCACTTAATGCAAATAATTCTCGAATAGAGCATTGGGCCACCGGCCCATCCCGGCCCGGCGGCCCTGCCTTTATAGAGCAGTCAACGGCCTATCTGCAATTCCACGCGGCGGTTTTGCGCACGCCCTTCTTCAGTGCTGTTGTCGGCCACTGGCTGGCTCTCGCCCAGGCCTTGGCTGGTGAGTTTCTCTGGCGCCAGGCCATTACTGAGGAGGAACGCGGCGACGCTGCTGGCGCGGCGCTCCGAGAGTTTTTGGTTATAGGCGTCGCTGCCCTGGCTGTCGGTGTGGCCAACCACCTTGATGCTCACCACGTCGGCGTTGTTGAGCTTGCTCATCAATGCCGTCAGGGTGCCGCGGGCGGCGGAGGTCAACTCGGCGGAATCGAAGGCAAACAGCACATCGCCCTGGTCGCTGAGGGTGATGACTTCACTCTGCGGTGCCACCGGTTCGGCCGGTTTGACGCTGGCCGGGTACTGCGGGACCGGGCAACCGCGGTTGTCCACTTCGGTATTTTGCGGGGTGTCGGGGCAACTGTCGCGGCGGTCGAACACACCGTCGCTGTCTTCATCGCCATCCTGGGCATAGCAAATCAGGCCACCGGCCAAGACGCCCAACGCCGCGCCGCCGCCCGCCCAGGCGCTGCTTTCTATCGCGCCCAAGCCGCCGCCCACCAGGCCACCGAGCAGGCTGCAAATCGGCCAGGTGCGTTGATTGAGGGGGGCTGTGCCATCGCTGTGGGTTGCGCAACCTGTCAGTAGGCTGCTCAGCAGAAGAACCGGTAACGCGACTCGTGAGAAAACTCTCATTTTGAATGCTCCTGTGTTACCGGCCCATACCGGTCACACAGGAGTAAAGACCCGCATCCGCGACTACACAAGCCGCGGTTTGATTGGCTTCTAGCGGTTGATTTGGATTTCCACGCGGCGGTTCGAGGCACGGCCGTCGGCGGTTTTGTTATCCGCCACCGGGTGGCTCTCACCGGCACCGACCACCGAGACAAAGTTGCTGCGCGGCACACCCGCGCCGATCAGGTACTCGGTTACCGAATGGGCGCGTTTTTCCGAGAGTTTCTGGTTATAGGCGTCGCTGCCCACGCTGTCGGTGTGGCCGCTGACCCGCAATTGGGCGCTCGGCGCTTCTTGCTTGAGGCGCGTGGCGATGGTGTCGAGCTTGGTTTTGTCGGCGCTGGTGAGGCGCGCCGAGTCGAACTCGAACAGCACATCGCGGATCACGATGGTTTCTTCCTTGACCACCACCACTTCCTCGACCACCACCGCGACCGGTTCTGGCGGGCAACCATTGGCATCGACCTGCACCCCTTTAGGCGTGCCCGGGCACTTGTCGCGGCTGTCCGGCACGCCGTCGCCGTCCTCGTCGCCATCGCCATGAACCCAGCAATAGGCCGCCGCCAAGCCGCCCACCACCAGCGCGCCACCGCCGGCCCAGGACGTGCTTTCCGTCGCCCCCAGGCCCGCGCCCACCACACCACCAACGGCGGCGCAGGTTGGCCAGTCGGTTTTCTGCAAACCTGCGCAACCAGTCAACACACTGGTTAGCAGAACCAAGGGAAGTGCTGTGCGAATGATGCTCATCGAGTGCTCTCCTGAGGGATCGGCTTAAAACCGATTCAGGCAGTAAAGACTGCCCTTTTAATATCCGCCAGCAATAGGCCATCAACGACCTCACCCCGTGTTCATGGGGGTGTGCCGGTTAGAGACCAGCGCTGTGGATGACGCCCCTTGTAGGAGCGCTTGTTCGCGATGGCGGCATACCGCCGCCAGACGTGCATCGCCTGCCCCTGCCTCATCGCGGGCAAGGCCCGCTCCTACAGTTGAACGGTGGTGCGGGCGAGATTTTCATTTTTCCTCTGTGGGAGCGAGCCTGCTCGCGATGGCGGCACGCAGTGGCGGTGGCGAATGGCAGGGGTAAGACAGTTGCTCCCACAGGCGTATAGCCCGGGCCGCTATTTGCCCCCTACCCCTAGGCCCTGGCCCTGCGCCGCGCTAGTCTTGCCCGCTCTGACCGAGGAACTTCAATGACCGCAGGTATTTCTTCGCGCACGCCCCAGCAGGCCCTGGCGGCCTTGCTCGCCCGCTACGCCCCGCAGCGCCTGTTGTTGGTCGGCGCTGGCGACTTCCCGGCCCTGGCCGCGTTCCGCCAGGCCCACCCCGGCTGCACCATCGCCCAAGCTCAACCCGGGCCATTGCCCGCCGACCTGGCCGGCCAACGCTTTGACCTGGCCCTGGTGCTCGACTGCCTCGAACACCTGCCCAAGCGCGATGGCCTGAACCTGCTGGGTGGCATCCGCAACCTCAACGCCAGCCGCATCGCCGTGCTGGCGGACCTTTCGGCCTGCGGCTGGCAAGAGACGGACTTTTTCTCCCTGGCCCTGCAAGCCAGCGAGCGTTTCGAGCGCGAGGCACAGGTGCTGACCCTGTTTACCTACGATCTGCTTGACTACAAGCAAGTGCCCGACTGGCTCAACGCGCGATTCTGGGCAAACCCGGAAAACTTCGGCAAGTATTGGTGGTAATACGATGAGTACTTCGATTTGCCCTTGCGGCAGCGGCACCCTGCTCGACGCCTGCTGCGGCCACTATCACGCGGGCCAACCCGCGCCCTGCGCCGAGGCCCTGATGCGCTCGCGCTACAGCGCCTACGTGCTGGGCCTGGTGGATTACCTGGTGGCCACCACCCTGCCTGCCCAGCAAGCAGGCCTGGACCGCCAGGCCATGGCCGACTGGAGCGCGGGCAGCACCTGGCTGGGCCTGGAGGTGGAAAGCCGCGAAGTATTCGGCGGCCAACCGGAACACGCCTTCGTCACCTTCACCGCCCGCTGGCACGACGACAGCGGCGAACACAGCCACCGCGAACGTTCCTCTTTCGTACAAAACAATGGGCGCTGGTACTTCATCGACCCCACCGTAGTGCTCAAGGCCGGGCGCAACGACGCCTGCCCCTGTGCCAGCGGGCAGAAATTCAAGAAGTGCTGCGCCAGCTATTTCACACCCTGAAACCGCGGCGGCGGATTATTCCTCATGCCCAGCGTGCACGCGCCGTACATTGGCGCGATAATCGCCGCCGATTTTTCCTGCGGAGTAACCCCCCATGACCCAAACCCCTCACGTCCACGGCCCTGATTGCAATCACGACCACGAGCATCAACACGAGCATGGCCACGTCCACGGCCCGAACTGCGGCCACGCCCACCAGGAGCCGGTGCGCAACGCCCTCAAAGACGTCGGCCGCAACGACCCTTGCCCCTGCGGAAACGGCAAGAAATTCAAAAAATGCCACGGCGCGTGAGGCCTTAAACACCTCTCCCCTGTGGGAACGAGCCGGCTCGTGAGAGCGGCTCTCTGTTGACGCAGCGGGGCCGAGCCCGCCGCCATCGCGAGCCGGCTCGCTGCCACCGGGCGCATGCTGGGCCTGATTCTCCCGCCACGAAATAACCTGCGCCCCTGCTTGCGCAGGCTCCTGCCGCTCACTAACGTAGCGCCTTTATTCGCACCACCCCGCGTAGGAGTTCCGCCATGGCCTCGCCAGCCTTTACTCAATTCATTCCCCGGTTCGGCGTTGCCGCAGCAGTGGCCGGTGCGCTGGGCCTGACCGGATGTCAGTCCTGGAACGCCCAGGACAGCCTCCCGCCCACCTCGGGCGTGCAAGCGGTCAAAGGGCTGGCACAGAACGTTTCGGTACGCCGCACGCCCGTGGGCATGCCGCTGATCGAGAGCAACAGCTTCCACGATGCGCTGTTCACCCTTGGCTACGTGCACGCCAGCGATCGCCTTACGCAAATGCTCACCATGCGCCTGCTGGCCCAGGGCCGCTTGGCGGAAATGGCCGGCAGCGAGGCGCTCGACGGCGATCGCCTGATGCGCGCGGTCAACCTCAAGAAGAGCGCCGAGGAGCTGTACAACGCCTCGTCGCCACGCCTCAAGCGCTTCTTCGAGGTCTACGCGCGCGGCGTCAACGCCTACCTGTTCCGCTACCGCGACAAACTGCCGCCGGACCTCGCCGCCAGCGGCTACAAGCCCGACTACTGGAAACCCCAGGACTCGGCACTGATCTTTTCCCTGCTCAATTTCAGCCAATCGGCGAACTTGCCCGAAGAACTCGCCACCCTGGTGCTGGCGCAAAGGGTCGGCGCAGACAAACTGGCCTGGCTCACGCCGTCCTACCCGGATGAGATGCTGCCGTTCGCCGAAGCGGAAAAACTCAAGGGCCTCAACCTCGCCACCCAGGTGCCGGGCCTGGCCGCGTTGCAGCAGACCAGCGCCCGCCTCGCGGCGATGAACCTGCTCAATGTCGCCGCCGCCAGCAACTGGGCCATCGGCGCGCAGCGCTCGCGCAGTGGCAAGAGCCTGTTGGCCAGCGACAGCGTTCAGCCCCTGGCCGTACCGTCGCTCTGGACCCCGGTGCAGATCCGCGCGCCCAAATACCAGGCCGCCGGCATGACCGTGGCCGGGTTGCCGCTGATCGTCAGCGGCTTCAACGGCAAAGTGGCGTGGAGCATGAGCGCGGTGATGGGCGACAACCAGGACCTGTTCCTGGAAAAAATCCGCCGCCAGGGCAGCAACCTTACCTACGAAGCCAACGGCAAATGGCTGAACGCGGCGGTGCGCAACGAAACCTATTTCGTCAAAGGCCAGCGGCCGATTCGCGAGCCCCTCTACGAAACCCGCCACGGCGCCCTTCTCAATAGCGTCGGCGGCTACGGCTTGGCCCTGCAAGCCCCGAGCCTCAAGGACGACAAGAGCCTGGACGCGTTCTTCGACCTGTCCCGCGCGCCCAATGTCGAGAAAGCCTCGGACGCCAGCCGGGAAATCCGCGCCATCGCCCTGAACATGGTGTTTGCCGATGCCAGCAACATCGGCTGGCAGGTCACCGGGCGCTTCCCCAACCGCCGCGACGGCCAGGGCCTCGTGCCCTCGCCAGGCTGGGAGGGGCGCTACGACTGGGACGGTTACGCCGACCCGATGCTGCACCCCTACGACCAAGACCCGGCCCAGGGCTGGCTCGGCGCGGCCAACCAACGGGTCATCCCCCAGGGTTACGGCATGCAGTTGTCCAACTCCTGGAGTGCACCGGAACGGGGCGAGCGCCTCGCCGCCCTGGCGGGCACGGGCAAGCATGACAGCCGCAGCCTGATCGCCATGCAGTACGACCAGACCACGCCCTTCGCCGCCAAGCTGAAAAAAGTCTTCGAGGCGCCGGGCATGGCCCAGCCGCTCAAGCACGCCATCGATGCCCTGCCCGAAGCCCAGCGCGCCAAGGCGCGGGAGGCATTGAGCCGCTTGCTGGCGTTCGACGGCCGGCTCAGCCCGGTGTCGGCCGACGCGGCGATCTACGAACTATTTCTGCAAGAAAGTGCACGGCAGATCTTCCTCGACGAACTGGGCCCCGAATCCAGCCCGGCGTGGCAGGCGTTTGTCGCCAGCGCCAGCCTGTCTTACCCAGCCCAGGCCGACCACTTGCTGGGCCGCGAAGACAGCCCCTTCTGGGACGACACCCGTACCCCCAGCACGGAAGACAAACCGGCGATCCTCGCCCGCAGCCTGGCGGCGGCCATCGACGCCGGCACGCAACGCATGGGCGCCGACCGCAAGGCCTGGCAGTGGGGCAAGCTGCACGCTTATGAGTGGAAAAACGCCAACGGCCAAACCGTGCGTGGCCCGCACGCGGCGGGGGGCGACCACAATACGCTGAACGCTGCGGCCTACGCCTGGGGCCAGGACTTCAACACTACGCGGGCGTCGGCGGTGCGTTTTATCGTCGATTTCGGCCAACCGGAACCCTTGATGGTGCAGAACGCGGGCGGCCAATCCGGCAACCCGACCAGCCCGAATGCCCTTAATGGCCTCGACCCGTGGTTCAAGGGCCAGTACCAGAGCCTGCCGCTGCAACCGCAGAATTTTGAGCGTGCCTACGGCAAGGCGCGCTTGACGTTGGTGCCAGGCAAGTAAGGGAAAAGGCAACAACCTGTGGGAGCCTGCTCCCATAGGGCGTACACCCACTCGACCCCTGGGCATCTACCGCCAGGCCGATTCATGAGGACTTTGAGCATATGCGCCACCAGATCCAGCACCTGCTTGCCCCACTGCCCGGCACTGCGCGGCAGATCGACAGCTTCCACTTCGGGCCCGAGGGGGGCGGCAAAATCTATATTCAAGCGTCCCTACACGCCGATGAACTGCCCGGCATGCTGCTGGCCTGGCACCTCAAGCAGCGCCTGGGCGAACTGGAAAAGCAGGACCGCCTGCGCAGCGAAATCGTCCTGGTGCCGGTGGCCAACCCCATCGGCCTGGCGCAAGTGCTGATGGACGTGCCGTTGGGCCGTTACGAGCTCGAGAGCGGGCACAACTTCAATCGCTACTTCGCCGACCTGGGCGAAGAGGTCGGCAACCGGGTCGAGGAGCGCCTCAACGATGACCCACGGCACAACCTGCGGCTGATCCGCGACACCCTGCGCGAGGCCCTGGCCCAGCAGATCGCCAGTACCCAACTGCAATCCCAGCGCCTGACCCTGCAACTATTGGCCTGCGACGCCGACATCGTGTTAGACCTGCATTGCGACTACGAAGCCGTGGCCCACCTCTACACCACACCCGAAGCCTGGGCGCAGATCGAACCGCTGGCCCGCTACATCGGCGCCGAGGCCAGCCTGCTGGCGAGCGACTCGGGCGGGCAATCGTTCGACGAGTGCTTCAGTTTGGTGTGGTTGCAGTTGCAGGAACGCTTTGGCGAGCGCTTCGCCATTCCCCTGGGCGCCATCGCGGTGACCGTTGAATTGCGCGGCCAGGGCGACGTCAACCACGGCCTCGCCAGCCTCGACTGTTTGGCGGTGATCGACTACCTGACCCACCAGGGTGCCATCAGCGGCGAACCTGCGCCGTTGCCGGAGCTACCCTACCCGGCTACGCCCCTGGCCGCCGTGGAACCGGTGCAAACCCCGGTGGGTGGCCTGCTGGTGTTCATTGCCCTGCCCGGCGAATACCTGGAGGCTGGGCAACTGGTGGCAGAAATCATCGACCCCATCGGCGACAGCGTCACGCCTATCCACTGCGCCAACGCCGGGTTGCTCTATGCCCGCACGGTACGGCGCATGGCGACGGCGGGCATGGTCATCGCCCACATCGCCGGCACCAACGCGTACCGCAGCGGTTACCTGCTGGCACCTTGAGGGATGCGTCAGGCCACTGGGGCCGGTGGCGGCTCGTCCGGCAGGGTCGGTTCACCGGGCTCGGTGGGCTGTTCGTTGGGGGTATCGGGGTCAGGCTGGCCGGGAATACCACCTGCCATGCTCACGGGTGGATGGGCCAGCAATGACCAAGCCAGCACGCCAACTTGATTGGGCGAAAGCCTCGCCAGTTCAGCACTGATTTGCGGATCGATCTTCATGGGGGACTCCTGGGCGATGGCCCGGCTCGCCTTGCGCGAACCAGAGCGGTACTGCTTGTAGAGTGCAGGTACGCCCAGGAATTCCCACGGTTTGTCAGATACTCGGATCAGGTCCGAGGCAGGGTGACGCCGAGCTGGCCCTGATACTTGCCGCCACGGTCCTTGTAAGAGGTTTCACACTGCTCGTCGGACTCGAAAAACAGCATCTGCGCCACGCCTTCGTTGGCGTAGATCTTGGCCGGCAGCGTGGTGGTATTAGAGAACTCCAGGGTCACGTGGCCTTCCCACTCCGGTTCCAGCGGCGTGACGTTAACGATAATGCCGCAGCGCGCGTAGGTGCTCTTGCCCAGGCAGATGGTCAGCACGTTGCGCGGAATGCGGAAGAATTCCACGGTGCGGGCCAGGGCAAAGGAGTTGGGCGGGATGATGCACACGTCGCTCTTGACGTCGACGAAGCTCTTTTCATCGAAGTTCTTCGGATCGACAGTGGCCGAGTTAATGTTGGTGAACACCTTGAATTCATCAGCACAACGCACGTCGTAACCGTAGCTCGACACCCCGAAGGAAATCACCCGGTCAGCGCCTTCGCCGCGTACCTGACGCTCTACGAAGGGCTCGATCATGCCGTGCTCTTGCGCCATGCGGCGAATCCACTTGTCCGATTTGATACTCATGGCGGGTGTCCTGAAATAGCGAGGTGGAGAAAATCTGTCCGGCATCTTACCGGGGCGCGCCTTAGGGTTCAAAGACCGGCATGTTTTTCTCGCTTTTCCCACAATAGCTGGGCCCCGCGGGCTCCGGCTGTCACCTTCAGTCACGAAAACCCATAAACCTTTACAAAGACCATTGGCACGTTCCGGAAAAAGGGTTAAGGTGGCGCCACTGTGCTGCTTGTGTCACTGAGAATCTCTACACGATGTTGAATTTCGATCCAACCATCTCCAAGAATTTTTCCTGCTCTTTGCACTCAGTCTCGGCCAGGGCTTTTCCTGAGTCGCAGTTAACTTTGTCCAAGGAGATACACCATGTCTAATCGCCAAACTGGTACCGTTAAGTGGTTCAACGATGAAAAAGGCTTCGGCTTCATCACTCCACAATCCGGTGACGACCTGTTCGTTCACTTCAAAGCTATCCAATCCGACGGCTTCAAAAGCCTGAAAGAAGGCCAACAGGTTTCTTTCGTCGCTACCCGCGGTCAGAAAGGCATGCAAGCTGAAGAAGTTCAAGTTATCTAACTTGTACTGATTACAGCTAAAAGCCCCGCCCTCAAAAGCGGGGCTTTTTTGTGCGCGTCTGTTTTACCTGAATGTGCCGGCGATAGCGCGGTAAATATCGCTATCGCCGATAAACCCAGCCTTACCAGGTCACGCCGAAACCGGCGGTGTAGCGGGTCTTGCTCATATCACTGTCGTTGGTGCCGGTGATGATGTCCTTCTCGGCCTTGAGGTTGAGCGAGGCCCATTCCGTGACCCGATAACGCAGGCCCACTTCGGCATCCAGCGCATAGTCGGCGACGCCCGCCAGGGGCTTGCCCACTTCGCCATTAGTGAAGAACTCAACGCTCTTGCCTAGCAGGTAGCGGTTGTAGTCCCACTTCATGGCCAGGGAATAGAAGTTGTCCTTACCACCGTCCGAATACTCATAGTCGGTGCGGTTGACCAACGACCCCAGCGAGAACGCCCCCAACTCGTCATCCCAGAACTGGTAACCCGGGCCAGTACCGACAGTACGTTGGCGGGCCAGGTCTTCGACTTTGTCGCGCTTGTAGGTCAAACGCCCCTGCCAGAACCACTGCTCGGTGAGGAAGCGGTCCAGCGCATACTCGGCACTCCAGTTGTCGGTGGTCACCACGTCATTCTGGAACACCCGGTTGTACTCGCCCTCGGCAATATGCCGCCACTTGCCATGGCGAGCGGAGGTCTTGAAGTCGACGTCGTAGTCGTCGACGTCTTTCTCGGCGCGCTGATAGTCCAGCGCCACATCGACATTACCCTTCCAGACGAGATCCTCGATCACAGGTTTAGGCTTGATGATCTGCTCGATACTGGCCAGCTCGACGGTTTTCGGCGCCTCGCCGCTGGCCAAGATCACCATGCCCTCCTCGGCCGCGTGCAAGGACTTGGCCTTCTCGCCCACATAGGCATCCTGCTTGACCAACAACTCCTGATCGCTCTCCAGGGTCTTGACCTGATGCCAGTCCAGAGCCACGACCCCGGCGTACTTGGTTTGGATCAGCAATTTGCCGCCATCGAACACCTTGATCTTGCCACTGAGGCGGTCGCCATTTTTCAACCAAACGGTATCGGCCAATACAGGGGTGGAGGTACTGAGGACAGCGAGGCACAGCAGGGATCTGGACAGCATAAGCAAAGACAACGCTCGAGTTCGCGGAAAAAACCGGCATTATCCCCATGGATAAAGCCTTAGGAAGGACTGACCCGAGTATTTGAGTTGAGTTCACTTCCCATTCGAGAATCAGAGACGTTTCCTACATTAATACGGACATACCTCCTACTGGACCACCACAATGAGTGACACGCCCGAAAGCCCGGCGCAGATGCGCCGCACCGCGCTTTACCTGACGCTGGCCCAAGTGCCCGAAGGCAAAGTGGTCAGCTATGGCCAGTTGGCAGAACTGGCAGGCCTGGGTCGCGCGGCGCGCTGGGTAGGCCGCACCCTCAGCCAGTTGCCCGGCGATAGCAAACTGCCCTGGCACCGCGTAATGGCAGCGGGCGGACGTCTGAGCCTGCCCGCCGGTTCCGCCTCGGGTGACGAGCAACGTGCGCGTTTACGCAGTGAAGGTGTCAGTATCCTGAACAATCGTGTTGATATTCAGCGCCATGGCTGGCGCCCGGTAGAGCACAGCGGTTAGAGTGCGCGCTTTGTTTCCGTACTTCTTGAGGCAGACTCCAGCCCATGCCCCGTAAAACCTGGCGAGCCGCACTTGCCGCCTATGCCAGCCCCTCGACGCTCGTGTTGTTGCTGCTTGGTTTCGCTGCCGGCCTGCCTTACATGCTGGTGTTTTCTACGCTGTCGGTCTGGTTGCGCGAAGCCGGTGTGGCGCGCGAAACCATCGGTTATGCCAGCCTTATCGGCCTGGCCTATGCCTTTAAATGGGTGTGGTCGCCGCTGCTCGACCAGTGGCGCCTGCCACTACTGGGCAAACTGGGGCGCCGGCGCTCTTGGCTCGTCCTGTCCCAGGTGTTGGTGATCCTCGGCCTGGTAGGCATGGGTTTCTGTGACCCGCAAAAACACCTGTCCTGGTTGATCGCCATTGCCGTGGTCGTGGCGTTCGCCTCTGCGACCCAAGATATCGCCGTGGACGCCTATCGCCTGGAGATCGCCGACGACACCCGCCAGGCTGCCCTCGCCGCTGCTTATATGTCCGGTTACCGGGTC
Organism: Pseudomonas sp. MF08817; assembly: GCF_059862705.1. Lineage (NCBI taxonomy): Bacteria > Pseudomonadati > Pseudomonadota > Gammaproteobacteria > Pseudomonadales > Pseudomonadaceae > Pseudomonas > Pseudomonas sp. MF08817. The sequence continues at coordinate 145,100 of NZ_JCBCUY010000001.1, forward strand.
GCGGCGCTGCTGGCGACCGCAGGCGCGCTGTTTTTCGCCGAAGGCTTCGGCTCCACCGGGTTCAGCTACAAGCACTCAGCGTGGACCGGCACTTACGTGCTGTTCGGCGCGCTGATGGTGCCCGCCCTGCTCACCACGCTTTTTATGCGCGAGCCACCGGTGCCCTTGCGCACCCAACTGTCGGCCGGGCGCTACAGCTTCGTGCATCAACTGGCATCGGTGTTCGTGCTGATCGTGCTGCTGGTGTCGGTGCCGGCCCTGTGCACTCAGCTCTATAACACCGACTTCGCCAGCGTGTTATTCGAGGGCGTCAGCCTGCTGGACCTCCTGCTGGAAGACCGCGCATTCCTGCGTGCCATCCTCTACGGCACCCTCACCGCACTGTGCCTGTCCGCCATCGGCCGACGCGGCCTGGCGCCGGTACTGACGCCGGTCAACGACTTTATCCTGCGCTACCGCTGGCAAGCCCTGCTGCTGCTGGGGTTGATTGCCACCTATCGCATGTCCGACACGGTCATGGGCGTGATGGCCAACGTGTTCTACATCGACCAGGGCTTCACCAAGGATCAGATCGCCAGCGTCAGCAAAATTTTCGGCCTGATTATGACCCTGGTAGGCGCCGGCATGGGCGGCCTGCTGATCGTGCGCTTCGGCATCCTGCCGATCCTGCTGATCGGCGGCATCGCCTCGGCCGGCACCAACCTGCTGTTCCTGATGCTCGCGGGTATGGGCCCGGACCTGCAAATGCTGATGGTGACCATCTCGCTGGATAACTTCAGCTCGGGCCTGGCCACTTCCGCCTTCGTCGCCTACCTGTCGAGCCTGACCAACCTCAAGTTCTCCGCCACCCAATACGCCCTGCTCAGCTCAATCATGCTCTTGCTGCCACGCCTGATCGGCGGCTATTCCGGGGTGATGGTGGAGAAGTTCGGCTATCACGACTTCTTCCTGATAACCGCCCTGCTCGGCGTGCCGACCCTGCTGTTGATCGCCCTACACTGGTTCCAGGAAAACCGCCGCATTCGCCTGAACCCGCAAGAGCAAAGCTGACACCCCAGGGCCACGTGGGCGCAAACGCCTACAGGGCCTGGCCAACCTGATGCCTGTACGCCAGCAATTACCGCCCGTACAATGCCCAGTCATTTCTCGTCATCAGCAACCGACAACGGCCTACCATGCGCACCAGTCAATATTTGCTCGCCACACAGAAAGAAACGCCTTCGGACGCGGTCGTCATCAGCCACCAGCTGATGCTGCGCGCCGGCATGATCCGCAAACTGGCCTCTGGCCTGTACACCTGGTTGCCCATGGGGCTACGGGTCATGCGCAAGGTTGAAGCCATCGTTCGCGAAGAAATGAACGCCGCCGGCTCCCTTGAAGTGCTGATGCCGAGTACCCAACCGGCCGAGTTGTGGCAGGAATCCGGGCGCTGGGAAGAGTACGGCCCGGAATTGCTGCGCTTCAAGGATCGCCATGGCCGCGAGTTCTGCGCCGGCCCGACCCATGAAGAAGTCATCACCGACCTGGCCCGCAACGAGTTGAGCAGCTACAAACAGCTGCCAATCAACCTGTTCCAGATCCAGACCAAGTTCCGCGACGAAATCCGCCCGCGCTTCGGCCTGATGCGTGGCCGCGAGTTCATCATGAAGGACGCCTACTCCTTCCACGCCGACCCCGCCTCACTGCAAGTCACCTATGACCGCATGCACCAGGCGTACTGCAACGTATTCACACGCCTGGGCCTGAAATTCCGCGCGGTCGAGGCTGACAACGGCTCCATCGGCGGCGCCGGCTCCCACGAATTCCACGTGCTGGCCGAGTCCGGCGAAGACGACATCATCTTCAGCAATGGCTCCGACTACGCGGCGAACATCGAGAAAGCCGAAGCCGTGCCCCGGGAAACCTCCCGCGCCGCGCCGAGCGAAGAGCTGCGCCTGGTCGACACGCCCAACGCCAAGACCATCGCCCAACTGGTCGAGGGCTTCAATCTGCCGATTGAAAAAACCGTCAAGACCCTGGTGGTTCACGCGCAAGAAGCCGGCAAGCTGATCGCGCTGATTATCCGTGGCGACCACGAGCTCAACGAAATCAAGGCCGCCAACCAGCCTGGCGTCGCCAACCCTCTGGTCATGGCCAGCGATGCCGAACTGCGCGACGCCATTGGCGCCGGTGCCGGCTCCCTGGGCCCGCTGAACCTGCCATTGCCGATCATCATCGACCGCTCGGTCGCGCTGATGAGCGACTTCGGCGTCGGCGCCAACATCGACGACAAGCACTACTTCGGCGTCAACTGGGAACGCGACCTGCCGGTTCCGACCGTGGCCGACCTGCGTAACGTGGTCGCCGGCGACCCAAGCCCGGACGGCAAAGGCACCTTGGAAATCAAGCGCGGCATTGAAGTCGGGCATATTTTCCAACTGGGCACCAAGTACAGCGAAGCCATGAAGTGCCAGGTCCTGGGCGAAAACGGCAAGCCTGTGACCCTGTCCATGGGCTGCTACGGCATCGGCGTCTCTCGCGTGGTGGCTGCCGCCATCGAGCAGAACAACGACGAAAACGGCATCATCTGGAGCGATACCCTGGCACCTTTCCAGATCGCCCTGGTGCCCCTGCGCTACGAAACCGAACAGGTGCGCGAAGCCACCGACAAGCTCTACGCCGAACTGACGGCTGCCGGCTTCGAGGTGCTGCTGGACGACCGCGACAAGAAAACCAGCCCCGGCATCAAGTTCGCTGACATGGAACTGATCGGCATTCCCCACCGGATCGTGGTCAGTGACCGCGGCCTCGCCGATGGCAACCTGGAATACAAAAGCCGCACCGAAGCCGAGGCACAAGCGCTGCCGGTCGCTGACGTGCTGTCGTTCCTCCAGGCCCGTATCCGCCGCTGAAACCAGATCAAGAGACGTCATGTTCAAGCGAAACACCTTAGGCCTCGGTGGTGCCGCCCTGTGCGGCGCCCTGCTGGTCAGCGGCTGTGCCAATCACATGTCACAACGCAGCGAGCACGAGGAACGTGTCGAGCGCAAATTGCTCGAACACAGCCTGCAGATCGATGTCGGCGAGCCTAAGGTGCTCGAACTGCCTCAGCGCCGCGTGCGGATCCACGAACAGAAGACCTTCGAGGTCACTGAATTCGAGGTCACCCGCCGCTACGACCGCTACACCCCGTACCAACCCTGGCGGGAGGTCTACGAGATCCCGTTGGGCGCGGTCGCGGTGGTCGCGGGTATCGGCGCCAATGTGCTCAACGTGATCGCCCTGGGCAACCTGCCCGACAGCGTCACGCGGGACTGGATCAATTACGGTTTCGCCGGGCTCAACCCGGCCATGAACGTGCCATCCCATGGCCGCGCCCAGCAGAACCTGGCCGCCATCGAAGAAACCCAGCGCGATAAACGCCTGGAATACTCGAGCCTGCCCTGGAGCGAACGCCCGGTAGAGGTCAAGGCCGGCAAGCAGACCTTCAACCTGAGCACCGACCGCAACGGCGTCCTACGCCTCAACCTGCTGGACAGCCCCTTCTCCGAGCAGGACCTGAACCACATCGGCAAATTGCAGATCAGCGTGGAAGATGCCCAGGACGACGTGCATTCGGACTCGTCGCTGGCCATCAGCAGCACGTTGCGCGGCAAGTTGCTGGAGGCTCACGCCCTGATCTACGACGACCTGGAGGATGACGAGGTGAGCCAATGGGTGCACCGGGTCAAACGTCTGTCGGAGCTGGGTTTGGAAGAAGAAGCCAGCGAACTGGAACAGAGCCTGATCGAACTGACCCGCAACGATCCCGAGTTGCAGGGTGAATTCCTCAAATCCCTGACCAAGGACGCCGGGCGCCTGGTCGCCGACCCTGGCGCCAACTGATACCCCAGTAGCGATGGCGGCCGGGACGGCGCCATCCTTACCGCTCGAACAGATCCAACTGTTCAAACCCGCCGCGCAAATCCTGTAGACGCACGCCAATGCCCAGCAACCGCACCGGCTTATCCCCGCGCTTGAAGGCCTGGGTCAGCATCTGCGTGTAACCCTGCAAATCCCGCCCTACTCCCGCCTGTTCCAGGGTGGTTTGCGTGAAATCGTGGAACTTCACTTTGACGAACGGCTTACCCGGGCGGTAGCTGCTGTCGATCCGCGCCATGCGCCCGGCCAGGGTTTCCAGCAGTTCAGGGAGCTTTTCCAGGCAACTGACCAGATCTGGCAGATCTACATCGTAGGTATTTTCAACACTGACCGACTGACGTCGGCTGTCGTTGTGCACCAAACGCTCATCGATCCCACGGGCCAACCCCCAGAGCCGCTCACCAAAACTGCCGAATTCACGTACCAGCGCTAACTTGTTCCAGTCCCGTAGCTCCAGGCAGGTGCTGATGCCCAGGCGCGCCAGTTTCTGCGCCGTAACTTTGCCCACGCCGTGCAACTTGCTGACGGGCAGCGCAGAGACAAAATCCTCGACCTGATCCGGGGTAATCACGAACAGCCCATTGGGCTTTTTCCAGTCGCTGGCGATTTTCGCCAGGAACTTGTTCGGCGCCACCCCCGCCGACACCGTGATGTGCAACTGGTTAGACACCCGCCGGCGGATATCCTGGGCGATGCGCGTGGCGCTGCCATCGAAATGCGGGCACTGGGAGACATCAAGATAGGCCTCGTCCAGCGACAACGGCTCAATGAGGTCGGTGTAGTCGCGAAAGATTCCCTGGATTTCCTTGGACGCGGCTTTATAGGCGTCCATGCGCGGCTTGACGATGACCAGGTCCGGGCACAGTTGCAAAGCGTGGCGGGACGACATGGCAGAACGTACGCCATAAGCGCGCGCCTCGTAGTTGCAGGTCGCGATCACGCCCCGATGGTCTGCCTGGCCGCCGACCGCCAACGGCTTGGCGGCCAGGGCCGGGTTGTCGCGCATTTCGATGGCGGCATAAAAACAGTCGCAATCGACGTGGATGATTTTGCGCTGCGTCATATAAAGGCAGGTTTGGCCAAGAGGAAAAGGACTACAAGATAAATGGAAGCGTAGTATCGCACTGAGAACTGTATATAGCACCAGTACTTTGCTTCTTCTGATTGAGGCGGCGGAAGAAGCGCTAGTAATTTATTTGCTCAATCGAATTAAAGTCGTCAATAGAGCTGAAAGCCATACCTGGCAACCCCTGCAGCGGTTCACGTCCTCTCGATCGGGGTCCTAAGCGATTGAAGCCAAAGAGGTTTCCCCAGGTTTTCGGTTGACAGCCCAGCGTTCCTCTGTAGAATGCCGCCACACAGACGCGGGATGGAGCAGTCTGGTAGCTCGTCGGGCTCATAACCCGAAGGTCGTCGGTTCAAATCCGGCTCCCGCAACCAAACATCAAAAAAGGCTACTCGCAAGAGTGGCCTTTTTTGTGCGTGTCGCTTTTGAGTAGATACCCTTTTCAATCAAAGGCTTAGCTAAGTTGTCCATCCAAGCCATTAACGATTGACACCTGCGCGTATGCCTGTAGGATGCCGCCACACAGACGCGGGATGGAGCAGTCTGGTAGCTCGTCGGGCTCATAACCCGAAGGTCGTCGGTTCAAATCCGGCTCCCGCAACCAAACATCGAAAAAGGCTACTCGCAAGAGTGGCCTTTTTTGTGCGCGCAGGTTTTTAGGTCAGGTGCTGATTGCACGGCCCGGCAGATTAGCGATTGACACATCTTGATTGGCCTGTACAATGCCGCCCACAGACGCGGGATGGAGCAGTCTGGTAGCTCGTCGGGCTCATAACCCGAAGGTCGTCGGTTCAAATCCGGCTCCCGCAACCAAACATCGAAAAAGGCTACTCGCAAGAGTGGCCTTTTTTGTGCCTGTAAGAAATTTCCTTCCAGAACAATAGCCTGCAGCGAAAAGCAGGCACCGGGCCGCTACCCTGCGCCCATTAGCGACTATGCTCTTGCGCTGCTCCACTCCGGCACCTACACCGCGCGGGGGCGGTGAAACAGGATTTGCCGTTGTAACTATCTGAAATAATTTTTCCCCAGGGATTGGTTACCTGGCCGGATGCCCCCATCCTGTCGCGCACCATCCAAGAGGTGATTGATGCGCGCCCATTCGTCCGATCCACAAGACACCGTCACCGCAACCCAACCCATCGCTGCCAAACGCCTGCAATGGCTGGACTTGCTGAGCAAGTACCGCCAGCCCATCGGCCTGGCCGTGACGCTGTTGCTGTTCGCCATGGCCTTGATCGCCTGCCGCCATTTGTTGAGCGCGCTGGACCTCAACGCGCTGCACGACTCGATCCTGAATGTGCCCAAACCGGCGCTGCTCGGTGCCTTGGCCGCGACAGCCGCCGGTTTCGTTTTCCTGCTCGGCTATGAATGGTCCGCCAGCCGTTATGCGGGTGTCAGCCTGCCGCCGCGCACCCTGGTCCTGGGCGGTTTCACCGCGTTTGCCATCGGCAATGCCATTGGCCTGTCCCTGCTTTCGGGGGGTTCGGTGCGCTATCGCCTGTATGCGCGCCATGGCCTGGGGGCGTCCGACGTGGCGCACATGACGCTCTTCGCCAGCCTTTCCCTGGGCTGCGCGCTGCCACCGCTGGCCGCACTGGCGACCCTGAGCAACCTGCCCGCCGCCTCGGCGGCGCTGCACCTGCCCGAAGCGCTGTTGGGCACGATTGCCGTCGCGGTACTGCTGCTCGGCGCGGTGCTGGCCGTGGGTATCTACCGCCGTCGCCTGCCCGAGCAACCCTTCAAAGACAGCCTGCTGGTACGCGCCGGGCGCCGTACCCTGCGCCTGCCGGGGCGGCGCCTGACCTTCTTGCAATTGCTTATCACCGCGCTGGACGTGGCCGCTGCCGCTACCGTGCTGTACTTGCTGCTGCCCGAAGCCCCGCCCTTTGGCGCCTTCGTGCTGGTGTACCTGCTGGCCCTCGCCGCCGGCGTGCTCAGCCATGTGCCTGGCGGGGTCGGGGTGTTCGAGGCGATCCTGCTGGCCGCCTTTGCCAACCAACTCGGCGCCGCGCCACTGGCCGCCGCGCTGCTGCTGTATCGCTTGATCTATGTGATCCTGCCGCTGTTGGTGGCGTGCTTGCTGTTGCTGGTCAATGAAGGCCAACGGTTGTTCCAGTCGCGCCAGTCGTTGCGGGTCGCTTCCGGCCTGGCGGCGCCCATTCTTGCGGTGCTGGTGTTCCTCTCGGGGGTGGTGCTGCTGTTTTCCGGGGCGACACCCGAGATCGACACGCGCCTGGAGCACATCGGCTTCCTGATTCCCCATCGCCTGATCGACGCCTCGCACTTTGGCGCCAGCCTGGTGGGCGTGTTGTGTCTATTGCTGGCCCAGGGCCTGCGCCGGCGCCTGTCGGCGGCGTGGATGCTGACTACCGTGTTGCTGCTGGTGGGCGCCCTGCTCTCGCTGCTCAAGGGCTTCGACTGGGAAGAGGCCAGCCTGCTGACCCTCACCGCGTGCCTGCTGGCGGTGTTCCGCAGTTCGTTCTACCGCCCCAGCCGCCTCACCGAAGTGCCCTTCTCACCGCTGTACCTGGTGGCCAGCGTGTGCGTGCTGGGGGCGTCGATCTGGCTGCTGTTGTTCGCCTACCAGGACGTGCCCTACAGCCATCAGTTGTGGTGGCAGTTCACCCTCGACGCCGATGCGCCCCGGGGCCTGCGCTCGTTGCTGGGCGCCGCCGTGGTGCTGGTGGTGGTGTCGCTGACCTGGCTGCTGCGCACCGCCCGCCCGGTGATCCACCTGCCCAACAGCGAGGAACTGGCCAAGGCCTGGAAGATCCTCATGGCCTCGGCCCAACCCGACGGTGGCCTGGCCCTGACCGGCGACAAAGCGCTGCTGTTCCACCCCAACGACGACGCTTTCCTGATGTATGCCCGCCGCGGCCGCAGCCTGGTGGCGCTGTACGACCCCATCGGGCCGCCCCAGCAACGGGCAGAGATGATCTGGCAGTTCCGTGACCTGTGCGACATCCACCATGCCCGCCCGGTGTTCTACCAGGTGCGCGCGGAGAACCTGCCGTACTACATGGACATCGGCCTCACCGCCATCAAGTTGGGCGAAGAGGCCCGCGTCGACCTGCTGCGTTTTGACCTCGAAGCCAAAGGCAAGGAGATGAAGGACCTGCGCTACACCTGGAACCGCGGCACCCGCGATGGTTTATCCCTGGAGATCCACGAACCCGGCCACGCGCCGATGGACGAACTCAAGGTCATCTCCGACGCCTGGCTGACGGGCAAGAACGTGCGTGAAAAAGGTTTCTCCCTCGGGCGTTTCAGCGAGGACTACCTCAAGCATTTTCGCGTTGCGGTGATCCGCTTCGAGGGACGGCCGGTGGCCTTTGCCAACCTGCTGGAGACCTACAGCCATGACCTGGCCAGCCTCGACCTGATGCGCGCCCACCCGGACGCGCCCAAGTTGACCATGGAGTTTTTGATGGTGGGTCTGATCCAGCACTATAAAAACCACGGCTATGCCCGTTTCAGCCTCGGCATGGTGCCGCTGTCGGGCCTGCAACCGCGGCGCGGCGCGCCCCTGACCCAGCGCCTGGGTTCGATGGTGTTCCGCCGTGGCGAGCAGTTGTACAACTTCCAAGGCCTGCGCCGCTTCAAGGACAAGTTCCAGCCGGACTGGGAACCGCGTTACATGGCTGTCCCCGCCGGACTCGATCCGCTGGTGGCTCTGGCCGATACTGCCGCCCTGATTGCGGGCGGCCTGACTGGATTGGTGAAACGCTGATGACTCTACGCTTCTGGCGGTATGTATTGGTCACCCTGGTGACCCTGGCCCTGATCGCCGCGCTCGGTTACTGGTATTGGAACCGCCCGGCGCCCGAACCGAGCCTGGAACGCCTGGCGCCGGCCGATGGCGCCGCGATAACCCGTGTCACCCCCGGCACCGCACCACGGGCCCACGTGGTGGTGGCGGTGACCGACGAACAGACACTCAGCGACGCCCAGTTGCTGGCCCTGAGCCGTGGCGCCAGTGCACAGATCGTCCAGGTGATCCTGCCCAGCGACTGCATCCACCAGGGCCGCGCCCTGCAATCGGCGCTGCGCCAGTTGCACGGCCCGGCGACCCTGGTCAGCGGCATCGGCCCGGGCGCGGTGCTGGCCTGGCGTTGGCTGGCGGAACAGAAAGACGACAAGGCCCAGGCTGTCTCGGTGGACCTGGCCCTGGAAAAACCCGGCTGCACCCACCTGCTGCCCAGGAAAGCAGCCTACGGCCATTGGCTGGCGGCGTGGAACGACAACCCCGACGACACCAGCGCAGGCTTCGTGCGCGACCAGCCCAATGCGCAAACCAGCATCAGCGACTACGACATCAACCTGACCCAAGTGCTGAACAACGAGCTGCGCAAAATCCTGATCGGCGCCGACAAGGGCAATGGCGGCCTGAACATCCCCGTGGTGGAAGTCCCGGCCCAGGCGAACAACGACACCGTGACCCTATTCCTCTCCGGCGACGGCGGCTGGCGCGACCTGGACAAGGACGTGGCCGGGGAAATGGCCAAGATCGGCTACCCGGTCGTGGGCATCGACACCCTGCGCTACTACTGGCAGCACAAGAGCCCCGAGCAAAGCGCCACCGACCTGAGCGAACTGATGCAACACTACCGGCAAAAATGGGGCACCAAGCGCTTCGTCCTCACCGGTTACTCCTTCGGTGCCGATGTGCTGCCGGCCATCTACAACCGCTTGCCCGAGGCCGAGCAGCAACGGGTCGATGCCATTATCCTGCTGGCCTTCGCCCGCACCGGCAGCTTTGAAATCGAAGTCGAAGGCTGGCTCGGCAACGCCGGCAAAGAAGCCGCCACCGGCCCGGAAATGGCCAAGCTGCCCGCCGCCAAAGTGGTGTGCATCTACGGTGGCGAAGAGGCCGACGAAAGCGGCTGCACCGACAAGAGCGTCGTCGGCGAAGTGGTGAAACTGCCCGGCGGCCATCACTTCGACGAAAACTACCCGGCCCTGGCCAAGCGTTTGGTGGACCTCATCAACAAACGCCAGAACGACAGCAAAGTCGCCGAACAATAAGCTGAGCCCACACAAAAAAAGCCCCCGCTGCCGCAAGGCAACGGGGGCTTTTTTGTGGCGCAGGCTTACATCTCGACTTGGGTACCCAGTTCGATCACCCGGTTTACCGGCAGGTTGAAGAAACGCAGGTTGCCGTTGGCGTTTTTCAACATGAAGGCGAACAAGGCTTCGCGCCAGCGGGCCATGCCTTCGAGCTTAGAGGCGATCACCGTTTCGCGGCTCAGGAAGTAGGTGGTGCGCATGGGGCTGAAGTCCAGGTCTTGCAGGTGGCAGAGCTTCAGGGCCTGGGGTACGTCGGGTTCGTCGGTGAAGCCAAAGTGCAGAATGACCCGGAAGAAGCCTTCGCCATGGGCCACCACTTCGAAGCGCCGCGACGCCGGTACGCGGGGGATGTCTTCATAGACCACCGTCAGCAGTACCACCTGTTCGTGCAGCACCTGGTTGTGCAGCAGGTTATGTAGCAAGGCATGGGGCACGGCGTCCGGACGGGCGGTGAGAAACACCGCTGTACCCTGAACCCGATGCGGTGGCTGCACGCGGATGCTGCTGATAAAGATCGGCAGCGGCAACCCGCTTTCGTCCAGGCGATCGACCAGCAGTTGCTTGCCACGCTTCCAGGTGGTCATCAACACGAACAAAACGATGCCCGCCAGCACCGGGAAGGCGCCGCCCTGAATGATTTTCGGCACGTTGGCAGCGAAGAACAGGCCATCGACCAGCAGGAACCCCAGTAACACCGGCACCGCGAGGATCGGTGGCCATTTCCACAACAGCAGCATCACTGCCGACACCAGGATGGTGGTCATCAGCATGGTGCCGGTCACCGCCACGCCGTAAGCCGAGGCCAGGGCGCCGGACGACTCGAAGCCCAGCACCAGCAGGATCACCCCGACCATCAGCGCCCAGTTGACGGCGCCGATGTAGATTTGCCCCTGCTCATCGCTAGAGGTGTGCTGGATGTGCATGCGCGGGATGTAGCCGAGTTGGATCGCTTGACGGGTCAGGGAGAACGCCCCGGAAATCACCGCTTGGGAGGCGATCACCGTGGCCAGGGTCGAGAGCGCCACCAGCGGGATCAGCGCCCAGCTCGGCGCCAGCAGGTAGAAGGGGTTGCGCGCCGCTTCCGGGTCCGCCAGCAGCATCGCGCCCTGGCCGAAGTAGTTCAGCACCAACGCCGGCAGCACCAGGATGAACCAGGCACGGGCAATCGGCTTGCGGCCGAAGTGGCCCATGTCGGCGTACAGCGCCTCAGCGCCGGTCAGCGCCAGCACCACCGCGCCGAGGATCGCCACGCCCATGCCCGGGTGCACCATAAAGAAGCGCACAGCCCACACCGGGTTCATCGCCTTGAGCACTTCCGGTTGATGGACGATGCCCCAGACGCCCAGCGCCCCCAGCACCAGGAACCAAGTCACCATCACCGGGCCGAACAGGATGCCGATGCGCGCCGTGCCATGGCTCTGGATCAGGAACAACGCCACCAGCACCACCAGCGACAGCGGCACCACCCAATGGTCGATGCCGTCGAAGGCCAGGCCCAGCCCTTCAATGGCCGAAAGCACGGAAATCGCCGGGGTAATCATGCTGTCGCCATAGAACAGCGCAGCGCCGATCAAGCCGCACACCACCAGCAGGGTGCGCAGGCGCGGGTGATCCGCCGCCGCCCGCCGAGCCAGGGCGGTCAGGGCCATGATGCCGCCCTCGCCCTGGTTGTCGGCGCGCAACACAAACAGCATGTACTTGATCGAAACTACCCAGATCAGCGACCAGAAAATCAGCGCCAGGATGCCCAGCACCCCATCGTGATTGACCGGTACTCCGTACCCGCCGGAAAACACCTCTTTGAGGGTGTACAACGGGCTGGTGCCGATATCGCCGTAAACCACCCCGACCGCCGCCACCAGCATGCTCAACGGCTTGGCGGGCGAATGCCCGGCATCCGCCACCTGACTACTTGCCTGACCCATCAACCACTCCTGCCACCGCACCGGGGCTTAATTGGAAAGCGCGCCTACACTTGAAAAACCCGCGCGACCTGTCGTGCAGCATGGGCGTTTTACGCGTTGTAACAGATTCTCAATTGACCTACGGGATCCGCTCGGTCTTGACGGCGCGAAGCATAGCGCAGCACTCGTCGTTTTTCCCTGCATAAAGCTGGTCAAGTGCGTTTCCCATCGCTAGAATTGCGCACTTTTTGACCAGAGGCGCAGCCAAGCGCCCACCCGCAACCTCGTCGTGCCCGACCGGTTGTGTCATTCCATACCGAGGTTAGACATGTCCACCACCCCCGCGCCGGCCAATCCCAAGGTTGGCTTCGTCTCTTTGGGTTGCCCAAAAGCCTTGGTCGACTCCGAGCGCATCCTCACGCAGTTGCGAATGGAGGGCTATGACGTCGTGTCCACCTACCAGGACGCCGACGTGGTAGTCGTCAACACCTGCGGTTTCATCGATTCGGCCAAGGCCGAGTCGTTGGAAGTGATCGGTGAAGCCATCAAGGAAAACGGCAAGGTCATCGTCACCGGTTGCATGGGTGTCGAAGAAGGCAATATCCGCAACGTGCACCCCAGCGTGCTCGCGGTGACCGGCCCGCAGCAGTACGAGCAAGTGGTCAACGCGGTGCACGACGCCGTGCCACCACGCCAGGACCACAACCCGCTGATCGACCTGGTGCCGCCGCAAGGCATCAAGCTGACGCCGCGCCACTACGCCTACCTGAAGATTTCCGAAGGCTGCAACCACAGTTGCAGCTTCTGCATCATCCCCTCGATGCGCGGCAAACTGGTCAGCCGCCCGGTGGGCGACGTGCTGGACGAGGCCCAGCGCCTGGTCAAGGCCGGGGTCAAGGAACTGCTGGTGATTTCCCAGGACACCAGCGCCTACGGCGTGGACGTCAAGTACCGCACCGGGTTCTGGAACGGCGCGCCGGTGAAAACCCGCATGACCGAACTGTGCGAAGCCCTGAGCAGCCTCGGCGTGTGGGTGCGCCTGCACTACGTCTACCCCTACCCTCACGTGGACGAACTGATCCCCCTGATGGCCGCCGGCAAGATCCTGCCGTACCTGGACATCCCGTTCCAGCACGCCAGCCCCAAAGTGCTCAAGGCCATGAAACGCCCAGCCTTTGAAGACAAGACCCTGGCGCGGATCAAGAACTGGCGCGTGATCTGCCCGGATCTCATCATCCGTTCCACCTTCATCGTCGGTTTCCCCGGCGAAACCGAAGAAGACTTCCAGTACCTGCTCGACTGGCTGACCGAAGCCCAGCTCGACCGCGTCGGTTGCTTCCAGTATTCGCCGGTCGAAGGCGCCCCGGCCAACCTCCTGGACGCGGCCATCGTGCCCGATGACGTCAAGCAGGATCGCTGGGACCGCTTCATGGCCCATCAACAGGCCATCAGCTCGGCGCGCCTGCAACAGCGCATCGGCCGCGAGATCGAAGTGCTGGTGGACGAAGTTGACGAACAGGGCGCCGTCGGCCGCTGCTTCTTCGACGCCCCGGAAATCGACGGCAACGTGTTCATCGACAACGGCAGCAACCTCAAGCCTGGCGACAAGGTCTGGTGCAAAGTCACCGACGCCGACGAATACGACCTCTGGGCCGAACAGATCTAAGGCCTGAAGCTGAAAAAGCCCTGCTCTGTGACAAGATGCGGGGCTTTTTTACGGCTATCGTTCTGGGCATCGCCACCACCGCACAAGGAACCGCCGGCATGCTCAAGCACTCGGCCATCCACACCCCCAAACAGAGCGACTACGACGAGTTGACCCAGGTGTGGGAAGCCTCGGTACGCGCCACCCACAACTTCCTGCCCGAGAGCTACATCAGCCTGCTCAAGGACCTGGTGCGCACCCGCTACCTGGATGCGGTGATGCTGATCTGCACCAAGGACGCACGCCAGCACATCACCGGGTTCGCCGGCATCGCGGCGGGCAAGATCGAAATGCTCTTCATCGACCCAGCCCAGCGTGGCCAGGGCCTGGGCAAGCAGTTGCTGCGCTATGCCATCGAGCACCTCAATGCCGATCAACTGGACGTCAACGAACAGAACCCGCAAGCCCTGGGTTTCTACCTCAAGCAAGGTTTTGAAGCCGTCGGTCGCTCAGAGCACGATGGCATGGGCCAGCCCTACCCGCTGCTACACATGCGCTTGCGCCCGGCCCAGGCTGCGTTCCGACGCGGCTGAACCGGCGCAAAAAACCGGCCCCTGCAAATGGACCCGCGATTAACCGGCGCCAGGCAGGTACAATGCCCACCCCTTTTTTACTACGGCCCTGTCATGACTGACCCGATACGTCTCTCCAAACGCCTCATCGAACTCGTCGGCTGTTCCCGTCGGGAGGCTGAGCTGTTCATCGAGGGCGGCTGGGTCACCGTGGACGGCGAAGTGATCGACGAGCCGCAGTTCAAGGTCGACACGCAAAAAGTCGAGCTGGACAAGGACGCCAAGGCCACCGCGCCAGAGCCGGTCACCCTGCTGCTCCATGCCCCGGCGGGCGTGGACGCCGAAACCGCGATGCAGAGCCTGGGCGCCGAAACCCTGAGCGAAGAACACCGCTACGGCAAGCGCCCGCTCAAGGGCCACTTCCTGCGCCTGAACGCCAGCGCCGACCTGCAAGCCAACGCCAGCGGCCTGTTGGTGTTCACCCAGGACTGGAAAATCCTGCGCAAACTCACTGCCGACGCCAGCAAGATCGAGCAGGAGTACGTGGTCGAGGTCGAAGGCGACATGGCGGCCCATGGCCTCAATCGCCTGAACCACGGCCTCACCTATAAAGGCAAGGAGCTGCCGGCAGTCAAGGCCAGTTGGCAGAACGAGAATCGCCTGCGCTTTGCCATGAAGAACCCGCAACCGGGAATCATCGCCCTGCTGTGCCAGGCTGTCGGCCTGAAGGTCATCGCCATGCGCCGCATCCGTATCGGCGGCGTGTCCATCGGCAAGGTGCCGGTGGGCCAATGGCGCTACCTGTCCGCCAAAGAGAAGTTCTAACGACTTCGCGCAACACCCTACATCTCGACGCCGCGCCCAGACGCGGCGCTCACGACCGATCGATCAGGACTGCCCACATGATTCATAACGACGTACTGCGCAGCGTGCGCTACATGCTCGACATCAGCGACAACAAGGTTGTCGAACTCATCAAGCTCGGCGGCATGGACGTCAGCAAGGAAGACCTGGTGACCTACCTCAAGAAAGACGAGGAAGAAGGCTTCGTCTTCTGCCCCGACGAGGTCATGGCCCACTTCCTCGATGGCCTGGTGATCTTCAAGCGCGGCAAGGACGAGAGCCGCCCGCCGCTGCCCATCGAACTGCCGGTCACCAACAACATCATCCTGAAAAAACTGCGTGTGGCCTTCGAGCTCAAGGAAGACGACATGCACGCGATCCTCAAGGCCTCGGAGTTCCCGGTGTCCAAGCCCGAGCTGAGCGCGCTGTTCCGCAAGTTCGGCCACACCAACTACCGCACCTGTGGCGACCAGTTGCTGCGCAACTTCCTCAAGGGCCTGACCCTGCGCGTCCGCCCCTGACCCTTGCCCTGTGGGGCGGCCACCCACGGCCGCCCCACAGGCATGCCCGCCCATTCTCACCAGCAATGATGGCTCCGCTGCGCGCCACTGACCGCTAGGGTAGCGACATCCCCTCAGCCCTCAGGATTCGCCATGCACCCTTACTTCTCCCTGCAAGGCCGCACCGCCCTGGTGACCGGCGGCACCCGTGGTATCGGCAAAATGATCGCCAAAGCCTTCGTCGAAGCCGGCGCCACCGTCTATGTCTGCGCTCGCGATGCCCAGGCCTGCGCACAAACCGCGCTTGAGTTGAGCGCCCACGGTACGTGCCATGGCATCGCCGCCAACCTGGCCACGGAGGAAGGCGTGCAGCAACTGGCCGCCACCCTGGGCGAGCGCATCGGCCAACTCGACATTCTGGTCAACAACGCTGGCACCACGTGGGGCGCGCCCCTGGAAAGCTACCCGGCCAAGGGCTGGGAAAAGGTCATGCAACTGAACGTGACGTCCGTGTTCACCTGCATCCAGCAATTGCTACCACTGTTGCGCAAGGCCGGCTGCGCGGCGAACCCAGCACGGGTCATCAACATCGGCTCGGCGGCCGGTATTTCTTCCTTCGGCGAACAGGCCTACGCCTACGGCCCGAGCAAAGCCGCGCTGCACCAACTGTCGCGCCTCCTCGCTCGGGAGCTGGTGAGCCAGCACATCAACATCAACGTGATCGCCCCCGGGCGCTTCCCCAGCAAAATGACCCAGCACATCGGCAACGATGAACAGGCCCTGGCCGAAGACACCGCGCTGATCCCGATGAAACGCTGGGGCCGAGAAGAGGAAATGGCCGCTCTCGCCATCAGCCTGGCGAGTACGGCCGGGGCCTACATGACCGGCAACATCATTCCTTTGGATGGCGGGTTTAGCCTCTGAGATAGCGCGCGGCTATCGCGGGCAAACCCCACAGGGAAGCGATTGCGCTGAGGTGGGAGCGAACCCGCTCGCGATAGCGCCCCAACGGCCACCCCGGCGCCTACCCGGGTTATCATGCCCGCCCCTCTTGCGCCTCGATCCAGACCATGACCTACAGCGTTTCCCCCATCGGCTTCGTGCGCTCCTGCTTCAAGGAGAAATTCGCCATCCCCCGCCAACCGCAACTGGCACCGGCGGCACGGGGCGTCCTGGAGTTGGTGGCGCCTTTCGATCAGGGCGAAGCGGTGCAGGGGCTGGAACAGGTGAGCCATGTGTGGCTGCTGTTCCTGTTCCATCAAGCCCTGGAAGACAAGCCACGGCTCAAGGTGCGCCCGCCACGCCTGGGTGGCAACAAATCCATGGGGGTGTTCGCCACGCGCGCCACCCATCGCCCGAACGGCATCGGCCAATCGGTGGTGAAGCTGGACAAGGTGGAGGCGGGGCGCCTGTGGATATCCGGTATCGACCTGCTGGACGGCACGCCGGTTCTCGACATCAAGCCCTACGTGCCTTACGCCGACATCATCGCCGCTGCCAGCAACACCATCGCCAGCGCCGCGCCGGCATTGATCCCGGTGCAGTGGCAGGATTCGGCCCTGCAACAGGCTCACAGCCACGCTCAGCGCCTTGCAGAGCCGTTGGTGGAACTGATCGAGCAATGCCTGGCCCAGGACCCCCGCCCGGCCTACCAGGCACCGGCGCCGGAACGCGAGTACGGGGCGCAGTTCTGGGACGTGGATGTGCGCTGGCACTACCCGCAACCAGAGTTGATCCGCGTGCTGGAAGTCATCCCCGCACACGCCTGAACCCCAGAAACGACTGTGGGAGCGGGCAAGCCCGCTCCCACACAGGAGCCGCTTTAAACAGGCTTACTTCTCGACGAATGCACGCTCGATCAGGTAATCACCCGGCTCGCGCATGCGCGGCGAGACTTTCAGGCCGAAGCTGTTGAGCACTTCGCTGGTTTCGTCGAGCATGCTCGGGCTGCCGCACAGCATGGCGCGGTCGTCCTGCGGGTTGATCGGCGGCAGGCCGATATCGCTGAACAGCTTGCCGCTGCGCATCAAGTCGGTCAGGCGCCCCTCGTTCTCGAACGGCTCGCGGGTCACGGTGGGGTAGTAGATGAGTTTTTCGCGCAGCGCTTCGCCGAAGAACTCGTTCTGCGGCAGGTGCTCGGTGATGAATTCGCGGTAGGCGACTTCATTGACGTAGCGCACACCGTGGCACAGGATCACTTTCTCGAAACGCTCGTAGGTTTCCGGGTCCTGGATCACGCTCATGAACGGCGCCAGGCCTGTGCCGGTGCTGAGCAGGTACAAATGCTTGCCCGGTTTCAAGTCGTCGAGCACCAGCGTGCCTGTCGGCTTTTTGCTGATGATGATCTCGTCGCCTTCCTTGAGGTGCTGCAACTGGGACGTCAGCGGGCCATCGGGCACCTTGATGCTGAAGAATTCCAGATGCTCTTCCCAATTGGGGCTGGCAATCGAGTAAGCGCGCATAAGCGGGCGGCCGTTGGGCTGTTGCAGGCCGATCATCACGAACTGACCGTTCTCGAAGCGCAGGCCCGGATCGCGGGTGCACTTGAAGCTGAACAGAGTGTCGTTCCAGTGGTGAACACTGAGGACACGCTCGTGGTTCATGTTGCTCATGTACGTGGGACTCCTGGAGATTTTGCCTGCGCCGACAGGGTGCGCAATTGCATCGCATTCTAATGGCGGTGACAATATCTGTTAAATGGATTATTAAGATAAGGGTTATCGGTTATATCGATATGCGATTTACTCTCCGTCAACTTCAAGTATTCGTCGCCGTCGCTCAGCAAGAGAGCGTGTCCCGTGCTGCCGGCCTGCTTGCCCTGTCGCAATCGGCGGCCAGCACTTCGATCACGGAACTGGAACGCCAATCCAGCTGCCAGTTGTTCGACCGCGCCGGCAAACGCCTGAGCCTCAACGCCCTGGGCAAACAACTGTTGCCCCAAGCCGTGGCCCTGCTCGACCAGGCCAAGGAAATCGAAGACCTGCTCAACGGCAAGTCCGGTTTCGGCTCACTGGCGGTCGGCGCCACGCTAACCATCGGCAACTACCTGGCCACCCTGCTGATCGGCAGCTTCATGCAGCGCCATCCCGAGAGCCAGGTGAAACTCCATGTACAGAACACTGCCCATATCGTGCAGCAAGTTGCCCACTATGAAATTGATCTGGGTCTAATCGAGGGCGACTGTAGCCACCCGGATATCGAAGTGCAGAGCTGGGTCGAGGATGAATTGGTAGTGTTCTGCGCGCCTCAGCACCCCCTCGCCGCCCAGGGCCAGGCGAGCATGGAGCAGTTGACCCATGAGGCGTGGATCTTGCGGGAACAGGGTTCGGGCACGCGCCTGACCTTCGACCAGGCCATGCGCCATCACCGCAACTCGCTGAACATCCGCCTGGAACTGGAACACACCGAAGCGATCAAGCGTGCGGTGGAGTCGGGCCTGGGCATCGGCTGCATTTCCCGCCTGGCCCTGCGCGATGCGTTCCGCCGCGGCAGCCTGGTACCGGTGGAAACCCCGGACCTGGACCTGGCGCGGCAGTTCTACTTCATCTGGCATAAACAGAAGTACCAGACGTCGGCCATGCGCGAATTCCTGGAACTGTGCCGCGCCTTCACCGCCGGGGTGCAGCGTAGCGACGAAATCGTGCTGCCCAGCATCCCCTGAGCGAGGTCAGAGCAGAATCACCGCCCACACCACGGCAATCATGCTCAACGCCACGAATTGCGCGGCGCTGCCCATGTCCTTGGCGTTTTTCGACAAGGGGTGCAGGTCCAGAGAGATGCGGTCGATGGCCGCTTCCACGGCCGAGTTGAGCAACTCGACGATCAGCGCCAGCAGGCACACGGCGATCAGCAAGGCACGCTCGACGCGGCTGACGTGGAACAGGAAACTCACGGGAATCAGGATCACGTTGAGCAAAACCAACTGGCGAAAGGCGGCTTCGCCGACAAAAGCGGCGCGCAACCCATCAAGGGAATAGCCGCCAGCGTTGAGAATGCGTTTAAGACCGGTTTGACCTTTGAAAGGCGACATAGAAGTAGGCAACTGAAAAAAGGAAGGGAAAACTAGTTCAACGGAAGTCAAAAAAGCGTGAAGGCACAACGCCTTACTGGCTGGAAATTGACTCAAGCTGTTGCAGCAACAATGCCGCCTGGGTGCGGGTGCGCACGCCCAGCTTGCGAAAAATCGCCGTAACGTGGGCCTTGATGGTGGCCTCCGACACGCTCAACTCATAGGCGATCTGTTTGTTCAACAAGCCTTCGCAGACCATGGTCAGCACGCGGAACTGCTGCGGCGTCAGGCTGGCCAACCCGGCACTGGCGGCTTTGGCTTCATCGGAAACAGCCACATCCTCGAACGCTTGGGGCGGCCACGACACATCACCGTCCAGCACCGTGCGCACGGCCTGCTGGATCGCTTCCATGGAGCTGGATTTGGGAATGAAGCCACTGGCGCCGAACTCGCGGGACTTGACCATGATCGACGCTTCTTCCTGCGCCGAGACCATCACCACCGGAATTTGCGGATACTGGCCACGCAACAGCACCAACCCGGAAAAACCGTAGGCCCCCGGCATATTCAGGTCCAGCAGCACCAGGTCCCAGTCGGCCTTCTCGGTCAGACGGGTTTCCAGTTCGGCAATACTCGCCACTTCCACTAACCGGACCTCAGGGCCAAGGCCCAAGGTGACCGCTTGGTGCAGTGCGCTACGGAAGAGGGGGTGGTCATCGGCAATCAGGATTTCGTATGTGGCCATCAGTCAAATGATCCTGTTTTTTTATGGGAGAACCGATGGATTCGGTCCTCGCCAAAACAACATAAGGTGACAACCTGCTGGCCATCACCGAAGGGCGAACTCAAACCAAAGGCCCGCCAAACGGGGCGGGCGCCCTAAACGGCGCCAAGCATGCCCAGCGCAGCCTATGGGGTCAAGCCGCAGTGCCACTACGTGCCTGCATGGTAATAGCACCTTGCGGGACAAAGGGCGCCAGTTCAGCGTGGGCGGCAGTGGTCTCGTCTAGGGGTAATTGATGCTTGGCATCCAAGTAATGCTGGCTGAACACGTCAAAATAGGCGCCCAACGCCGAGGACGCGGGGCCATCGCCCGCCAGTTCCAGGCACAAAGCCGCCACTTCGGCTGTACACAGGTGCTCACTGCGGGTGGAGCGGCGCAAGCGGTAGCGCGACAGTTTTTCCGGCAGCAGGCTGAGGATCGGCAAGCCGTCGAAATACGGGCTCTTGCGGAAAATCTTGCGGGCCTCGGTCCAGGTTGCGTCCAACAGAATAAACAGCGGCCGCTTGCGGCTATCGACCTGAACCTCATGAGTGACCCGCTCAGGCTCGACATACTCACCGGGAAACACCAGGTACGGTTGCCACTGCGGGTCGGCCAATAGCGCCAGCAACTGGGGGTTGGTTTCGGTACGCGACCAGATAAAGGCAAAGTTGTCTTGCACCACATCCGCGATCAACCACCCGGTATTGCTCGGCTTGAACACTTCCTTGGCCGTCATTATCAAGCACACCGCCGAGCGGGCCTGGACCTGAGGGCGCCAGGCGCACAGGCAATGGCTCTCGATCACCCTGCAATCATGGCAGCGCGGCGCGCGGGAACCGCGGGCCAGATAAGGCTTGGTGCTCTCTTCCTCGCGCTCGTCACGCAGGCACGCAACGGCATTGACGGCAAAGGGCGAAGCAGCGCGCAGGGTCACAGACAACTCCGGCGGGGAATGAGAATCGGCACAAATAACACTCAGGCGGGCAAAAAAAGTAACCGCAGTTTACCAGAGCAACACGCTCAAACCTGTACCGTCCACACCGCCTCCCCTATAATTCGCCGCCACTGAACGCACAGTCACGTGGCTGGTCGAAGCACCAGTCACTGAACCAGGAGAGTTTCATGCTGCGCCTTATCGTTCCTACCGCTGCCGTTCTGCTGGCGTCATCCTTCGGCGTGCAAGCCGCCTCACTCAAAGAACTCGAACTGAGCAAAATGCTGCAAAGCGTCGCCGCCCAAAGCAGCGTCGGCACGCCCCGGGCCATCAACGAAGACATCCTCGACCAGGGCTACACCGTGGAAGGCAAGGAGCTGATAAACCACCTGAGCGTGCAAAGCAGCCACGCCGAAAAAATGCGCGCAGACCCCAAGGCCGTGTACTTCCAACTGGGCTCCACCGTGTGCAACAACCCAGGCTTTCGCAAGCTGATGGCCAAGGGCGCGGTGATGCGCTACGAGTTCACGGAGGTCAAGACCAACCGCCCGGTTGCGTCGGAACGCTTCCAGGAAGCCGATTGCCTGCAACCGGCCAAAAAGAAAAAGTAATCACTGCTCCATTGCGCGCCGCTGCAAATCATCGGCGCGCAGCTCCGCCACCAGCGCTTGCAGATACTGCGAGTGCTGCCGGGGGCCCTCCAGGCGCCGCCGGCATTCATCCTCAACGCTACGATGATTGGCCCGCGCCGCCGCCTGCAACAGCTGATACAACTCGGTATCGATTTCCAGAATGATTCTGGTCATGTTTCGCCTCCCTGCGCTTGCCCACGCCAAACAGCGTCGTGATGCCTGTGTTGAGTAAATCAGAGCCATCACCGCATGCCGGCACTTCTGACCAGCGGTGATCCGCGCCCACGGCTTGCGATTGAGCGGTTGCCAGGCACGACCAGCGGAGGCCATGATCGAATCGGCAAAACCAGGCGTTGTGCAGAAGGAGACGTTGAATGCCTTACCAATCGAATGACCTCCTCAGCCGAGATCTTCAGGGCAACGGGGGCGAGCTCGCCCAGCAGGTCGAAGAACAACTCAAACTGATTTCCCCCAACAGCGCGAATATCGCGATTTATCGCGACATGATCCTCACCGTCCTGCATATGGCCAAGCAAGACCATAGCCGCTGGAACGCCAAGATCACCCTGCAGGCGTTGCGTGAACTGGAACAGGCATTCCGTGTGCTGGAGCAGTTCAAGGGGCGGCGCAAGGTCACCGTGTTCGGCTCTGCGCGAACCGCCACCGAGCACCCGCTTTACGCCATGGCCCGGGAGCTGGGCGCCGCGCTGGCGAGGTCAGACCTAATGGTCATCACCGGCGCCGGGGGCGGCATTATGTCTGCAGCCCATGAGGGCGCAGGCTTGGAGCACAGCCTGGGGTTCAACATCACCCTGCCCTTCGAGCAGCACGCCAACCCCACGGTCGATGGCACCGGCAACCTGCTGCCGTTCCATTTTTTCTTCACCCGCAAGCTGTTTTTCGTCAAGGAAGCCGATGCACTGGTGCTCTGCCCGGGCGGCTTCGGCACGCTGGATGAAGCATTGGAGGTATTGACCTTGATCCAGACTGGCAAAAGCCCCCTGGTTCCCGTGGTGCTGCTGGACACACCGGGCGGGCGCTTCTGGGAAAGTGCCCTGGATTTCATCCGCAACGAACTGGAGGCCAACCACTACATCCTGCCCAGCGACATGAAGCTGATGCGCCTGGTCTACAACGTCGAGGAGGCGGTGCAGGAGATTCAGCAGTTCTACGGTAACTTCCACTCCAGCCGCTGGCTGAAGCATCAGTTCATCATCCGCATGAATCACCCGTTGAACGAGCAGGCACTGGAGCACATCCAGCAAGCTTTTGCCAACCTGTGTTTGAGCGATTGCTTTCATCAACACAGCTACGCCGGTGAAGAACAGGATGAGGCGCAGTTCAGCCACCTGACGCGACTGTCGTTCACCTTCACCGCCCGTAATCACGGGCGCTTGCGCGAGTTGGTGGACTTTATCAACCTGCCGGAAAACTGGGCCGAGGCCGCCCCGCAGGCTTCACAGCGCAACCGTGAACCGATCAAGCTCACCTGACCGGCTCAGTCATCCAGGCCACGGCCGCTGAACAAGCGGCCGATCATCTCCATCGAAAAACCCCGGTAGCTCAGGAACCGCCCTTGCTTGGCACGCTCGCGGACATCGATCGGCAAGTGCCCGGCGAATTTCCGGCGCCAGGTGTCTTCCAACTGTGCCTGCCAATCGATACCGCTTTCGCGTAAGGCGAGTTCGATATCGGTTCGTTGCAGGCCACGTTGGCTCAACTCTTCACGAATACGCAGAGGGCCGTATCCGGAGCGGGCACGGTAGGAGACAAAGCTTTCGAGGTAGCGCGATTCGGACAGCAAGCCCTCTTGCGTCAAGCGGTCGAGTGCGGCATCGATCATTTCAGGAGGGGCGCCGCGCTGACGCAACTTGCGCGTCAGCTCGACTCGACCATGCTCGCGTCGCGCGAGCAGGTCCATTGCGGTTCGCCGTACGGCGACGGGTGTATCGAGTACGGCTGTCATGGGATCAATCAGATATCGGCGTCAGCCAGATCATCAACAGCTTCCTTGACCGGCGAAGCCTTGGTGTCTGCAGCCGGGGTCAGCAGCTTGTCGCGGATCTGTTTTTCAAGTGTGGCCGCAATCTCTGGGTTCTCCTGCAGGAACTTGGCCGAGTTGGCCTTGCCCTGACCGATCTTGGTGCCGTTATAGGCATACCAGGCCCCGGATTTTTCGACAAAGCCGTGCAACACGCCCAGGTCGATCATCTCGCCGTTCAGGTAGATACCCTTGCCGTAGAGAATCTGGAATTCAGCCTGGCGGAACGGCGGTGCCACCTTGTTCTTCACGACCTTGACACGGGTTTCGCTGCCGACAACTTCATCACCTTCCTTCACCGCGCCGGTACGGCGGATGTCCAGGCGCACCGAAGCGTAGAACTTCAGCGCGTTACCACCGGTGGTGGTTTCCGGGCTGCCGAACATCACGCCGATCTTCATGCGGATCTGGTTGATGAAGATCACCAGGCAGTTGGCGTTCTTGATGTTGCCGGTGATCTTGCGCAGCGCCTGGGACATCAAGCGAGCCTGCAGGCCAACGTGCATGTCACCCATCTCGCCTTCGATCTCGGCTTTTGGCACCAGGGCCGCCACGGAGTCGATGACGATGACGTCGATGGCATTGGAGCGCACCAGCATGTCGGTGATTTCCAGTGCCTGCTCGCCGGTGTCCGGCTGGGACACCAGCAGGTCGTCGACGTTGACGCCCAGCTTGCCGGCGTATTCCGGATCCAGGGCGTGCTCGGCGTCGACGAAGGCGCAGGTCGCGCCCATCTTCTGGGCCTGGGCGATTACGGACAGGGTCAGGGTGGTTTTACCCGAAGATTCCGGGCCGTAGATTTCAACGATACGGCCCTTTGGCAGGCCGCCGATGCCGAGCGCGATGTCCAGACCCAGAGAGCCAGTGGAAATGGCCGGGATCGCCTGACGGTCGTGATCGCCCATACGCATTACGGCACCCTTGCCGAATTGACGTTCGATCTGACCCAGGGCCGCAGCCAAGGCTTTCTTCTTGTTGTCGTCCATTAAAGTCCTCACGTAATCAATAAGGCCTGACGGCCAACACCTGTATAAGTAGACAGTATTATTCCACAGCGTTTGAAGATCGCCTACCCCTGTTTTGAGATTTCTGCCTCGGCATGCAGCAACAACCCCTCTAGCGCGGCCTTCACCGTTTGTCGGCGGACATCGTCGCGGTTGCCGGGGAAGTGCCGCACCTCGCTCACTACCGCCTCTCCTACGCCCCAAGCCAGCCAAACGGTGCCCACCGGTTTATGCGGTGAACCACCGTCCGGCCCCGCCACACCACTGACCGCCACGGCAAAATGCGCCCCGCTTTTAGCCTGGGCGCCACGCACCATGGCCTCGACCACCTCGCGGCTCACCGCCCCAACCTGGTCGAACAAAGGCGCGGGCACGTCCAACTGGCGGGTTTTCTGGCGATTGGAATAGGTCACGTAACCGGCCTCGAACCACGCCGAACTGCCGGCAATGCGCGTGATCGCTTCGGCAATCCCGCCCCCGGTACAGGACTCGGCGGTGCTGACGTGGGCATTGAGCACCTGCAAACGCCGCCCCAGTTCAGCGGCAAGCTGAGTAATTTCGTCCATGACTGTCTCCCGGTCAGGTTGGCGAAACCACCACCCTACACGAGCCGCCTGCCCTGACAAGCCGCCCAGGCGCTCAAAATGTTAGCGCCCAATCGCCCGCACATAGGCCTGGCAGGCGCGCAGGGCAATCAGTCCCTGATCGCCGGCGTCGGTGATGGCGATAATTCGCTGAGCATGCGCTGGGTCAAGTCGGGCGCGCGCGGCGCCATGAACCACGCCGCCGGTGCCGGTAGCGGCGGGCACTGCACCGCCAGCGGCTGAACCCGCACCGTCGAGGAGGACTGACAGCCGCAGATCAGCAGTGGCAAGACGGTCGCGTAGGCGAGTCTGATTGCCTTGTGCATCGCTTAACTCCTGATAGTGCTGTTGGTCACTGGCCTGAAGCTGCTGCTCCAGCGCCAGACGTTGATCCTGGGCGGCCCGTAACCCACTCGCCGCCGCCACGGATAGCTGTTGCAGCGCCTGGGCGTGCAGACTGGCCTGCTCCGCCAACTGCCGCCCAAAACGCCACGCCTGAATTTGCCAGGAACCCGCCGCCGCACTGCCCGCCACCACGGCCAGCAACACAACGACGCCCGTCACCTGGAACCCCCTGGGCATCAGGCCGAAGGCTGGCATAACACCGCCCTCGCCCGTGCCCACAACTGCAAACGGTCCTGCAGCCCATTCAACCCGCCGTTGATCCGCCGGGTGATGCTGTTGAACTGATCCTGGTCCGCCAGCTCATTGAGCCCATTAAGCTGCCAAAACCACCCCGCCGACTCCGCAGCCCACTGCGGTTGCTCCAGCAATTGAGGTTGCTGGAGCAACCGCTCATCGCCAAACAACGCGAGGCTGCATTGCCGATAATTGGCGCGCCCGGTGATTTGCAAGAGGCCGCGGCCGCGGTAACACTGCCCATCTCCATCGGCCTCAGGCGTATTACCCAGGCGCCTTGCCAACGAACCGGTGTCGTACTTGCTCAGGTAGTGCTCACTGCCCAACTCACGCAGGTACTGCAATTGGCCAGACTCATGGCCCACCTGCGCGAGAAATGCAGCGATGCGTTTGGGTGTGGTGATTTGGTGATGAGGCATGGCGGCGTTAAGGGCAGAAATGAAAACGCCCGCTTGGGAGCGGGCGTTTGGGAGGATTTCTAGCAATTTTCGCAGAGTTAGTTGCATTTCCCTGATCTCTTTCAGTCATCTAAAGATGGAGCCCGCTCTAGTTATTTCTAGATAACCGCCTCAGGAGGAACCTCCACCACTGACACCGCGCCACTTTCTTCTACCTTGAATCCGTACCCCAACTGACCTCTTATCAATTTGAGATACTCGTCATCGGTCAATTCAATTCCATCTTCAATAACATCAAGCGATCCGTAGAAACCACCATCTTTTGGGCAGTAAAACATAATAAATCCCCTCTTATTTTCCGGTGCTTTGATAGTGAATAACGGGTACCCACCCTGTCATAGGAGTAGTGATGCTGACGCTGAAGGAGGTCAAGCTTTCGAGTGGTCCCGCAGTGAGCTTGTTTGACTTTATGAATACCAATGGTTCCGGCCCTTGCGCAGATGAGGGACGACCCGCCAAAGAAACAACCGTCTCAAAATGCTGAGATAGATAGGCTCTTGGCAACGTTACCGTATAAAAATGTGAGTACCACGTCACTCCCCCTACTACCTGAGGATTAAAGGCCCCTACTGCGCTGAGAGATACCGTTCCCCATTGGCGGATATCACCTCCTGGTGTTTTTTGGAATCCGGGGTTTACCAGGCTTTGGTTTGCTCCTGTAAACATACTGAGCGTGAGATCCGCTTTCTTGGAGTACGAAGATGCCCACCAACGAGTCGCATCCCTGGTTAAAGTTATCGTGTCCCCTTGCGCCAGCTGAATAGCTGACACGTTTCCAGCTTCAGGAACACTGATCGTTTCAGACCCACTTGGCACAATAGTGAAACTGGTGCTTGCGGTAAAAACGATAGTGCCACCGGTCGGTACTCCGACAATGGGCATCAACGTTTGGGTCGATCCGGCCGCTCCCTCGACAGAGATCAAGGCGCCGACATCTGCCGCAGCCAGGGTGGTGGAGGCGTTAAGGATCCGTTTAACCCCGCTCAGGCTGCCCAGTTGGGATTGATTGACCGCCTGACCAGAAGACACCCCGCGGACCACCTGCTGCGCCCCCCCACTGCTGGCAAGGATCACCCACGACCCGCCGCTCAGCGAGCTGTTGTACTGCAACCACGCATGGCCATTGGCGACTAATTCCCCGCCCTGGAGCGCTGCGTGTGCCGCGCCGACGATGGGCTTGGCGCCCAATCCGTTTGGGTTAAACGTGCTGGCACCGGTATTGGCAGTCTTGATCTTGACCCTCACAACCGTCCCATCAGTCAGTGCGGTCAGCGCCGGTGTGAATGCTGCGACGTAAACCCCGGCAGTCCCGGTGTCAGCCGCATAGTTGGTGGCAGACGCCTGGACAATCGAGCGAATGGCCGTGACCAGTTGATTCAAATCCGCCTCCGCCGGCACCAATCCGCCTGCGGTAATAACGTTCAACATCTCCTGCGTCACCGAGTTCCCCCACGCGGAAGGGATCAGCGACCCCGGCGTTCCCGCCACGGGGTTTTCGTCGACGAATTTGCCATTGACCAGCCCTACGCTGGGGATGCTTTTGGGGTAATCCATTTTTATTCCCTATTCATAGTTGATGTGCACCAGGGTGTGAGCCGGTGCGGTGCGGTGGATGAGGCATTCCAGGGCGCTGCTGGGGTTAACGCCGAAGCGTTCGCCCCAGTAGGTGGCGCCGAAGCGGCGGCCCAGCAGCAGGCGCCCGCCGGTGTTGAGGGTCCACATGAATTGCGCTTGCCAGGTGCCGAAGCGAGCGCTACCAAACCGTGAGCGGCCGAAACGCGGGGCGCGGTGTTCGGTGAGGGTGGCGTTGGGGTAGCCCTGGGTACGGGCGATGTCCAGGTAGTAGGCGATGCTCTGGTTGCCCACTGCCAGGAGCCGGCGGCGCACGGCGAGGCGACGGTCGTCGAACAGCGGCGTGAGGCCCAGGCATGGGTCGGGCAGGTTCATCACCCGCTCCCAGTCCGGCACCAGTTCAGTGACCCCGGCCGGGTCCATTTCGTTGAGCAGGTCCACCGCGCGGGCGTCGATGCGCGCCAGTTCTTCGGCGAGGCCTTGCAGCACCTGGTGGAGTTCCGGCACCCGTTCCGGGTCCCAGGCCGGGCCGCTGGGGAGCAGGCTGCGCAGTTGTTCCTGGTATTGCCCGGCCGTTCTTATTCCAACCATGTGCAACCTCCAAAGGTCAGCAGTTGGTAGCTGGCGGCGGGGACATCGGCCAGGGGCGCCAGCAGCTTGTGATCGGTCTCGCCGGTGGCGCTGCTGATGGCTTCGGCGATGTGGCTCAGCAGCAAGGGTTCGCCCAACCCCGCTTCGCGGTTGTGCAGGTCACGCAGTTGCGCTTCGACGGCCGCGCGCACGGCGCTGGTGTCCGGGGTCAGGCGCAGGCGATAAGCCACTGCGACCGGCGCCGGCGGCATGACTTGCACTTGAGCGGTCACCGGGCGCAACGGCTCGATGTGCGCCAGGACCCGGGCCAACTGCGGTGCACTCGGGATTGGTTGCGGGTCGTCGTCGCGCATCACGAAAACAGCAACGGTGCCCGGCCCCAGGAGGCCGCCGCGACACCAGGCGCGGGTGATGCCGGGGCATTCCAAGGCCCAGGTTTCATAGTCCTGGGCCGAACCGCCGTGGGGGATGATGCGGTACGAACGGATGACCCGGGCACGCAGCGACTCCAGGCTTTCCTGGGCGATGCCCCCGGCCAGGCCCGGCGCCAGCACGGTGAAGGCATTGCCGATGCCCTGGATTGGTTGCACCGGCATCAGCACCAACCCGGCGTCGGCGTTGCCCAAGGCCCCGGCGTCCAGGGCCATGACGGTGGCACTGTTGCTGCCCGCCACCGCCGTGCGCGGCGCGGTTACCCGGTACACGCGCCCATCCAGGGCTTGCAGCAGGGTGTCGGCATCCAGCACCGCGCCGGTGGCCGCGCTGAAACTCACCGTGCCGGTGGCGGCCTGGGCGGGTTTGCGCGGTTGGTTCAGGCGTAACGCGGCGATGCGCTCCAGGGTCGATTCATCGGCCTTATCCGGGAGGATCTGCTCGGCGATCCAGTCCAGGTAGCCATAGAGGCCATAGGCGGCGCCGCTCAGGGTGCGGGCCAGCACCTGGGCATCGGACTGGCGCAGCGCATCGCTGGCCAGGTCGCTTTGGGTGCGTTTAATCAGCACCGGCAGCGAAGGGGTTTCAAACGGCATAGGTCACCTGCCAACTGTCATTAGGGTTGATGTCCAGACGCTCGCCGCTGGCCAGGGTCAGCACCGTGCGCAGGTTCAGGCGCTGAGCGTCGAGGCGTTCGGTGCGGATGTCGATGGCGCTCACGTGGCCGTCGTCGATCAGCCATTGCAAGGCTTGCCGGGCATAGAACTCGGCGTCGCCCTGGGTCTGGCGGGTCAACTTGACCCGGCGCAGCAACCACAGCCGCGAGCCGATGCGGTCATCGGCCACCGTGGGAAAACTGTCGCCCCACCAGCCGAAACGCTCCTCGTCATCGAGGGCATCGTCAGCCGCCGCGCGGCGCCAAGTGAACAGGCTGATAAGCACGGCGCGGGTCAAGGCGCTGTGGAGGTCGTTGAGCAGCACCATCACGCGTCCCCCGCCGGGGCACTGGTCTGGCCCCTGCCCGGTTGTACATTGAGGTGAACGTGCTTGATTTGGCTGATACCACCGGCGATCTGGTCGCCTTGGGAGACGATCTTGCCGCTCTGGGTCAGGGTCGGCGTGTCGATGTTTACCGCCGTGGCCGCGCGGATGTTCAAGGTGTGGGTATCGATATCGATGATGCGCCCGCGCTTGAAGTGGACCTTGTCGCCTTCGTCGGTGTAGATCGCCACTTCGCCCGGCGCCAGGGCCTTGAGGCGGTAGCGGCGGTCAGCCACCACCAGCACCACCGCGTGGGAGCGGTCGCCGCCCAGAAAGGTGGCGATGCCTTCGGCCCCGGCCAGCGGGTGGCTGGTAAAACCGTAGGGCTCAAAGTGCTCCATGTCATCGTTCACTTCGCCAGCGGTGAGGCGCATTTGCAGCGATTGCAGTTTGCTCGCCGAGTTGGCGAGCACCACGGTGCCGCGCGCCAACAGGCGTGTCAGTAGGCTCATGGGGGTTTCCTTGTGAGGGGTTCAGCGGGCCGCGGGCAGTGCCGGGCTGGCGTCGAAGCTATGGGGCGGCGCCACGCTCAGGGTGCTGATGGCACCGCGTTCGGACAGCGACCAGGTGACCTTGGAGATCAGCATGTCCTGGTCAAAACCCAGTACCGGGTCGATCACCCGCACCAGGCTGTTGTGGCGCCACAGGGCGCCATTGGTTTGCCGCCAGCCCTGCACGCTGTAGGTGGCGGCCAACGCCTTGGCGCTGCGGGTGGCGCATTCCCAGTCGGCGCGCTGCTGGGCCAGCTCTGCCGTCAGTTGCGTGGGTTCGCTGATGACCGTGACCCGTTTGCGCGGCGCCCGGCCGTCCGTGGCCAGGCCCGCGACTTCCGCCACGGCACTGCCGCTTTGGCGATCGTCACCCTTGTGCTGGCCGATCACCCGGTACTCGGAAAACACCGAGGTGTAATCCATCGCCGCGCTGGCCGAGAGGATGTTCTTGCCCAGTTCCAGGGCATCGGCCGCACGCCCGGCGCTACCGGGCTGCGCCAACACCACACGACCCTGGGCATCGTCGGTGGAAAACACCCGGTACAGGGTCAGCAAGCGGTCGATGGACTGGAACACGGTTTCACCAGGCACGATGCTGTGGCTGCGCAAGCGTGCGGTCTGGGCGATCTCGCTGACCACGCCCACGCCATAGGGCGCGGCCAGGGCCTGGACGATGCTCAACACACTCTGCTCGCGCCACTGGCCGGGACGGTTGATTGCGGCGCAGTCCACCAGGTCCTGGGTGGTGGAACTGCCTTCGATGCTCAGGCTGATCTGCCGGCCGTCGTAGCTGACCGGCGCCTTGTAGACATGGCCGCTCAGCACCAGGTCGCAGCCGATCCGCACCTGGCAGCGGGCGCCGGGGCGGATGGGCACTGCCAGGGTCTGGCCCGGCCACTGCCAGGTGATGGCGAGGGTAAAGGAGCGGAACTGACGCTCTAGGTCGGCGCTGATTTGCACGCTTTTCCAGCCGCCATAATCCAGACCGTCCACGGTCAGGGTGACGGTATTTTCCAGGTCGGTCATGGCTTACTCCCGGGCGACTTTAAGGTCGGTGGGCGGCAAGAAACCCGGGTGGGGCACGCGGTTGCGCTGCACCACCTCCCCCACCCGCGTGGCGTCGCCAAAGCGCTGATACGCCAGCACCAGGGCCGGCAGGCTCTGCATCGGCGACAGCGTTATCAAGCGCACACCGGAGGAGGCCACCGCCGTCAGGTGCCTGAACACCTGCTGGCGCAAGGCGCTCAGGGCCTGGTAATGCTCGGCATCGGCCTTGAGGGCGGCTTGCCACAGCGCTTCGTTGAGCGCCTCGCGCAGGGCCAGCACATCGTCGGCCACCGGCACTTCCAGGCGTTGCACCGGGCGCAGCGCCTGCTGCGCCAGGGACGGCGTGGCGTTCAAGGGCACGGCATTGGTGGCCACCGGCAGCGCCGCCAGCCAGTGGGCGATCTGCACCAGCAAGGCGTCCTGCACCAGGTTCGCCGTCGCCTGGGCGGCGGCGATGCTGTCCTTGCCGGTGGTCAACTGCGGCGCGTCGATCAGCCTCACCGCGTCAACCTGCTGGGACACCCCGGCGATCACCCCGCGATAGCCGCCGCGGGCGAAATCCTCGAGGTCCTTGAGGTCCCCCAGCAACCCCTTGAACTCGGCGCTCAACTGCCGCGGCAAATCCTTGATGCCGTTGACCAGGGCATGAACGTCGGCATACAGGGCCACCAGCGGCGCAAAGTGCTGCTCGATCACCTGGTACACCGTCGCCAGGCCATTGCGCAGGGCCAGCACACCGATGCGCGCCTGCCTGACCAGCGCCATCGCCAGCTCGAAGCGGCGCAGGGCCGAGCCGAGCAGGCTGTGCGCCGCCAGCAGCAACTGCTGGCGGGTATTGACCGTGGCCGTGGGAAACTGCAGGGGCCGGTCGGGGTAGAACTTCAAGGCGAACGTCACCAAGCCGCCGTCCTGGCGGGCCTGGGTCATGTCGCATTCGCCTACCTTGACCTGCATGCGCCCCAACCACGGGTGCACCAGTTCGCCACTGCCCTGCTCCAACGCCTGGAGCAACAGGTCGCGCTGCTCCAGGCAATCGGCACCGACGATAAACGCCGTCAGGTCATGGACTTTGGCCTGCTGCCCCAAGCCTTCAAAGAACGGCTGGTCCCGTTGTGGGTATTCGTGCAACTGGCCCTTGTGGCCCACCGGGGTTTTCGCCTGGTCAACCCAAAACCCCACGCCGCGAAAAGACGCCGGCAACAAACGATCACGCCAGCTCATTGGAACCTCCTAAAGACAGGGAGCGATAACCGACGCGCGGCGTCAGGTTCAGGCCCGGTTGGTTGCTACGGGGCGGGTCGACCCGCAGGCCGGGCGGTGCGTTTTCAAAGCGCACCGTCAAGCCGCCCTCCACCTGCGCGCGGTTGTTGGCGGCGCTTTGCTGCACCAGTGCGCTGGCGCCCTGGGGCAGATGGCTGGATGCGGTCAGCGACGGCGCTGATGTGCTGGCACTGGCGCCGAAAAAACCCGCTGCTGGCGCGCCCTCGCCTTGTTGGTTGCGCTTGAGTTGCTGTTCGGTGAGGCCTTGGACCTCCCCGGTGATCTTGGCGATAAAACCACCGACGCTGCCGCCGAGCATTTCCCGAAAGGGTGCGAGCACGCCTTGCAGCTTTTGCCACCAACTGGCGAACCATTCAGTGATCGGCTCCCAGTGCTGGGTAATCAGCCCCAGGGGCGACCAGTCGAAAACACTGCCAAGCACCGCATACATCGCCAGGGCTTGCGCCTGGATACCGCCCCAGAGCGCGCTGAACACCTCGCCGATGCTGCCCCAATTGGCAATCACCAAGCCCAACGGCGACCAGTTGAACAGCTCGCGCAAGAACCCCATGACCGGCACCGCCAGGGCCTGGAGCAATGCCCAGAGAGCTGCGAAGAGCCCGGTCAGCGGTGTCCAGTTGGCCATCACCAGGCCCAGTGGGCTGAAGCTGAACAGGCTTTTCAAACCGTCCATCAAGCCCTGGGCCGCCGTGCTGATGCCTTGCCAGAGGCTGGCGAGGAACCCGCTGATCGGCCCCCAGTTGGCCAACACCTGCACCATGGGCGTGAAGGCGAACAGGGTTTTGAAAAACGCGGCCATGGGCAGCACCACGGGGGCGATTTTCTGCCATAGCCCGACAAAAAACGCCGACAGCGGTTGCCAGTTCGCCACGATCAACCCCGCCGCCAGGGCAATGCCCATGGCAATCAGGGTGAAAGGCGTGGCGCCCAGGGCGAGGCTGGCCAGTTCCAACGCCTGGGACGCGCCGGCGACCGCCCCTTGAATCGCGGTAAACGCCCCCACACCGCTCGCCAGGCCTTGCACCAGTTGGGGGTTGTCCACCAGCACCTGGGCCACGCCCGCCAACAGCGGCTCGAACCCCACCGCCACGGCGCTCACCGCCGGCAACAACGCCGCGCCGAACGCCACCGAGACACGCTGGGTACTGTCGCCGAACGCATTCAGCGCTTGCGCCGTATCCGCCGGTAACCGAGGCAGTTCCAGGCCCTGGGTGCTGCGGTTGACCTGCGCCACCTGTTCTTGAAACGCCAAAGCCGAGCGCACACCGTCGACAAAGGGCGCGGCCAACCCCTCACCCTTGACCAACCCGGCCACGTCCAGCGTGCCCAGGCCGGTGTCCGCCAGGTTCTGCTGGAAGCGCTCGACGGTCGCCCGCAGCCCTGCGAGTTTGGGCGATAACTGGTCGATGCCGGTCAACAGCACCGCGCGCCGTTCTACTTTTGCTGTGTCTGCCATCACTGCACCTGTGCCATTGCGTTGATCCGTTGTGCCTGCTGTAGAGACTCGCGCAGCACATCCAGCGACCTGGCCATCATCTGTTCGGGGTCAACCTTCCAGAACCAGGCCAGGTCGTAGGCCACCGCGATCAGGTCGGCGACGGTGGCGATGCCGCACTCATGAAAAAACCGGCGACGGCCCAACTCAGGCCGTTGAGGTCCGCCAGGTCCAGTTGGTTGACCGAGGATGGCGGGATGCCTGCGCACACCGCGATGTATTTAGCCGCCACGTCCATGTCCAGGCTGACCTCCTCGCTTTTGTCGATCTTGTAGGGCAACGCCTTGATGGCGCGCACTTCCTGCACCGTCGGGCGGCGCAGGGTGAGTTCGCCCAGCGGCTCGCCGTGGGCCTCAATGGCCACGCGCAACTTCACCGTGTCGCTCATTGCCAAGTCCCCTTGATGCCTTCGAACTTGAGTTCGATGGTCGCGTCGTCGCCCTTGGCCACCGGTTCTTCCACCAGGTAAGCACCGGCCAGCACATAGACCTTGCCGTTGCTGAACTCGCAGGTGACGGTCATATCGACGCCCGCGATCAACGGTTTGAGCGGGAAGTCCGGGGTGTACAGCGCCGTGACCTTGAACGATGGCGCGATGTCGGTTTCCTTGTAGAAACCCGGCACCACGGTTTCGCGTTTGACCGCCATCAGCGGGGCTTCGCAGCCGCCACTGATGGTCAGTTGCGCGCCGTCGACCTTGACGTAGCAGGTGCCTGCAATCAGTTGACCCATGATGTTTCTCCCAAAAAAAGTAAGCCCGCGCGCGGCGGGCTGAAAAATAGCGGTGTGGCGAAGCGCCTTAGGCGGCCGCGTCGTACTGCAGGCGGAATTGGTTGAGCAGGGCAAACACCCGCAGGCCATTGATGTAGTCGGGCGGGAACAGCACATTGACCCGGCTCGGGTCCTGGCTGTCGCGCTCCACAATCAAGTGCTCGGCGAACAACTCGGCGTTTTCCACGTGGCCTTCCTGTTCGAGCTTGGCGTACTGGGCAATCAGCTCGCCGCGCAGGGTGCTGGGCGTGACGATGGGCTGGCCGGCGCCGAACCGCGTGCCATCGCTGGCCAACTTATGGCGCCCGTACTTGCTGGTCATCACACTTTGCAGGCGGCGCACGATAAAGGCCGACTGGTGCATGGTTTCGCTGTCCAGGTAGGAATTGTCTGCCTGGCCGTAGGCGTTTTTCTGATAGGTGGTGATCGCCCGCTGAATGCGCAGGTAACCGCCCTCGTAGTACGCCGTGGCGATGCCGTAGCTGAGCAGCGACTGGCGCTCGGTCAGGGTGAACCGCTCACTGGCCGGCGCCGGGTCCAGGCCCGGCAGGCTGCCGCTTTGGGTCGGGCGGCTGGCGTCGGCCGAGATGAACACCGCTGTGCGCGCCGCCAGCGCTGCCGCCTGAACCCAGAAGGGTTGCGGCACACCGGGTTCCAGCGCCTGAATGGTCATGTGCTGGTCGTTGCGGGTCTGGCCGGCGGCGACCAACGTCCCCACCGTGCCGCGCTTGGCGGTATAGACATGGCCGAACAACTGCTTAGCCCAAGACCAGCGCCCCGAACTGTCATTCATCGCCCCCTGCCAGGCATTGAGGGTGGCCACATCCGACCACGGCAGGCAGATGAACTCGAACGGCTCATCCCCCAACGCCGCCAATGCCGCGACCTGGTCCGGCACGCCGACGCCGCCGGCCATTTTGGTGATGGCAATCGTCAGGCCCGCCGGGGTGTCTTCGCCATTGCTTTTGCCCAGGCGATTGAATTGCAGGCTGATGTCATTGCCACTGTCGCCAGTCCACTTGGCGCTGAGCTTGACCACGCCCTCCACCGCCGTGGCCAGCACCGGCAAATCCGCCGCTGCGTTGATTTTCAGGGCCAGGGCCGTGGCCGCTTGCACGGCGGTGGCGCCATTGACGATGGCGGCCTGCACCCGGGCGCCGCCCACATACAGGTTGAGCAGGCCGGCTTCAGTGGCCGTGCCGGTCAGTTTCAACTCAGCCTTGGCCGCACTGCCGGTAGCGTTGCGCAGTGGCAGGCACCAGACCTCGCCCACCGGGTCGGTCTTGCGCCAGGCCTCGTACATCGCCGCCAGCATCGAGCCCTGGCCGGCGATTTTCTTTGCCAGTGCCAGGCTAGGCACCAGCACCAGGCTGCCCACTTCCGGGCCGGTCACGTCGTCGTTGACCTGGGCCACGATCAAGCGGCGCATGCTCGAAGAGGCACTGTTGGCCGCCGAGTTGTCCATTTCCGCATAGAACAGCGGAACACGCAGGTCCGCCGGGATGTTGCTGAATCCGATCGCCATTATTGGGCTTCCTGTGGTTTGGCCGCTTTCACGGCTTTAGTGGTGATATCGCCATCCGCCAGGCGGCGACGCCACCAAGCGCTGTCGGACACTTCGCGGCCTTCGGTGGGCAACAGGTCGCCCGCCTCCGGGTCCGGTACAACCCGGCCAGGGGCCGGTAGCACGGTGATGCGTTTGCTCATGGGTTCAACTCTCCAGAAAAAACCACTTCCAGGCGCCCGTCGGGGCCGGGACGTTGCAGGTTGGGGTCGGCCGGGTCGATGGCATCGACCCGCACCGTGACCCCGGACAAAGACGGCAAGCCGTCCAATTCATGCTCTTGCCAGGTCTGCGCCGGGTCCTTGGCCTGGCGGCGGCCCAACTGACACTCGGCGAAAAAATCCAGCTGATACAGCCCGCGCTGTGCATCCAGCGCCAGCCACTCGCCGCCGCCGTACTCGACCCCCGCATAACCGCTACCCGGCCGAAACCCTACGAGCGCGCGCCAAACCTCGGCACGCAACTCATGCAATTGATCCAGAGCGGCGGCGCCTTGGGTGGCGTCTACCACCAGCAGCACGGCGAAGCGGTCGCGGATGATCTGGCACGTGGCGTTTTGCGCCTGGTTCTCAGCGGCGCGGTCACCCAACCCACGGACCAGGGCACAGGGGGTTTGCACTGGGGTGGGCGATTGCAGGACCGGTGGGTCGATCCCCACCGATACCCGTTGGGCGAGGCTGGGGCAGTAGTCACGTAGTTGAGTGAGGATTGGGCTGATTTTCATGGGGGTTACCAGGAAGTGAACGACCCGCGCGGGGCGGGCTGGGGCCAGGAAAAGGGTTGGGCCGGGGTGGCGCTATCGATCGTCACTGGGGGTGCGCGGCGGCACTTCACACACCCCCATGCGCCGCGCCGCCCAGCGTTCGTACAAGCCAATCGCCACATCGGCGCCGGCCATCGCGGTGAGGCAGCCAATGGCGCATGCGGTCCAGATAGACGTGCCGGCGGCGTACAGCAGCATGAAGGCCGAAACGCCGCACACCACGCAGGCGCCGGAGCGCAGGGCGAGGCGGCGCAGCAGCGACCAGCCGCGGGCGCCCTCCTTGTCGGCGCGCCACATTTCGCCGCTGACGCCGCCCAGCAAGGCCAGGGCGATGACCAGCCAGAGCGGCATGTCCAGCAACGCTTGTTGCTCGTTTGTCATGTCACGCCTCCTTCAATTGATGGGCGCTCGGGTAGAGGGATGCGGTAGGCATTGCCAAAAGCCCGGTCACCCAGGCTTTTGAAAATGCGGTCCTTGATCTTTCGGCGCGACTGGCGCGGTACGGATCCATTCAAATTGTTCCTCCGACCGCGACCCTGTCCGCCGGATAACTGCTTACGGTGCTTTACGCTGCACACCCGGGTCAGTTGCCAACCCTCTGAACTGTTGAGGCCAGTTCATCGCTGCCTTTGCCATGGAACTAAAGAGCGTCGTTGCAAGCCGTTGTCGGGCGGCTTGAGACAAAGACTATGCATGTATGCATATACAGTCAATGCATAAATGCATTTATTTATGCGTAGAGAATGCACTGGCGCATAAAAAGCCCGCAAACAAAGGCCTGGATAGTTTTCAATCGGCGAAAAAAAACCCGCACGGCGGCGGGTTTTATCTGACGTGGGAGTGGTTAACGGGCGTACATGCCCCACCAGAAGACGTGGCCAAGGATGACGATCTGCTCATCCTGGATCTCCTGGAAGCTGTAGTCCTCATCCGGATGTTCATCGCGGTTGAAGCTGCGCAGGCGGATCCCGGTGGGCAGGCGATACAGCTGCTTTACGCGCAACTGGCCATTGTGGTTGATGGCGTACAGGTCGCCGTCGATGATGTCGCCAATGGACGACTTCCCGGCATTGACCCCCACCGTCGCGCCGTCGCGCAGTACCGGCAGCATGCTATTACCGCGCACGGTCACGCACTTGGCCTGGTCGAACTGCACACCGTTGTGGCGCAGGCTGCGTTTGCCGAAGCGCAGGCTAGAGCGCTCGCTCTCCTCAATGACGAATCTTCCTGATCCTGCTGCCAATTCAACCTCGCGAAGAAAGGGCACGGACACCTCGTCGTCATCGAGCGGG
The DNA here is from genome assembly GCF_059862705.1 of Pseudomonas sp. MF08817. NCBI lineage: Bacteria > Pseudomonadati > Pseudomonadota > Gammaproteobacteria > Pseudomonadales > Pseudomonadaceae > Pseudomonas > Pseudomonas sp. MF08817. The sequence continues at coordinate 184,004 of NZ_JCBCUY010000001.1, forward strand.
GTGTCGTCGTCCCACAAACTTATGTCCTTGAGTTCCGCATGCTGCCCATCGAGGGCCGCGTCCCGTGCAGGCGCAATCGGCACACGCCCGCGCAACTGTTCGGTGCTCACGCGAAAATACTCGGCGAGCTTGGAGATGTGCTTGTCCGAAGGGTCGACAATCTTGCCGCCGAGAATCCGCGACAGAGTGGATTGAGGCACACCCGTGCGACGGTGAAGCTCCGTAGGGGAGATCCCGTGGCTATCGAGCAGCTCTCTTAAGACGATAGATACGTTGCGTTTTTGCATAACGCGCATAGTGAGGGTTCTACGCGCCGATGACAAATGCCAATTTGCATTTTTATGCATAAAGCGTGCATGAATATTCACAAAGGACTTACCCCTTGGCGCCTGCGTGTGGCCGACCGCCCATGGTAACCTTGCGCCCATTGCGAAAAGCCGGGCCAGACAGCCCCTTTGCCCCACCACTTTCGACGAATCCGCCTGAATATCCGATGAGCAAAACGACCTCCGATCTGTCCGCGCACACCCCGATGATGCAGCAATACTGGCGCCTGAAAAATCAGCACCCCGACCAGTTGATGTTCTACCGCATGGGCGATTTCTACGAGATCTTCTACGAAGATGCGAAGAAAGCCGCGAAATTGCTGGATATCACCCTGACCGCCCGCGGGCAGTCGGCGGGGCAGGCGATTCCAATGTGCGGGATCCCTTATCACGCCGCCGAAGGCTACCTGGCCAAACTGGTCAAGCTGGGCGAGTCGGTGGTGATCTGCGAGCAGGTCGGCGACCCGGCAACCAGCAAAGGCCCGGTGGACCGCCAAGTGGTGCGCATCATTACCCCGGGCACGGTCAGTGACGAGGCGTTGCTGGATGAGCGCCGCGACAACCTGATTGCCGCGTTGTTGGGCGATGAGCGTTTGTTCGGCCTGGCGGTGCTGGACATCACCAGCGGCAACTTCACCGTGCTGGAGATCAAGGGCTGGGAAAACCTGTTGGCGGAGTTGGAGCGGGTCAACCCGGTGGAACTGCTGATCCCCGACGATTGGCCCAAGGACCTGCCGGCCGAGAAGCGCCGTGGCGTGCGCCGTCGCGCGCCGTGGGATTTCGAGCGCGACTCGGCGTTCAAGAGCCTGTGCCAGCAGTTTTCCACCCAGGACCTCAAGGGCTTTGGTTGCGAGAACCTGACCCTGGCCATCGGCGCCGCCGGGTGCCTGCTCAGTTATGCCAAGGAAACCCAGCGCACCGCCCTGCCCCACTTGCGCAGCCTGCGCCACGAACGCCTGGACGACACCGTGGTGCTCGACGGTGCCAGCCGTCGCAACCTGGAGCTGGACACCAACCTGGCCGGCGGGCGCGACAACACCCTGCAATCGGTGGTCGACCGTTGCCAGACCGCCATGGGCAGCCGCCTGCTGACCCGCTGGCTGAATCGCCCACTGCGCGACCTGCAGGTCTTGCAGGCGCGCCAGAGCTCGATCACCTGCCTGCTGGACGGTTATCGCTTTGAGAAGCTGCAACCGCAGCTCAAGGAAATCGGCGATATCGAGCGGATCCTGGCGCGGATCGGCCTGCGTAACGCGCGCCCACGGGACTTGGCGCGCCTGCGCGATGCCCTGGGCGCGCTGCCGCAGTTGCAAGTGGCCATGACCGAGCTGGAAGCCCCGCACCTGAGCCAATTGGCGCACACCACCAGCACCTACCCGGAACTGGCGGCGCTGCTGGAAAAAGCCATCATCGACAACCCGCCCGCCGTAATCCGCGACGGCGGCGTGCTGAAAACCGGCTACGACAGCGAACTCGACGAACTGCAATCCCTGAGTGAGAACGCCGGGCAGTTTCTGATCGACCTCGAAGCCCGGGAAAAGGCCCGCACCGGCCTGGCCAACCTGAAAGTCGGCTACAACCGTATTCACGGCTACTTTATCGAGCTGCCCAGCAAGCAAGCCGAATCGGCACCCGCCGACTACATCCGCCGCCAGACTCTCAAAGGCGCCGAACGCTTTATCACCCCGGAACTCAAGGCCTTCGAGGACAAGGCGCTATCGGCCAAGAGTCGCGCCCTGGCCCGGGAAAAAATGCTCTATGAAGCCCTGCTCGAAGACCTGATCGGCCAATTACCGCCGCTGCAAGACACCGCCGCCGCCCTGGCCGAGCTGGATGTGCTGAGCAACCTGGCCGAGCGGGCACTGAACCTGGACTTGAACTGCCCGCGCTTTGTCAGCGAGCCGTGCATGCGCATCACCCAGGGCCGCCACCCGGTGGTGGAGCAAGTACTGACCACGCCTTTCGTGGCCAACGACCTGAGCCTGGACGACAGCACCCGCATGCTGGTGATAACCGGGCCGAACATGGGCGGTAAATCCACCTATATGCGGCAAACAGCGCTGATCGTGCTGCTGGCCCACATCGGCAGCTTCGTCCCGGCGGCCAGTTGCGAGCTGTCACTGGTGGACCGCATCTTCACCCGCATCGGTTCCAGCGACGACCTGGCCGGCGGGCGCTCGACCTTCATGGTGGAAATGAGCGAAACCGCGAACATCCTGCACAACGCCACCGAACGCAGCCTGGTGCTGATGGACGAGGTTGGCCGCGGTACCAGCACCTTTGACGGTTTGTCCCTCGCGTGGGCTGCGGCCGAACGCCTGGCCCATTTGCGCGCCTATACGCTGTTCGCCACCCACTATTTCGAGCTGACCGTCCTACCGGAAAACGAGCCGCTGGTGGCCAACGTCCACCTCAACGCCACCGAACATAACGAGCGCATCGTGTTCCTCCACCACGTACTGCCAGGGCCGGCCAGCCAGAGTTATGGCCTGGCGGTGGCGCAACTGGCGGGCGTGCCCAGCGAGGTCATTACGCGGGCACGCGAACACCTGAGCCGTCTGGAGACCACCAGCCTGCCCCATGAAGCGCCCAAGCCGACCAAAGGCAAGCCCGCGCCTCCGCAACAAAGCGACATGTTCGCCAGCCTGCCCCATCCGGTGCTGGATGAATTGGCCAAACTTGACCTGGACGACTTGACTCCGCGAAAAGCGCTCGAATTGCTCTATGCACTGAAGACTCGGGTCTAACGCACGGGCGTGCAAGCTGATAGACTCTCGCGCGGTTTGGGATGCTGCGTGGCCATTAGCCTGACTCGCAGACTATCGCTCCCAACCCTCGCGAGCCCGTCTTGGAAGGGCTCGCAGCCGCCGCCTGAGGAGAAAATTAGAATGACCTTCGTCGTCACCGACAACTGCATCAAGTGCAAGTACACCGACTGCGTAGAAGTCTGTCCGGTGGACTGCTTTTACGAAGGCCCGAACTTCCTGGTGATTCACCCGGATGAGTGCATCGACTGCGCACTCTGCGAGCCAGAATGCCCGGCCGTGGCCATCTTCAGCGAAGATGAAGTGCCCGAAGATATGCAGGAGTTCATCCAGTTGAACGTTGAGCTGGCGGAAATCTGGCCCAACATTACGGAAAAGAAAGAATCTTTGCCCGATGCCGAAAAGTGGGATGGCGTCAAAGGCAAGATCAAGGATCTGGAACGCTGATTACCGCGCGTCCACCGAAAAGGCCCCTTGCGGGCCTTTTTGCTGCCCCGGATTTGGCTTGCGTGTACTTTTTCGCAGGCAAAAAAAGGGGCGGTTTGACCCGCCCACATTTTTTCCCTAATCCCTGTGTTCCTTTTCATCGTCCTGATGAATCGCGTCCTGCGATGTCCTTAAACCCTCTTCCTTGAAGGCTGTGTCTGTCCGTTGACACAGTTCTGATACTAATGGGTTCTGCGCCGAGAACAATCGGCCACGGAGAGCGGACTGCTTGGCTTAATCCACCGCAAACAAAAAAAATAAACCTATAAATCAATAAGATAAAAAACACATCAGGAAAAAATAGGCATCTACCGGCTAATAAAAAACCAAACACCTACGAAAGAGTAAGCCTAGGCTTACACGCGCCGAAGGTTAAGCCTGAAGACTTGGGGGGAGCTGAGGCAGTGGTGCCTACAACCAAAAACGCCCCGGGCCGATAAGGCCCGAGGCGTCATAGATACCAAAGAGCCGCTCCCGCAGCCCTGAGGCCTGCGGGGGCGACTTGGCTATCTAGGTTTACAGCTTGCCGGCGTTTTCGGTCAGGTACGCTGCAACGCCTTCTGGCGAAGCGTTCATGCCCTTGTCGCCTTTTTTCCAGTTGGCCGGGCAGACTTCGCCGTGCTCTTCGTGGAATTGCAGCGCGTCAACCAGACGGATCAACTCTTCCATGTTACGGCCCAGCGGCAGGTCGTTGATGATCTGGGAGCGGACAACGCCCTTGTCGTCGATCAGAAACGCGCCACGGAACGCTACGCCGCCTTCGGATTCAACGTCGTAGGCTTTGGCGATGTCGTGCTTCATGTCGGCAGCCATGGTGTATTTGACTTTGCCGATGCCGCCATCATTGATGGCAGTGTTGCGCCAGGCGTTGTGGGTGAAGTGGGAGTCGATGGAAACGGCAACGACTTCAACGTTACGTGCCTTGAAATCGTCCATGCGGTGATCCAGAGCAATCAGCTCGGATGGGCAGACGAAGGTGAAGTCCAGCGGGTAGAAGAACACCAGGCCGTATTTGCCTTTGATGGCCGAGGACAGGGTAAAGCTGTCAACGATTTCGCCATTGCCGAGTACGGCGGGAACGGTGAAGTCTGGGGCTGGTTTGCCGACGAGTACGCTCATTGGATATCTCCTGGTGTGATGGAGTTAAAGGACGAGATCGCGCCCAGCCTGCCACGGATAAGCGACAGGCCTGTGACTCGATCTCCCTTCGCAAGGACCGACCATCATACACCGCGACTTTGCCCTGTCCTTAGCGGTTTTTGAAAAGCGCCTCAAAAGCGGGCACTCGACCTGTTGCGCCCGTTCGTCGGGCAAAACCTCAAGCCGGGTATTGCCCCACAGAAACAACTTTGACAATCATTCTCGTTAACATTAAGATCCGTCCCAATTGAGCCACAACCTTGCGACGGTTCTCCTATATGTATGTCTGCCTGTGCACCGGCGTCACCGACGGAAAAATCCGCGACGCCATCTACGAAGGTTGCTGCAGCTACCGCGAAGTACGCCAAGCCACCGGCGTCGCCAGCCAATGCGGAAAATGCGCCTGCCTCGCCAAGCAAGTGGTACGTGAAACCCTCACCGAGCTGCAAAGCAGCCGTGCGGCGATTCCCTACCCTGTGGAATTTTCCGTCGCATAACTAACGCATTTCAAAGAACCGGACTTAGTGTCCGGTTTTTTTATGCCCATAATTCAACCGCTTAGCGTTCAGACGCGGAACACAAACATTCTTATTCCGATTAATTTTCATTTATTATTCAACAACTTAGGTTTGACACTTATGAGTACGCAGCTCAAACTCCATTTTATATACCGCGAATAAAGGACAGGGCCCCACCATGAAAGGCGACGTGACAGTCATTCAACATCTCAACAAGATCCTTGCCAATGAGCTGGTCGCGATCAATCAATACTTCCTGCATGCCCGCATGTACGAAGATTGGGGCCTGAACAAACTCGGCAAGCATGAGTACAAAGAATCCATCGATGAGATGAAGCATGCGGACAAGCTCATCAAGCGCATCCTGTTCCTCGAAGGCCTGCCTAACGTGCAAGACCTGGGCAAGCTGCACATCGGCGAGCACACCAAGGAAATGCTGGAGTGCGACCTGCGGATCGAGAAGACCGGCCACGCCGACCTCAAGGCCGCCATCGCCCACTGCGAAGTCTCTGGCGATTTCGGCAGCCGCGAGTTGCTCGAAGATATCCTGGAATCGGAAGAAGAACATATCGACTGGCTGGAAACTCAACTTGGCCTGATCGACAAAGTAGGTATTGAGAACTATCTGCAATCGCAGATGGGTGAATAACCCAAGTTAGCCTCAATAAAAAAGCCCCGCTCTCTTATATGAAGAAGCGGGGCTTTTTATTGCCTTCAATCCAGGCTCGCCGTGAAACGTCTGCGGGACCGGAAGGGCCCGTTCCCGCAGAAGCAATCAGGCTTCGGTCTTGCCAGCGGCCGCTTTTTCAACGGCGGCCTTGATGGTGGTCTGCAACGAACCGTCTGCGGCCATCTCGGTCATGATGTCGCTACCGCCGACCAGTTCACCGCCCACCCACAGTTGTGGAAAGGTTGGCCAGTTGGCGTACTTAGGCAGGTTGGCGCGGATTTCCGGGTTCTGCAGGATGTCCACGTATGCGAACTTTTCGCCACAGCCCATGACGGCCTGGGCCGCTTTGGCCGAGAAGCCGCACTGCGGGGCATTCGGCGAGCCTTTCATGTAAAGCAGAACGGTGTTGTTGGCGATCTGCTCTTTAATAGTTTCGATGATATCCATGAAGCACCTCGGCTGAACTTTCCGACTCAGGGTCGGCACGGTGGCGCATTGTAACGGAAAGCCGAGCCCTATGCTCGGTCTCCCAGTGCCGTCACCGACCAACCGCCATCAAGCCGCCACCACGGTTACCGGCACGCCGTTGAGCGCCGCGTTGCCGGACAGGTGATCCAGTTGCCGTTCATCGGTCAAGTCGTTGGCACTGGCCCCCGGTTGGCCGCTGGCGATTTCCATTTGTACGCCGGGGCGCGCATGGCCCCAACCGTGGGGCAGGCTGACCACACCCGGCATCATGTCGGCACTGGCCAGCACCTCCACCTCGATGGCGCCAATGCGCGAGCTGATGCGCACCCGCTGGCCGTCGCTCAGGCCACGGTGCGCCAAGTCGTCGGGATTCATCAGCAACTGGTGGCGCGGCTTGCCTTTAACCAGGCGATGGTAGTTGTGCATCCACGAATTATTGCTGCGCACATGGCGCCGCCCGATCATCAGCAGCTCATCGGCCGCCGGTGCCTGTAACGCGGCAAAGCGCTGCAGGTCGGCGAGCATCTGCGCGGGCGCGGCCTGAATGCGCTGGTTGGCGGTTTTCAGCCGCGGGGCGAGGTTGGCTTTGAGCGCCCCCAGGTCTACGCCATGGGGGTGGTCGAGCAGCGTGGCGAGAGACAACTGTTGCGCCGCGCCATCGCCATAACGGCCCGCCCGCAAGCCCCGGTCGATCATCTGCGCCGGGGCCATGGTCGGCTTGAGCTCTTTGCCCGTATGGGCGGCGAACGCCTGGGCCAGGCCGACAAAGATCTCCCAGTCATGCAGCGCGCCATCGGGCTTGGGCAGGATCGCCCGGTTGAAACGGCTGACGTTGCGCACCGCGAACATATTGAACGTGGTGTCGTAGTGATCGTTCTCCAGCGAGGACGTGGACGGCAGGATCAGGTCGGCATAACGGGTGGTTTCGTTGATATACAGATCGACACTGACCATGAACTCCAGGCCATCGAGCGCCTGCTCCAGTTGCCGGCCGTTGGGGGTGGACAGCACCGGGTTGCCGGCCACGGTAATCAGCGCCCGCACCTGGCCCTCGCCTTCGGTGAGCATCTCTTCGGCCAGGGCCGAAACCGGCAGTTCACCGCCGTATTCGGCCAGCCCCGAGACCCGGCTCTGCCACTGGTTGAAATGCCCGCCCGAGGTGGATGCCACCAGGTCCACCGCCGGCTCGGTGCACAGTGCGCCGCCGACCCGGTCGAGGTTGCCGGTCACCAAGTTGATGAGCTGCACCAGCCAATGGCACAAGGTGCCGAAGGCCTGGGTCGAGACGCCCATGCGCCCATAGCAGACCGCCGAGGGGGCTGCGGCGAAGTCCCGGGCCAACTGGCGGATCTGCGCCGCCGGCACCGCGCACAGTGGGCTCATCGCCTCGGGACCGAACCGGCTGATGGCCGCGCGCACCTCGGGCAAGCCGTCCACCGGCAAGTGGCTGTCGCGGGTCAGGCCTTCTTCAAACAAGGTGTTGAGCACGCCAAACAACAACGCCGCATCGCCGCCGGGGCGCACGAACAGGTGCTGGTCGGCCATGGCTGCGGTTTCGCTGCGCCGCGGATCGACGACCACGACTTTGCCGCCGCGAGCCTGGATGGCTTTGAGGCGTTTTTCCACGTCCGGCACGGTCATGATGCTGCCGTTGGACGCCAGCGGATTAGCCCCCAGGATCAGCATGAAATCGGTGTGGTCGATGTCCGGGATCGGCAGCAGAAAGCCGTGGCCGTACATCAGGTAGCTGCTCAAGTGATGGGGCAACTGGTCCACCGAAGTCGCGGAGAAGCGATTGCGGGTCTTGAGCAAGCCAAGGAAGTAGTTGCTATGGGTCATCAGCCCATAGTTGTGCACGCTGGGGTTGCCCTGGTACACCGCCACCGCGTTGGCCCCATGGCGCGCCTGAATCGCCGCCAAACGCTCGGCCACCAGGGCGAAGGCCTCGGCCCAGCCGATGGCCTGCCACTGGTTGCCGACGCGGCGCATGGGTTGGCGCAAGCGGTCCGGGTCATTCTGGATGTCTTGCAGCGCCACGGCTTTGGGGCAGATATGGCCACGGCTGAAGGTGTCCAGGGCATCGCCCTTGATCGAGGTGATACGCGGCGCGGCGCCGTCCTCGGTGGTGGTCTCGATGGTCAAGCCGCAAATGGCTTCGCACAGGTGGCAGGCACGGTGATGGAGAGTCTTGGTCATGGCCAGTCTCTTGTTGTGTTCGGGCAACCCGCAACGGGCTGCAAAGCCAAAACTATGGTGCCAGAACGCCCCGCGCACCAGAGACGTTCGCCTTGTGAATCGAGCGGCATCAGGCCAGCCGATACCGGCCAAGCCCCGCCTTGTTTGCCAAGGCGCAGGGGCGCAGTGTACAAATGCCCCTCGCGACCACTCGGTCGCCCCTGCAAAACGCCCAAAACCTTAGCCCTATTGGAAAAACGCGACATTTAATGTCAGTATCGCGCCTTTCCCCATTTCGTCGCCCCGTGCGGCTTTCGCCGCAGGTCTCGCCCGTTTTCTAAATTAAACAAGGCTTTGAGCATCTGCGGTCCGTTGCAAAAAGGTAGTTAATGATGAGCGCAAGGCACTTTCTCTCCCTGATGGATTGCACGCCCGAAGAGCTGGTCAGCGTGATCCGTCGCGGCATCGAGTTGAAGGACCTGCGTAACCGCGGCGTTCTCTTCGAGCCCCTGAAAAACCGCGTTCTGGGAATGATCTTCGAGAAGTCCTCGACCCGCACCCGCCTCTCTTTCGAGGCCGGCATGATCCAGCTCGGCGGCCAGGCGATCTTCCTTTCGCCGCGCGACACCCAATTGGGCCGTGGCGAGCCGATCGGCGATTGCGCCATCGTCATGTCGCGCATGCTGGACGCGGTGATGATCCGCACCTTCGCCCACAGCACCCTCACCGAATTCGCCGCCAACTCCCGCGTGCCGGTCATCAATGGCCTGTCCGACGACCTGCACCCGTGCCAGTTGCTCGCCGATATGCAGACGTTCCTCGAACATCGCGGCTCGATCCAGGGCAAAACCGTGGCCTGGATCGGCGACGGCAACAATATGTGCAACAGCTATATAGAAGCGGCGATCCAATTCGACTTCCAATTGCGCATCGCCTGCCCCGAAGGCTACGAACCCAACCCCGAGTTCGTGGCCAAGGCCGGTGCGCGGGTGACCATCGTGCGTGACCCGCGCGAAGCGGTCCGCGGCGCGCACCTGGTGAGCACCGATGTCTGGACCTCCATGGGCCAGGAAGAAGAAACCGCCAAGCGCCTCAAGCTGTTCGCCCCGTTCCAGGTCAATCGCGCCCTGCTCGACACCGCTGCCGAGGACGTCCTGTTCATGCATTGCCTGCCCGCCCACCGGGGCGAAGAAATCAGCGTCGACCTGCTTGACGACCCACGCTCGGTGGCCTGGGACCAGGCAGAAAACCGCCTCCACGCACAAAAGGCTCTGCTCGAGTTCCTGGTGCCACCGTCGTACCACCACGCATGAGCCAGCCACTACTGCTTAACCTGCGCAACCTCGCTTGCGGCTATCAGGATCAACGGGTGGTGCAGAACCTCAACCTGCACCTCAACGCCGGCGACATCGGCTGCCTGCTCGGCTCTTCCGGTTGCGGCAAGACCACCACCCTGCGGGCCATTGCCGGTTTCGAGCCGGTGCACGAAGGCGATATCAGCCTGGCCGGCGAAGTCATCTCCAGTGCCGGTTTCACCCTGGCGCCGGAGAAACGTCGCATCGGTATGGTGTTCCAGGACTACGCGCTGTTTCCGCACCTGAGCGTGGCCGAAAACATTGCCTTCGGTATCCGCAAGCACCCGCAAAAACAGCGGGTGGTGGAGGAGTTGCTGGAACTGGTCAACCTGAAAAACCTCGGCAAGCGCTTCCCCCACGAGTTGTCCGGCGGCCAGCAACAGCGCGTCGCCCTGGCCCGCGCCCTGGCGCCGGAACCGCAATTACTGCTGCTCGACGAGCCGTTCTCCAACCTCGACGGTGAGCTGCGGCGCAAGCTCAGCCACGAAGTGCGGGACATCCTCAAAAGCCGTGGCACCAGCGCGATCCTGGTCACCCATGACCAGGAAGAAGCCTTCGCCGTCAGCGACCACGTGGGCGTGTTCAAGGAGGGGCGCCTGGAGCAATGGGATACGCCCTACAACCTCTACCACGAACCGCTGACGCCTTTTGTCGCGAGTTTTATCGGCCAGGGGTACTTCATTCGCGGCCAACTCGACACCCCGGAGTCGGTGCAAACCGAACTCGGCCTGCTGCGCGGCAACCGCGCCTACACCTGGCCGACCGGCGGCGCGGTGGACGTACTGCTGCGCCCGGACGACATCGTCTACGCCCCGGACAGCGCCCTCCAGGCGCGGATCGTCGGCAAAACCTTCCTCGGCGCCTCGACTCTGTACCGTTTGCAACTGCCCACCGGCAGCCAGTTGGAATCGATCTTCCCCAGCCACGCCGACCACCAGGTTGGCGCGGATGTGGGAATTCGCGTGGCGGCCGAGCACCTGGTGCTGTTCCAGGCCAGCGGCAGCATGGCGGCGCAGATTCGCGCCGAGGAATCGGGTGTGCGGCGCTATAGCACCGCCAGCTAGGAGCCGAGAGGCGTAGCAAGCAAGCTTGCTACGCCACGTCGATCAACAGCGTGCCGCGTGCCACCAACCGCGCCTGCCCGCCGATCTTCACCCGCTCGCCTTCCAGGCGACAGAACAACGCCCCTCCACGCGCCGAGCACTGATAGGCGTTCAGCTCGGCCTTGCCCAGGCGTTCGGCCCAGTAAGGGATCAACAGGCAATGGGTGGAGCCGGTGACCGGGTCTTCGTCGATACCGATGGCCGGGGCGAAGTAACGCGAAACGAAATCGTGGCCGCTGCCCCGGGCGGTGACGATCGCGCCCAACCACGGCAATTGCGCCAGGGCCGCCATGTCCGGTTGGCAATCGCGCACCGCTTGCTCCGACTCCAGCACCACCAACAACTCGTTGGATTCCCACACCTGCAGGGGCTTGAGCCCCAACGCGGTCTCGATCGCGGCGCTGGCTTCAATCGGGCGCGGCTCGATCAGCGGGAAATCCAGCCACAAACGGTCGCCTTCGCGGGTAACGCTCAAAGGCCCGGACTGGCTGGCAAATTCCAGGCGCTCGGCCGGCTCTTTATAGATCTCGAACAGCACATGGGCGCTGGCCAGGGTGGCATGGCCGCACAGCGGCACTTCGGTAGCGGGGGTAAACCAGCGGATATGCCAGCCTGCGCCCTGGCGCACCACGAATGCGGTTTCGGCCAGGTTGTGCTCGGCGGCGATGTTCTGCATCAACTCATCACTCAACCACTGCTCAAGGCGGTAGACCATCGCCGGGTTGCCCGCGAACGGCCGATCGCTGAATGCATCGACCTGATAGAACTCAAGGGCCATCGCTCTTCTCCTCATTGTGAAGTGAGCGAGCATGGCGCCCGGCGCAACGGCCGACCAGAGACAGATCGGCCCGATTTACGCCATACAGCCTGGGTCAGGGGCGGCCGATATCGGCGAACGTGGCCTGGGTGTGCTCGGCCAGCACCGCCGGTGCCAACTCCACCTCCAGGCCACGGCGCCCGGCACTGACAAAAATGCTCGCCTGGGGCTGGGCCGAGTTATCGATAAACGTACGCAGGCGCTTCTTCTGCCCCAAGGGGCTGATGCCGCCCAATAGGTAGCCGGTGGAACGCTGCGCCGCCGCCGGGTCGGCCATCTCGACTTTCTTCACTCCCGCCGCGTGGGCCAGCCCTTTGAGGTCCAGGGTGCCCGCCACCGGCACCACCGCCACCAACAACTCGCCTTTTTCACTGGCCGCCAGCAGGGTTTTGAACACCTGGGCCGGGGCCAACGCCAGTTTTTCCACTGCCTCCAAGCCGTAGGAGGTCGCCTTGGGGTCATGTTCGTAACTGTGGATGCGATGTTCGGCGCGAACTTTTTTCAACAAATCCAATGCGGGGGTCATGGCAGCTCCAAACCGGGCGAAGGGCAGAAAAAACAGACGCCCGATTCTAGGTGATCGACGGGTAAAAGGCTCTACCACAGCCCTTAAGCCCCGCCGCGAGGCCCCCTAGGGCGTGACCACAAAAGTCGACACGCACGCCCTGGCTGGAATCATTCATACAACTAATAGTTAAATAATGACCAATAGTTCACTTTCGACCTTTGACAGCAGTGTTTCTTGTCTATATTTTTTCGATTCTGAATATATTACCCAAGATAAAAAGCAGTACCCGGCAGTAAGCCTGTGTTCGGATGGGGATCCTTACGCAGGTGCACATCGCGCTTTGGTCATTAGGCAAAGCGCCAGACAACAAAAAAAACGAGGTTTTCGATGACGACTGCTCTACAACAACCTTCGCTCTCGGGCCAATGCATGGCCGAGTTCCTGGGAACGGCCCTGTTGATTTTCTTCGGCACCGGTTGCGTTGCCGCGCTCAAGGTCGCGGGTGCCAGCTTCGGCCTGTGGGAAATCAGCATCATCTGGGGGATCGGCGTGAGCATGGCGATCTACCTCACGGCCGGGGTTTCCGGTGCGCATCTGAACCCTGCGGTCAGCATTGCGCTGTGCCTGTTCGCCGACTTTGAAAAGCGCAAACTGCCCTTCTACATCTTCGCCCAGGTCGCGGGCGCCTTCTGCGCCGCCCTGTTGGTGTACACGCTGTACAGCAACCTGTTCTTCGATTTCGAACAAAGCCACCAGATGGTACGCGGCAGCCAGGCCAGCCTGGAGTTGGCCTCGGTGTTCTCCACCTACCCGCACCCGGCGCTGTCTACGGCCCAGGCGTTCCTGGTGGAAGTCATCATCACGGCCATCCTGATGGGCGTCATCATGGCCCTCACCGACGACAACAACGGCTTGCCACGCGGGGCCATGGCGCCTTTGCTGATTGGCCTGCTGATCGCCGTGATCGGCAGCGCCATGGGCCCGCTGACCGGGTTCGCGATGAATCCGGCGCGAGATTTCGGGCCTAAACTGATGACGTTTTTCACCGGTTGGGGCGACATTGCCTTCACCGGCGGGCGCGATATTCCGTACTTCCTGATTCCAATTTTTGCGCCGATCATCGGTGCCTGCCTCGGTGCTGGCGTTTATCGCGGGATGATTGCCCGCCATCTGCCCAGTGCCGCACCTGTTGTGATGGAGGCCGAACCCGCCGCTGACGGCAAGGTTCGCGCCTCCTGACACCGATGGCCGGGCCGCGCTGCCAACGTAGCGGCCCGCACCATCCGAATTGAACTCCTATTTATTCCAAGGCAATCGACATGACCGACATTGAGAATAAGAACTACATCATTGCCCTTGACCAGGGCACGACCAGTTCGCGGGCGATCATCTTCGATCGTGACGCCAACGTGGTGTGCACCGCCCAACGCGAATTCGTCCAGCACTACCCGCAGGCTGGCTGGGTCGAGCACGACCCGATGGAAATCTTCGCCACCCAGAGCGCGGTGATGGTCGAGGCCCTGGCCCAGGCCGGCCTGCACCATGACCAGGTCGCCGCCATCGGCATCACCAACCAGCGCGAAACCACCGTGGTCTGGGACAAAAACACCGGCCGGCCGATCTACAACGCCATCGTCTGGCAGTGCCGGCGCAGCACCGAGATCTGCCAGCAGCTCAAGCGCGACGGCCACGAACAATACATCAGCGACACCACGGGCCTGGTCACCGACCCGTACTTCTCCGGCACCAAACTCAAGTGGATCCTGGACAACGTCGAAGGCAGCCGCGAACGGGCACGCAACGGCGAGCTGCTGTTCGGCACCGTCGATAGCTGGCTGATCTGGAAATTCACCGGCGGCAAGACCCACGTCACCGACTACACCAACGCCTCGCGCACCCTACTGTTCAACATCCATACCCTGGAGTGGGACGCCAAGATGCTCGAAATCCTCGACATCCCGCGCCAGATGCTGCCCGAGGTCAAATCCTCCTCCGAGATCTACGGCCGCACCAAAAGCGGCATCGCCATCGGCGGCATCGCCGGCGACCAGCAGGCCGCCCTGTTCGGCCAGATGTGCGTGGAGCCGGGCCAGGCGAAAAACACCTACGGCACCGGTTGCTTCCTGCTGATGAACACCGGCGACAAAGCGGTCAAGTCCAGCCACGGCATGCTCACCACCATCGCCTGCGGCCCGCGCGGCGAAGTGGCCTACGCCCTCGAAGGCGCGGTGTTCAACGGCGGCTCCACCGTGCAATGGCTGCGCGATGAACTGAAGATCATCAACGACGCCCACGACACCGAATACTTCGCCAACAAGGTCAAGGACAGCAACGGCGTGTACCTGGTGCCGGCCTTCACCGGCCTCGGCGCGCCCTACTGGGACCCCTACGCCCGTGGCGCACTGTTCGGCCTGACCCGCGGCGTGCGCGTGGACCACATCATCCGCGCTGCACTGGAGTCCATCGCCTTCCAGACCCGCGACGTGCTCGACGCCATGCAGCAGGATTCCGGCGAGCGCCTCAAGGCCCTGCGCGTGGACGGCGGCGCGGTGGCCAACAACTTCCTCATGCAGTTCCAGTCCGACATCCTCGGCACCCTGGTCGAGCGCCCGCAAATGCGCGAAACCACGGCCCTGGGCGCCGCCTACCTGGCAGGCCTGGCCTGCGGGTTCTGGGGCAGCCTGGACGAGTTGCGCGGCAAAGCGGTGATCGAGCGTGAGTTCGAGCCGCAACTGGACGAAGCGGCCAAGGAGAAGCTCTACGCTGGCTGGAAAAAAGCCGTGAGCCGCACCCGCGACTGGGAACCCCACGAAGGCGCCGAACAGGACGCCTAAAGGCACGCAACTGGCCGGGAGCCAATTCCTGCGGCATCATGGGCAAATTTTGCCCGGCAGCCCCAAGGACGCCCCATGAATCTGCCTCCCCGCCAGCAGCAAATCCTCGAACTGGTCCGCGAACGCGGCTACGTGAGTATCGAGGAAATGGCCCAGTTATTCGTCGTCACCCCGCAGACCATTCGCCGCGACATCAACCAACTCGCCGAAGCCCACCTGCTGCGCCGCTACCACGGCGGCGCGGCCTATGACTCCAGTGTCGAAAACACCGCCTACGCCATGCGCGCCGACCAGATGCGCGACGAGAAACAACGTATCGGCGAAGCCATTGCCGCGCAGATCCCCGACCACGCCTCGCTGTTCATCAACATCGGCACCACCACCGAATCCATCGCCCGGGCACTGCTCAACCACAACCACCTGAAAATCATCACCAACAACCTCAACGTGGCAATGATGCTCAGCGCCAAGGACGACTTCGACGTGCTGCTCACCGGCGGCAACGTGCGCCGCGACGGCGGCGTGGTGGGCCAGGCCAGCGTGGATTTCATCAACCAGTTCAAGGTCGATTTCGCCCTGGTGGGCATCAGCGGCATCGACGAAGACGGCAGCCTGCTGGACTTCGACTACCAGGAAGTGCGGGTGTCCCAGGCGATCATCGCCAATGCCCGGCAAGTGATCCTGGCCGCCGACTCCAGCAAATTCGGGCGCAATGCCATGATTCGCCTGGGCCCCATCAGCCTGGTCGATTGCCTGGTCACCGACCAGCAACCCGTCCCCGCCCTGACCCAACTGCTTAACCAGCACAAGGTGCGGCTGGAAGTGGTGTGACGCTTTAACCGCTGTCACGGCCCGCGTTAAGCCTCTGTGAGCGCGCACCGGGCCGGGCGGCGCTGCGCTCGCCCGCGACAGAGATCCCCCCGACACCCCACCCCATGTTCATAATTTTTCCTTTCTCCTCCTTCGATGAGTTTTTTCAATCGAAAGCGGCTGGCTGTGGCCGCGTTTATGGGCTACCATTTTCGCAAATGAACATTAATGTTCGATTTCAAATACAAACCGATCATAAAAGATCGCGAGGCCAGCCCATGACCGCTTCTACCTTGCCTGCTTCACCCCTTGCCGAAGTCTATGACGTTGCCGTAATTGGCGGCGGGATCAACGGTGTCGGCATCGCGGCGGATGCAGCGGGTCGCGGCCTGTCGGTGTTCCTTTGCGAAAAGGACGACCTGGCCAGCCACACCTCCTCGGCCAGCAGCAAACTGATCCACGGCGGCCTGCGCTACCTCGAACACTACGAATTCCGCCTGGTGCGCGAAGCCCTGGCCGAGCGCGAAGTGCTGCTGGCCAAAGCGCCACACATCGTCAAGCAGATGCGCTTCGTGCTGCCCCATCGCCCGCACCTGCGCCCGGCGTGGATGATCCGCGCCGGCCTGTTCCTCTACGACAACCTGGGCAAGCGCGAACAACTGGCCGGTTCCAAAAGCCTCAAGTTCGGCGCCGACAGCCCACTTAAAAGCACCATCACCAAAGGCTTCGAGTATTCCGACTGCTGGGTCGACGACGCACGCCTGGTGGTGCTCAACGCCATGGCCGCCCGCGAGAAAGGCGCCCATGTGCACACCCAGACCCGTTGCGTCAGCGCCCGGCGCAGCAAGGGCCTGTGGCACCTGCACCTGGAGCGCGCCGATGGCAGCCTGCTATCGATCCGCGCCAAGGCCCTGGTGAATGCAGCCGGCCCTTGGGTGGCCAAATTCATCAAGGATGATTTGAAGCTGGAATCGCCCTACGGCATCCGCCTGATCCAGGGCAGCCACCTGATCGTGCCCAAGCTGTACGAAGGCGAGCACGCGCACATTCTGCAAAACGAAGACCAGCGCATCGTCTTCACCATCCCCTACCTCAACCAGTTCACCCTGATTGGCACCACCGACCGTGAATACACGGGCGATCCAGCAAAAGTGGCGATCACCGAAGGCGAAACCGACTACCTGCTGAACGTGGTCAATGCCCACTTCAAGAAGCAATTGAGCCGAGACGATATCCGCCACAGCTATTCCGGCGTGCGCCCACTGTGCAACGACGAATCGGACAACCCGTCCGCCGTGACTCGCGACTACACCCTGGCACTGTCCGGCGCTGCGGACGAAGCCCCCCTGCTGTCGGTATTCGGCGGCAAGCTGACCACCTACCGCAAATTGGCCGAGTCGGCTTTGGCCCAGTTGGCGCCGTTCTTCAAGAACATCCGCCCGAGCTGGACCGCCACCGCCACCCTGCCCGGCGGCGAAGACATGAGCACCCCGCAGGCCCTGGCCGCGCTGATACGCGACCAGTTCGGCTGGCTGCCCACTGACCTCGCCCGACGCTGGGCCAGCACCTACGGCAGCCGCACCTGGCGCCTGCTCGAAGGCGTGCAGCAACTGAGCGACCTGGGCGAACACCTGGGCGGCGGGCTCTACACCCGTGAAGTCGATTACCTGTGCAGCGAAGAATGGGCCACCAGCGCCCACGACATCCTGTGGCGGCGCAGCAAGCTGGGCCTGTTCACCAGTGCCGAGGAACAGCAGAAACTGGCGGACTACCTGAGCAAGGTCGAACAGCACCGCAGCAAGATCGAAGCGGCCTGAGGCCCGGCCCGCGTCGGCAAAAGCCCCCTGACCTTGTGGTCCGGGGGCTTTTTTGTGAACAACGGCTCGCCTCGGGTGGCAGCGAACCTGCTGGCCATGACGGTATTTCTGCGGGCAGAGGTGTGTCGGTCGTACCAGCCCTATCGCCGGCAGGCTGCCACAGGCGAAACCCGTTCGGCTTTCCGAACGCATCACTATGCCTGATTCGGTTAACCGGATAGTTCATCTGAACCATCGGCCCTGCACGCACTCCACTGCCTTGAGAATCGCGGTTTTGACCTAAATCAGCGGGTCTGGCACGACTCATGCTCTACACTCCTGCACGAATGTCCGTAGTGCCATCACTCTTAACGGCCACCGCGGTGTTCGCAGTACATATAAAGGGCCGGTGTACCGGCTCCATAAAAAAAACAATGTCGAGGAAAATTTGATGCGTATCGTTCCCCATCTTCTGGGCGCAGCCATCGCTGCCGCACTGATTAGCACTCCAGTTTTCGCTGCCGAACTCACCGGCACACTGAAGAAGATCAAAGAGTCCGGCACCATCACCCTCGGGCACCGTGACGCTTCCATCCCGTTTTCCTACATCGCGGATGCTTCCGGCAAACCGGTTGGCTACTCCCACGACATCCAACTGGCCATCGTCGAAGCCATCAAGAAAGACCTGGACATCCCGGACCTGAAGGTCAAGTACAACCTGGTCACTTCGCAAACCCGTATCCCGCTGGTGCAGAACGGCACCGTGGACGTGGAATGCGGCTCCACCACCAACAACGTCGAGCGCCAGCAGCAGGTTGATTTCTCGGTAGGCATTTTCGAGATCGGTACGCGCCTGCTGTCCAAAAAGGACTCGACCTATAAGGACTTCCCTGACCTCAAGGGCAAGAACGTCGTGACCACCGCCGGCACCACGTCCGAGCGCATCCTCAAGGCGATGAACGCCGACAAGCAGATGGGCATGAACGTCATTTCCGCCAAAGACCACGGCGAATCCTTCCAGATGCTCGAAAGCGGCCGCGCAGTGGCCTTCATGATGGACGACGCCCTGCTCGCCGGCGAAATGGCCAAGGCCAAGAAGCCTGGCGACTGGGCCGTGACCGGCACCGCGCAGTCCTACGAAATCTACGGCTGCATGGTGCGTAAGGGCGATGCCCCGTTCAAGAAAGCCGTGGACGACGCCATCGTCGCGACCTACAAGTCTGGCGAAATCAACAAGATCTACGACAAGTGGTTCCAAGCGCCTATCCCACCTAAGGGCCTGAACCTGAACTTCCCAATGAGCGACGAGCTCAAGGCGCTGATCGCCACGCCAACCGATAAAGCGGCTGACGATAAATCTGACGCAAAAAAATCCTGATTCCTGACTAACCTTACATCCCGAGGGGGCTAACGCTCCCCCGGGTGTCCGCTACTACCTGCTGGTATTTTTTGGAACACTCGACCCGGTGGTTTTCGAGCCGATCGTGTGTGTCTGGCGCTTTGCGTCAGGCGGGAAAGGATTTTCCCCAAGCGGGTGCTTGTACATCGATCGAACTGAGGGGAGACCCTGATGAATTACAACTGGGATTGGGGCGTGTTCTTCAAGTCCACCGGCGTGGGCAGCGAGACGTATCTCGACTGGTTCATCTCCGGGCTGGGCTGGACCATCGCCATCGCCATCGTGGCCTGGATCGTTGCCCTGACATTGGGCTCTATCCTGGGCGTCATGCGCACCGTGCCGAACCGGCTGGTGTCGGGTATCGCCACCTGCTACGTGGAACTGTTTCGTAACGTGCCGCTGCTGGTGCAGCTGTTTATCTGGTACTTCCTGGTGCCCGACCTGCTGCCGCAAGACTTGCAGGACTGGTACAAGCAAGACCTCAACCCGACCACTTCGGCCTACCTGAGCGTGGTCGTGTGCTTGGGCCTGTTCACCGCCGCCCGGGTGTGCGAGCAAGTGCGCACCGGTATCCAGGCGTTGCCCCGAGGCCAGGAAGCGGCCGCCCGCGCCATGGGCTTCAAGCTGCCGCAGATCTACTGGAACGTGCTGCTGCCCCAGGCCTACCGGATCATCATTCCGCCGCTCACCTCGGAATTCCTCAACGTCTTCAAGAACTCCTCCGTGGCCTCGCTGATCGGCCTGATGGAGTTGCTGGCGCAAACCAAACAGACCGCCGAGTTCTCCGCCAACCTGTTTGAAGCCTTCACCCTGGCGACCCTGATCTACTTCACCCTGAACATGAGCCTCATGCTGTTGATGCGCCTGGTCGAGAAGAAAGTCGCGGTGCCCGGCCTGATCTCCGTGGGGGGTAAATAATGGACTTCGATTTCAGCGGCATCATCCCCGCCCTGCCCGGCCTGTGGAACGGCATGGTAATGACCCTGCAACTGATGGCCCTGGGCGTCGTCGGCGGGATCATCCTCGGCACGATCCTGGCGCTGATGCGCCTGTCGTCCAGCAAGCTGCTGTCACGCCTGGCCGGCGCCTATGTGAACTACTTCCGCTCGATCCCGCTGCTGCTGGTCATCACCTGGTTCTACCTGGCGGTGCCGTTCGTGTTGCGCTGGATCACCGGCGAAGACACGCCGATCGGTGCGTTCACCTCCTGCATCGTGGCGTTCATGATGTTCGAGGCCGCGTACTTCTGCGAAATCGTGCGGGCCGGCGTGCAGTCCATCCCCAAGGGCCAGATGGGCGCCGCCCAGGCACTGGGCATGAGCTACGGCCAAACCATGCGCCTGATTATCCTGCCCCAGGCGTTTCGCAAGATGACCCCGCTGCTGCTGCAACAGAGCATCATCCTGTTCCAGGACACCTCGCTGGTCTACACCGTGGGCCTGGTGGACTTCCTCAATGCTTCGCGGGCCAACGGCGATATCATCGGGCGCTCCAATGAGTTCCTGATCTTTGCCGGTGTCGTGTATTTCATCATCAGCTTTGCCGCCTCGCTGCTGGTCAAGCGTCTGCAAAAAAGGTTCGCCGTATGATCTCAATCAAGAACATCAACAAGTGGTATGGGGACTTCCAGGTGCTGACCGATTGCAGCACCGAGGTCAAGAAGGGTGAAGTGGTGGTGGTCTGCGGCCCGTCGGGCTCGGGCAAGTCCACCCTCATCAAGTGCGTGAACGCCCTGGAACCCTTCCAGAAAGGCGACATCACCGTGGACGGCACTTCCATCGCCGACCCCAAGACCAACCTGCCCAAACTGCGTTCGCGGGTGGGCATGGTGTTCCAGCACTTCGAGCTG
This sequence comes from Pseudomonas sp. MF08817, assembly GCF_059862705.1. NCBI lineage: Bacteria > Pseudomonadati > Pseudomonadota > Gammaproteobacteria > Pseudomonadales > Pseudomonadaceae > Pseudomonas > Pseudomonas sp. MF08817. The sequence continues at coordinate 205,023 of NZ_JCBCUY010000001.1, forward strand.
TTCCCGCACCTGACCATCACCGAAAACCTGACCATCGCGCAGATCAAGGTACTGGGCCGCAGCAAGGAAGAAGCCACCAAGAAGGGCCTGCAACTGCTTGAGCGTGTCGGCCTCTCGGCCCACGCCCACAAGCACCCCGGCCAGCTCTCCGGCGGCCAGCAGCAACGGGTGGCGATTGCCCGCGCCCTGGCCATGGACCCGATCGTCATGCTGTTCGACGAACCGACCTCGGCCCTGGACCCGGAAATGGTCAACGAAGTGCTGGACGTGATGGTGCAACTGGCTCAGGAAGGCATGACCATGATGTGCGTGACCCACGAAATGGGCTTCGCGCGCAAAGTCGCCAACCGCGTGATCTTCATGGACCAGGGCCAGATCATCGAAGACTGCCCGAAAGAGGAGTTCTTCGGCGATATCAGCGCCCGCTCCGAACGTGCCCAGCACTTCCTTGAGAAAATCCTGCAGCACTAAGCAGCCCATGCTTGCTCGCTCCTTCTGTGGGAGCGAGCCCGCTCGCGATGACCATGGCAAGGAACAGGTTGGCTGTGCGTCCGTCATCGCGAGCAGGCTCGCTCCCACCGGGTACTCCAGCAAGCAGGTGGTTGCCACAAGGCATCTGTGATGAAATGCGACCCCACCCTTTATCGCGCCGCACCGCCATCACTTGCCGTGAAACCCCGCCTGATTCGTCACCTGTTCCTGCCGCCCCTGGTCATCCTGCTGATGATCGGCCTGGGTTTTGCGGGCTATCGGGTCAGCGAGCACTTTGCCGTGCGCGCCCTCGCCGAGAGCGGTGAGCGGCAACTGGAGCTCAACGCCCGCGCGGTGGAGAGTGAAATCAGCAAATACACCTACCTGCCCAGCCTGCTGGAGCTCGAATCCAGCGTCTCCACCCTGCTGGCCGACCCCAGCCCCGAACACCGCGAGACCGTCAACACCTACCTCGAAGGCCTGAACCGGCGCAGCCGCAGCCGCGCGATCTACATCATGGACACCACGGGCCGGGTGATGGCCACCAGCAACTGGCGCGACTTCGACAGTTACCTGGGTGAAGACCTGTCTTTTCGCGCCTACTTCCAGAACGCCGTGCGCGGCCAGCCCGGGCGTTTCTACGGCATCGGCAGCACCAGCGGCGAGCCCGGCTACTACCTGGCCCATGGCCTGGAAGAGCAAGGCAAGATCATCGGCGTGGCCGTGGTCAAGGTGCGCCTGGAAACCATGGAAGAACGCTGGCAGCGGGCGCGCCTGGAGGCCTTCGTCAGTGACGAGAACGGCATCATCATCCTCTCCAGCGACCCGGCGCGGCGGCTCAAGGCCGTGCGCCCACTGAGCGAAGACACCAAGGAACGCCTAGCCCGTAGCCTGCAGTACTACTGGTTTCCGCTCAACGAGCTGCAACCCTTGGCCCGCGAACGCCTGGCCGAAGGCGTGGAGAAGCTCACCTTCCCCGCCAACACCGAGCTGGAGGCCGAGGACACGCAAGTCAGCTACCTGTCCCAGACCCGGCCCCTGAGCGACACCCCGTGGAACTTCACCCTGCTCACGCCCCTGCAGGACCTGCAACGCCAAGCCGTCAACCAGGGCATCCTGGTGGCCGTGGCCTTCGCCCTGGTGGCGTTTTTCCTGATTGCCTGGAACGAGCGACGCAAGGTCATCGCCACGCGCCTGGCCGCCCGCGAGGCCTTGCAGGAAGCCAACAACCAGTTGGAACGGCGCATCGCCGAGCGCACCGACAACCTGCGCGCCAGCAACGAACGGCTCAAGGCGCAGATCCGCGAACGGCGCCTGGCCGAAGAAACCCTGCGCCGCGCCCAGGACGAACTGGTCCAGGCTGGCAAACTGGCGGCCATCGGCCAGATGTCCACCAGCATCGCCCACGAGCTCAACCAACCCCTGGCGGCGTTGCGCACCCTGTCGGGCAACACCGTGCGCTTCCTTGAACGCGGCGCCCTGGACACCGCCAGCGCCAACCTCAAGACCATCAACGAATTGATCGACCGCATGGGCCGCATCACCGCCAGCCTGCGCGCCTTCGCCCGGCGCGGCGACGACCAGGGCCAGGCGAGCCTGGGCAAAGCCGTGGACGCCGCCCTGCAACTGCTCGGCACCCGTATCGAAACCCTGCCGCTGCAGGTGCACCGCCACTTCGACGACGTGCAAGTGCGCATCGACCAGACGCGCCTGGAGCAGATCCTGGTCAACCTGATCGGCAACGCCCTCGACGCCATGCAGGCCCAGCCGCTGCCACAGCTGTGGCTCGAAGGCGAGGCCAGCCCCGGCAAGTACCGCTTGCGGGTACGCGACAACGGCCACGGCATCGACGCCGAGGCCCGCAAGCATTTGTTCGAACCCTTTTTCACCACCAAACCCGGCGAACAAGGCCTGGGCCTGGGCCTGACCCTCTCGGCCAGCCTGGCCGCAGCCACCGGCGGGCAGTTGGGGGTCGAACACCCGGCCAGCGGCGGTACGGCATTCGTGCTCAGCCTGCCTGCGATCGGCCCCACTCAGAACGAGCCGTCATGAACCAAGTGAACGCTGTGAACAACGACCTCATCGTGCTGATCGTCGAAGACGACCCCCATGTCCTGCTCGGCTGCCAGCAAGCCCTGAGCCTGGAAGACATCCCCTGCGAAGGCGTGGGCAGCGCCGAAGAAGCCCTGGCGCGCATCGGCGACAACTTCGCCGGCATCGTCATCAGCGACATCCGCCTGCCGGGCATCGATGGCCTGGAACTGCTGACCCGCCTCAAGGCCCGCGACAAGAGCCTGCCGGTGGTGCTGATTACCGGCCACGGGGATATCTCCATGGCCGTGGGCGCGATGCAAAAAGGCGCCTACGACTTCATGGAGAAACCCTTCTCCCCCGAACGTCTGGTGGACGTTGCCCGCCGCGCCCTCGAGCAGCGCAGCCTGGCCCGCGAGGTCTGGGCGCTGCGCCGGCAACTGGCCGAACGCGACTCCCTGGAAGGGCGGATCATCGGCCGCTCGCCGGCCATGCAGCACTTGCGCGAACTGATCGCCAACGTCGCCGATACCTCGGCCAACGTGCTGATCGAAGGCGAAACCGGCACCGGCAAAGAGCTGGTGGCGCGCTGCCTGCACGACTTCAGCCGCCGCCAATCCCAGCAGTTCGTCGCCCTCAACTGCGGGGGCCTGCCGGAAAACCTGTTCGAAAGCGAAATCTTCGGCCACGAGGCCAACGCCTTCACCGGCGCGGGCAAGCGGCGCATCGGCAAAATCGAACACGCCCACGGCGGCACGCTGTTCCTCGATGAAGTGGAAAGCATGCCCCTGCCCCTGCAAATCAAGCTGCTGCGGGTGTTGCAGGAACGCACCCTGGAACGCCTGGGCTCGAACCTGAGCGTAGCGGTCGATTGCCGGGTGATCGCCGCCACCAAGTCCGACCTCGATGAACTGGGCCGCGCCGGGCAGTTTCGCAGCGACCTGTACTACCGCCTCAACGTGGTGACCCTGGAACTGCCGCCCCTGCGCGAGCGGCGCGAAGACATCCTGCAACTGTTCGAGCACTTCTTGCAGCAGTCGTCCCTGCGCTTTGACCGCACCGCGCCGGAGCTGGACAACCAGACCCTGTCGAGCCTGATGAGCCACGATTGGCCGGGCAACGTGCGCGAATTGCGCAACGTCGCCGAACGCTTCGCCCTGGGCCTGCCGGCTTTCAAAAAATCCGGCACCCCCAGCGACAGCCAGGGCATGGGGTTTTCCGAAGCGGTGGAAGCGTTCGAGCGCACCTTGCTCAACGACGCCCTGCAACGCAGCGGCGGCAACCTCACCCAGGCCAGCCTGGAACTGGGCATGGCCAAGACCACGCTCTTTGACAAGGTCAAGAAGTACGGCCTCAACCACTAAGCGAGAACCCTGTGGATTTATTGCTCAAGGCAGCCCTGGGCGCGGCGGTGGTGGTGATCCTCGCCGCCCTGGCCAAGACCAAGAACTACTACATCGCCGGCCTGGTGCCGCTGTTTCCCACCTTCGCCCTGATCGCCCACTATATCGTCGGCAAGGGCCGCTCCCTGGACGACCTGAAGACCACCATCGTGTTCGGCATGTGGTCGATCATCCCGTACTTCATCTACCTGGCGACCTTGTACCTGATGGTCGATCGCCTGCGCCTGGAAGCCTCCCTGGCCGTCGCCGCCGTTGCCTGGCTGATGGCCGCCACCGTGCTGGTCAGCGTCTGGGTGCGCCTGCACGCCTGACCCCCCGTAGCCAGCGGGCTCGCCCGCGCCGGGGTGCGCAGCAGCCCTAAACCCGGGCCAGCCCGGTTGCTACAACAACAGCGGCGGTGGGGTTTCGAGGCCGGCCCAGTGGCCGGTGTCCTGGCGATGGCGTTTCAGGTAGGGCAGCACCGCCGCCAGTAGCGGCGCCTTGAAGGCCTCCTGGAAACGGTGGGCCAACCCCGGGATCAGCGCCAACTGGCTGCCGCGTATGTGCGCGGCCAGGTGTACGCCGTGCATCACCGGCAGCAACGGGTCGGCGGTGCCGTGGACCACCAGGGTCGGCACCCGCAGTTGGTTGAGCAGCGCCACCCGGCTCGGTTCGGCGAGGATGGCCATGATCTGGCGCTCCACGCCCTGGGGGTTGAACGCCCGGTCGTAGGATTGCGCCGCTTGTTGCAGCAACTCGGCGCGCTCGTCCGCCACTTGCGGGCTGCCCAGGGCGGCGAGCAAGTCGGCCTGTTGCTCCAGCGCCACCGCGCGGTTCGGCGCACTGCGCCGCGACAGCAATTGCACCAGCGCCGCCGTGGGCGCCGGCAGGCCTTCGGCGCCGGAGCTGGACATGATGAGCGTCAAGCTCTCGACCCGTTGCGGCGCCAGTGCGGCCATGTGTTGGGCCACCATGCCGCCCATGCTCACCCCCAGCACGTGAAACTGGCGCACCTGCAACGCGTCCATCAGCCCCAGGCCATCGGCTGCCATATCGCTCAGCGAATAAGGCGCCGCCACCGGCAGGCCGAGTTTGTAGCGCAAGGCCTCGAAGGTCAGGTTGGCGCTGGCCGGCGCCTGGCGCCAAGTGCTCAGGCCGACATCGCGGTTGTCATAGCGGATCACCCGAAAGCCCTGGCGGCACAGTGCAACTACCACCTCGTCGGGCCAGTGGATCAACTGCCCGCCCAGGCCCATCACCAGCAGCAGGGCCGGGTCCGAGTCACGTCCGATACTTTGGTAGGCCAGGCTGACCTGGGGCAGATCGACCCGTTGGGTCGCCACCGCGACATCGCAACGCGAGGCCGCAAAAGAAGGCAGGCCGAACAACAGTGCGGCCAGCAAAAACAATACACGCATGAAAAACACCGAAACGCAGAACCCCAGTAGAACGCGAGTCTGATGATGTTTTTGCCAGCGCGCTGCCACAGTTGCGTGACAGTTTGATGAAGATTGCTTCAGTGGTCGTACGCCACCGCGAGCGGGCTCGCGCCCACAAGCCTTCGGTGGGAGCGAGCCCGCTGGCGATGACGCCCGTCGCAACAATGAACCCCTTAAGCCAACTGGTTACGCAACTGCCGCGCCGCCGCCACCATGTTCACCAGAGCCGCTTCGGTTTCGAGCCAGGCGCGGGTTTTCAGGCCGCAGTCGGGGTTCACCCACAGGCGCTCGGCGGGGATGCGTTTGACTGCCTTGGCCATCAATTTGACCATCTCGGCGGTGTCTGGCACCCGTGGCGAGTGGATATCGTAGACGCCCGGGCCGATGTCGTTGGGGTACTCGAACTGCTCGAAGGCCTCCAGCAGCTCCATGTCCGAACGGGAGGTTTCGATGGTAATCACGTCGGCGTCCATGGCGGCGATGGCTTCGATCACGTCGTTGAACTCGCTGTAGCACATGTGGGTGTGGATCTGGGTTTCATCGGCCACCCCCGAGGCGCTGAGGCGGAACGCTTGCACCGCCCAGTCCAGGTACTCCTGCCATTGCGCCCGGCGCAGCGGCAAGCCTTCGCGGAACGCGGCTTCGTCGATCTGCACGATCTTGATCCCGGCCTTCTCCAGGTCCGTCACTTCGTCGCGCAGGGCCAGGGCCAGTTGCTGCGCCTGCACCTGGCGCGACACGTCTTCGCGGGGGAACGACCACATCAGCATGGTCACGGGGCCAGTGAGCATGCCCTTCATCACCTTGTCGGTGAGGCTCTGGGCGTAGGTGATCCAGTCCACGGTCATGGCTTTGGGCCGGCTCAGGTCGCCGTAGATCACCGCCGGTTTGACGCAGCGCGAACCGTAGCTCTGCACCCAGCCGAAGCGAGTGAACAGGTAGCCGTCCAGTTGCTCGGCGAAGTATTCGACCATGTCGTTGCGCTCGGCCTCGCCGTGCACCAGCACGTCCAGGCCCAGGCGTTCCTGCACTTGCACGGCGTGGCGGATTTCGCTGTGCATGGCGTCGGTGTAGTCGTTGGCCGACAACTTGCCTTGCTTATAGGCCTGGCGCGCCAGGCGAATCCCTGCGGTCTGTGGGAAAGAGCCAATGGTGGTGGTCGGGAACACCGGCAATTGCAAACGGGCGCGCTGCAAGGCGATGCGCTGGGCGAACGGCGCGTGGCGCTGGCTATCGGCAGGCTTGATCGCAGCGATCCGCGCCTGCACCTGGGCCTTATGGATGCGCGGCGACTGCGCACGGCTGGCGGCCACGGCGCGGCTGTCAGCCAGGGCGGCTTGCACCTTAGGCGCCTGCGGGTCGTTGAGGGCGTCGCGCAGCACCGAGATTTCCCCGCACTTTTGCACGGCGAAGGCCAGCCAGCTCTTGAGTTCCGGGTCGAGCTTGTCTTCGCGCTCCACGTCCACCGGGCTGTGCAGCAGCGAGCAGGACCCAGCGACCCAGAGGTTGTCGCCAAAGCGCTCCTGGGCGAATTGAAGTTGTGCCAGCGCCGCTTCCAACTCGCAGCGCCACACGTTGCGCCCGTTGACCAGGCCCACCGACAGCACCTTGTAGGTGGGCAAGCGGTCGAGTACGGCGGTCAGTTGTTCCGGGGCGCGCACGGTGTCGATGTGCAAGCCGTCCACCGGCAGGCCTACGGCCAGCCCGAGGTTGTCTTGCAGGCCGCTGAAGTAGGTGGCCACGAGTTTTTTCAGGGGCGAGTACTGAAGGATGTGGTAGGCGCGCTCGAAGGCGCTTTTCCAGGCCTGGGGCAGGTCCAGGGTGAGGAGGGGTTCGTCGATCTGCACCCATTCCACGCCTTGGGCGGCGAGGCGGCCGAGGATTTCGTTATAGACCGGCAGCAGGCGCTCCAGCAGTTCCAACTTGTCGAACTCGTTGCCCTTGGCCTTGCCCAGCCACAGGTAGGTCAGCGGGCCGATAATCACCGGTTTGACCTTGTGGCCCAGGGCGTGGGCTTCGGCCACTTCGTCAAACAGCTGTTCCCAGCTCAGTTGGAAGGTCTGCTCGGCGCTGAACTCCGGGACCAGGTAGTGGTAGTTGGTGTCGAACCACTTGGTCAGTTCCTGGGCGTACTGGGCCTGGCCGTGCTCACCGCCGCAGCAGGTGGCGGTGGCACCACGGGCCATGGCGAACAGGGTGTCCAGGGTCGGTAGGCCGCGTTCATTCAGGGCACTGGCGAAACGCTCGGGGATCACCCCCAAAGCCAGGGAATGGCCCAGCACCTGGTCGTACCAGGCAAAGTCGCCCACCGGCAGCAGGTCGATGCCGGCGTCTTTTTGCAGTTGCCAGTGCTTGGCCCGCAGGTCACGGCCCACGGCTTGCAATGCGGCCTGGGTCAGGTCGCCCTTCCAGTAGGCCTCCAGAGCCTTTTTCAATTCGCGGTCGGCGCCGATACGTGGAAAACCGAGGTTGTGGGCTAGTGCCATGACGATGTCGCTCCCTATAAAAGATGGCGCCATTGTCGACACCCAACCCAACATGAGACAAACTCAATGTATTCGTGTTGAACACAAGTTTTACTCATGGAGACTGCGGTGCTCGAAATCCGTCACTTGAAAACCCTGCATGCCCTGCGCGAAGCCGACAGCCTGGTGGAAGCCGCCGAACGCCTGCATTTGACCCAATCGGCGTTGTCCCACCAGTTCAAGGAACTGGAAGAGCGCCTGGGCATGGCGCTGTTCGTGCGCAAGACCAAACCGGTGCGTTTCACCAGCGCCGGGTTGCGCCTGTTGCAACTGGCCGATGCCACCCTGCCGCTGCTGCGCGGCGCCGAGCGCGACATCGCACGCCTGGCCGGGGGCACCGCCGGGCGCCTGCACATGGCCATCGAGTGCCACAGTTGCTTCCAGTGGCTGATGCCCACCATCGACCAGTTCCGCGACGCCTGGCCGGAAGTGGAACTGGACCTGGCCTCGGGTTTCTCCTTCGCCCCGCTGCCGGCCCTGGCCCGTGGCGACCTCGACCTGGTGGTGACCTCCGACCCGGTAGAGCTGGCGGGCATCACCTATGTGCCGCTGTTCACCTACGAAGCCATGCTCGCGGTGGCCAACCAGCATGCGCTGGCGAACAAGGCCTACATCGTGCCCGAAGACCTTCTGCGCGAAACCCTGATTACCTACCCGGTGGAACGCGATCGCCTGGACATCTTCACCCGTTTCCTGGAGCCGGCCGACATCGAACCGGCGCAGGTGCGCACCTCGGAACTGACGGTGATGATGATGCAACTGGTGGCCAGCGGGCGGGGGGTGTGCGGCATGCCCCACTGGGCGCTGCATGAATACAGCTCGCGCGGCTACGTGAAGGCCAAGCGCCTGGGGGAAAAAGGCCTGTTCGCCACGCTCTACGCCGGCATCCGCGCCGACATGCTCGACGCGCCGTACATGCGCGATTTTTTGCTCACCGCCAAAGACACCTCGTTCTCCACCCTCGATGGGGTGAGCGCGGTGCGCTGAGCCACCGGCCCCGAGAGCTCATGTGGGAGCAGGCTTTTTGTGGGAGCGGGCTCTGCCCGCGATGAGGCCCGCTCAGCCTCTGTTCCTCTAGGGGCTGGCATGCCGCCATCGCGGGCAAAGCCCGCTTCCACAGAAAGTGGGGTAATAGACGGGGGTCAAGCCCGCCGCTGTTCCAGCATCAAACGCACCGCCAAGGCTGCCAGCACAAAACCCATGACGTAGCGCTGCACCGCCAGCCACAGCGGGTTGTGCACGAACCACGCGCTGATCCCGGCGGCGAACACCGCGATCAGCAAGTTGACGAAGAAGCTCACGCTGATTTGGGTCATGCCCAGGATCAGGCTCTGGGTGAACACCGAACCGTGCTCGGGGTTGATGAACTGCGGGAAGATCGACAGGTAGAACATGGCGATCTTGGGGTTCAGGGCGCTGGTGAGAAAGCCCATCAGGATCAACTTCCTCGATGAATCGGCCGGCAATTGCTGGGCCTCGAAGGGCGAACGCGCCCCCGGTTTCAGGGCCTGCCAGGCCAGCCACAGCAAGTACAACGCGCCCGCCCACTTGAGCACTTCATAGGCCATCGGCACCGCCATGAACACTGCGGTCAAACCCGCCGCCGCCGCGAACAGGTGCACGAAAAACCCGGCCACCACGCCCAGCAGCGAGGTGATGCCGGCCTTGCGGCCCTGGCAGATCGAACGGGAAATCAGATAAATCATGTTGGGCCCCGGCGTCAGCACCATCAACAGCGCGGCGGCGGCGAATACAAGCAGGTCGGGAATAGGAATCATGGAGCAGTCCTTGTACGAAAAAGGTCAGGCAGTGGTGAGCAAGGTGTCGCGGTAAAACGGCAGGATCAGGTCGCGGGTCAGGGGGGCGAGCGTCAGGTTGCCCTCGGTGAGTGGGTCGATCCACTGCACTTCTTCAATCTCCGCCGCCGGCTGCACCGGGGCGTCGATGTGCAGTTGGAACAGTTCAGCCTGCACCTCAAAACCCGGCTCATTGGCCGCCGGGGCCGAGAATACGCCCAAATACCGGGCCTGGGCCGGGTCGATCCGCAGGCCCAGTTCCTCCAACAGCTCGCGGGCCAGGGCCTGCAACGGCTGCTCGCCAGGGTCGATCTTGCCCCCCGGCTGCATAAAGGCCTGGGTGCCGCGCTTGCGCACCAGCAGGGTGTGACCATTGGGCCCTAGCAACAGGGCGGCGGCGATACGGATGATGGCAGGCATGGCGACTCTTGGGCTTGGGCGGAAAAGCCGCAAATATCCCACGGCCTCGCAGGATTTGCAGCTACCCAGTGGCAAATTGAACGCACCTGCCAGCGAAGGCCCACGACCCCGGCTATGCTCTTGCTGCCCCGCGCATAAACGCCATGCCCGGCCCATTGCAGTTATCAGGAGGGGAGGCCCTATGAGTCCGAGGCGCATCAGGTTTGCAGTACTCAGGCCCTCACGATGAAAACAGCCCCCGCGCTGACCAACCGGCGCATCCTGATAATCGACGACACGCCTTCGATACATCAGGACTATCGCGACATCCTCGCCCCGCCCGCCCCCGCCCCAGGCACGCTGGGACCGCGCCCCTATTTCGAGCTCGATTCGGCCTACCAGGGCGAAGAAGCCCTGGAACTGGTGACCCGCGCCGTGGCCGAGGGCCGGCCTTATGCCATGGTGTTCACCGACATGCAGATGCCGCCGGGTTGGGATGGCCTGGAGACCATCGAACGGCTGTGGCAGGTTGACCCGCACCTGCAAATCGCCCTGTGCACGGCCTATTCGGACTACACCTGGGAAGCCATGGCCCAGCGCCTGGAGTTCGGCGACCAGTTGCTGGTGCTGAAAAAGCCTTTCGATAGCCTGGAAATCCGCCAGATGGCAAACGCCCTGACGTGGAAATGGCAAATGGCCCAGGACGCGGCGAGCAAAATGCTCAGCCTGGAGCGCACCATCGAGGAGCGGGTGCATGAGCTGCTCAAGGTCTCCCACCTACTGCAATACGACGTGCTCACCGAGTTGCCCAACAGTACGCTGCTGGGCGATCGCCTGACCCAATCCCTGGCCCTGTCGCGGCGCCACGATAAACAACTGGCGGTGATGTTCCTTGGCCTGGACCGTTTCAAACGCATCAACAACGCCTTGGGCCACCCCATCGGCGACGAAATGCTCAAGCGCGTGGGCAAGCAACTGGTGGCCACGGTGCGGGCCTCCGACTCGGTGTTCCGCTACGGCTCTGACGAATTCGTGGTGATCCTCGCCGACATCCACCATCCCCAGCAGACCAAGCGCATCGCGCAAAAACTCCTGGCCGCCGTCAGTGCGCCGCAGCACATCGCCGCCCACGACCTGAGCGTGACCGCGAGCCTGGGCATCAGCATTTATCCCGATGACGGCTTCGATGCCCTGGCGCTGATAAAGAAAGCCGAAACCGCCATGCGCAACGTCAAGGAGTCCACGCCCAACGATTTCGGCTTTTTCATCGAAGCCATGAACCAGCAGGCCCGCGAGCAGCAAGGCATCGAAAGCGGTATTCGCCTGGCCCTGGCCCGGGGCGAATTCGTGCTGCATTACCAGCCCAAGCTGAACCTGCAATCGGGGCGGATTGTCGGCGCCGAGGCGTTGATCCGCTGGTTCAAACCCGACCACGGCTGGGTCTACCCCTCGGACTTCATCAGCGTCGCCGAAGACAGCGGCTTGATCGTACCCCTGAGTAAATGGGTGCTCCGCGAGGCCTGCCGCCAGGCCTGCGCCTGGCAGGCCCAGGGCCTGGCGCCCATCAGCCTGTCGGTGAACGTCTCGGCCATCGACTTTCGCCAGCGCAATTTCGTCGCCAGCATCGAGCAGATCCTCGCTGAAACGGGCCTGGACCCGACCCTGCTGGAGCTGGAAATCACCGAAGGCGTGCTGATGCAGAACGTCGACACTACCGTCGCCACCCTGCGCGCCATCAAGGACCTGGGGGTACGCCTGGCCATCGACGACTTTGGCACCGGCTATTCGAGCCTGAGCTACTTGCGCCGGTTTCCCATCGACGTGCTGAAAATCGACCAATCCTTCGTGCGCGACCTGAGCACCGACAGCAACGACGCCGCGCTGGTCGGCGCCATCATCAGCCTGGGCCGCAGCCTGAACCTGAACATCATCGCCGAGGGCGTGGAAACCCTGGCCCAACTGGCCTTCCTCAAAGCCCAGCAGTGCGAGGAGGTGCAAGGCTACCTGTTCAGCAAAGCGGTCGACCCGCAGACCTTCGCCCTGCTGCTCAAGCATGGCCTGCAAATGCCCGAGGCTTGATGCGCGCCCCCTGTGGGAGCGGGCCCTGCCCGCGATAGCGCCTGCCATGCCATTAGCTGTTTAAGGGCAGCAATGCCGCCATCGCGGGCAAGCTCGCGCCTACACAGGTAAGCTGTGGCGTTGCCGTGGCCTGCGTGGCAGGCCAACACAAGTCGACGTTGATCGACCGAAGCGTCCGAACCCAAGGAAACCGTATGAGCCTGTCCCTCCTGAGCCGCTACGCCTTCTTTGCTGCGTGCGTGCTGTTTACACTCGCCAGCCTGCCCTTTTTGCATCACGACTGGCTGTGGCCCTTCGCCCTGGTCACCGGGCTGTTGAGCCTGTTGGGGTTGTTCGACTTGCTGCAAAGCCCCCACGCGGTGCGGCGCAATTACCCGATTCTGGGCAACATCCGCTATCTGGTCGAAGGCATTCGCCCGGAGATCCGCCAGTACCTGCTCGAATCCGACAGCGATGCCCTGCCCTTCTCCCGCGCGCAGCGCTCCCTGGTGTATTCGCGGGCCAAGAATGAAAGCGCCGACAAGCCGTTCGGCACCCTGATCGACGTCTACCAGTCAGGCTTCGAGTTCATCGGCCACTCCATGCGCCCGGCACCGTTGAGCGACCCGGCCGGGTTTCGCGTGATCGTCGGCGGCCCGCAGTGCACCCAGCCGTACTCGGCGTCGGTGTTCAACATCTCGGCCATGAGTTTCGGCTCCCTGAGCGCCAACGCCATCCGCGCCCTCAACCAGGGCGCCAAGCTCGGCAATTTCGCCCACGACACCGGCGAAGGCAGCATCAGCGCCTATCATCGCGAACATGGCGGCGACCTGACCTGGGAACTGGGCAGCGGCTACTTCGGCTGCCGCACCAGCGATGGCCGTTTCGACCCCGAGCGCTTCGCCGCCCAGGCGCAGACACCGCAAGTGCGCATGATCGAAATCAAGATGAGCCAGGGCGCCAAACCCGGCCACGGCGGCATCCTGCCCAAACACAAAGTCACCCGGGAAATTGCCGAAACCCGCGGTGTACCCATGGGCGAGGACTGCATCTCGCCCTCGCGCCACAGCGCGTTTTCCACCCCCATCGAGCTGATGCACTTCGTCGCCCAGTTGCGCGAACTGTCGGGCGGCAAGCCGGTGGGCTTCAAGTTCTGCCTGGGCCACCCGTGGGAGTTCATGGGCATCGCCAAGGCCATGCTGGAAACCGGGATCCTGCCAGACTTCATCGTGATCGACGGCAAGGAGGGCGGCACCGGCGCCGCGCCAGTGGAGTTCACCGACCACATCGGCGTGCCGCTGCGCGAAGGCCTGCTGTTCGTGCACAACACCCTGGTGGGCCTGAACCTGCGCGACAAGATCAAGCTGGGCGCCAGCGGCAAGATCGTCAGTGCCTTCGACATCGCCAGCGTGCTGGCCATCGGCGCCGACTGGGCCAACTCGGCGCGCGGCTTTATGTTCGCCATCGGCTGCATCCAGTCGCAAAGCTGCCACACCAACAAGTGCCCCACGGGCGTGGCCACCCAAGACAGCCTGCGCCAGCGCGCCCTGGTGGTGCCGGACAAGGCCCAGCGCGTGTTCAACTTCCACCGCAACACCCTCAAGGCCCTGGCCGAGATGCTCGCCGCCGCCGGCCTGGACCACCCCGCGCAACTGTCGGCCAAGCACCTGGTGCGGCGCATGTCGGCCACCGAAATCAAACTGTTCTCGCAGTTGCACGTGTTCCTCAAACCGGGCGAATTGCTCACCGGCGAAGTCAACGGCGAGTTCTACTCGCGTATGTGGCAAATGGCCCGGGCGGACAGTTTCGAGCCCCACGAAGAAGCGCTAGCCTGACCTCCCCTAAAAAACCCCGCCCAACCGGACCACCGAAGGCACGTTGCACAAGGAGTACACCATGCCTTTACTGGATTTCGACGCACTGGCCCGGCACCTGCCGGGCCCCTGGGCCTCCACCGTACTGGGCCAGGTCGGCCCCGCGCGCATCAAGGTGCTGCGCATGGACGCACAGGCCTACCCACGGGAAACCCACGACTACGACGAAGGGCTGCTGGTCATCAGCGGCTGCCTGCGCCTGGACATTGGCGGCGCGGTGGTGGAAGTCGGCCCGGGCAACCTGTACCTGGTGCCGGCGGGGCAGGCCCATGGCGTGCTGGCGGGCAGCCATGGGACGTTGGTGATTGTGGATGTTTAGGGCACGACTTACTGCCCCAACTTCATGTTGTAGTGCTCGCTGTGCAAGAGGGGCTTCATATAGATGTAACCTTCGGCGCCCACCACGTAGATGTCGTAGAACCTGTGACTCACCACTGGTTTTAGCGAATGCTCCGGCACTTTCTCGCGAAAGTTCTTTTCACTGATCGTTAACACATTAGTTGCCCCCAAACGCGGCATCATTTCCGGCAAAACGATAAAGTTCACATTCAATACATACTTCAAGGCCGGTATCACTTGGGTCGAGCCCTGTGCACCGGCCAGCCAGCCCCGGGTGGAGATATTGACCATATAGAACATCTGAACCTGTTGTAACTTGGTATCGGATAAAAGTCTTTCAGCCAGCCCCTGGGAGACACTGTCGGTGAAAATTTTCTGCACATTCAAGACCCGACCATAGGCGTATGAAAACGACAACATCGCGACGACCGGCACTACTAACAAAAAGCCCAGCGGCGCATAGATGCGAACCAAGGCCTGCCAAGCCAGGTAAAAAATACCCACAAGCAGCGCACCCAACCCCAACATTAGCCTGGCTCCGTCATTAAACTCTTCAAACACCATTGCCAGGCCTGAAACGGAAACAAGCAACACCACCACCGCCACACCACTGGCCGCCATTAACAATAATTTATGAGCACCTGAATTGGCCGAGCGCACAATTCGCACGCCCATTAACCCGCCCCCCACCGCCACCAATAACAATAGCGCCCAACATAACCAGGTGTTCCCGGCGTTATAAAGCATGCCGACCCTGTAGGCGGTCAGCGACAGGTTTTCGCCCATGCGCACAAACCAGTTTGAATCCAGCGCCAGTAGCGCAGTTCTGTCCGCGTTCGTCAGTTGATGCGCGGTCAGGTAGTAAATAAGTACCCCTGCCCCCAGTTGGGCCAACCTGCGGCCCATCAACAACCACACCCGGCTCATGCGCAGGTGTTCGTTGATACAGCGAATCAACTCCACACAACATAACCCTACAAACACATTGATATTCATCTGGTAAAAACTTAGTGCCACTGCCAACAGCCCACTGGGAAAAATGATTCGCCCTAGCAACGTTCGCCCCGAAATCACCATCGCATAGATAACCGCCGCCACGCCCAGCGCCATCGCGGGGCCGTCATATTGATAAGACAGGTTTTGCAAAAAGAACGGGCTGTACCAAAGCGGTATAACGATAAAACAGTGGGCAAGCGTGACGGCTGGAAAATAATGAAAGACCAAACGCCGAAGGGCAAACGCCATGACCAAGGTAGAAGCCAATAAAGGCAAGGGAAATATATTCGGCGCCCCCTCTGTAAACGACAGGCCCTGATAAAGCCATTGGGTGAGAATACGGCCCTGTTCTTTCCAGGCCAACCCAGCCAGCTGAGCTCGCCAACTGTCATCGATATAAAAATAATCCGCGAGTAACAACGGATAAATAAAGGCATAACACGCGACTGTAAAAAATATCAGCACCTCCCGCCCGCTCAGTTCCCGCTCAAGGTAAAAATATCTATTCATCGATCACCCTCGCGAAACACCACCAAACGGGAAAACAAAAAACCACATACCAAACTCACGCCACTGAAGATCACCAGCGTCAGCAACCCATGCAGTTCGAAGTAATCTCCCGCCGCACCTACTATTAGGCTCAACAGCCCCATAAAACTGATAAACAATAAGTACCGTCCCACCGAAGTCTGGCTTTCAAACGTATAAAGCGCGTTCACATAAAACGAGAACGACGCGGCAAAACAAAAGGCCGTGAAGTTACTCACCCGTTGGCTCAGGCCAATGCCTGAATGCAGGACGTAGAAGATCTGCCAGTGAATCAGGGTATTGGCCACGCCGATAAAGGCGTAGGCGACGAATCCTTTCCATGTGCTTTTCATCGCGGCTCCGGTCATGGGTGCCTGCGGGCGACAAGCCCAACCTAGAGGCAAGAACTCTGCGCCGTCTACTGTCAGAACTTACAGGGTGGCGGTGTTTTCCGACCGACGGCGCCAAGCGCTGCGGGACGTGCTGCCCTTACATAGTTAACACCTGGCCCTGGGCTGTTTTTGTTGTCATCGACCGTTCAATCAAACAGGGAGATGGCACATGCCAACCGTTGAACCCCTTAATGGCCTTTCGGGCAATCTGCACAACAACAGTACCTGGGCCCAGCAGCAAACCCTTGCCTTCATCCAGAAGGCCGTCGATGCGTCGATGGCCAGCCTGACGCCCGACCAGCGCACCCAATACATACGCCTACAGCGCGAGGCGACGGACGCGCTCCAGATGGTGGATCAGGAAAACCAGGCGCTGATCCAACAGTTCAAGCGCACAGGCCTGGCGCAACTGCGGGCGCGCCTGGGTGACAAGGATCCCGAGGCGTTTTTTATCCACACCGACTACCTGGAGAAAATCGACCACGGCATGCCCTGGAACCCACCCCGCCCGACACAGGCGTTGCGTGTGCCGCGCAGCGCGTTGCCGAGCGACCGCCCCTCACGGGCGCTGGACGAAACCAGCTACAAGCGCCACACCCGCTCGATGACCCTCTGGGAAGCGGCGTGCCTGAACTTCGGCGTTACTCGCAACATCTTGCAGGACTCAGGCTACAGCCTGGTGGAGGCCAGCTATATCAGCGGCCCGGAGGCCGACACCGACCCGGTCTCGGTCGAGGCTTTCATCGATATTGCCCGCGACCTGGACCTGGGCCTGCAACTCAAAAGAACCCTAGGCGCTGCCATGGGCCAGGGCGGTCGCATGCGCGCGCTGTTGCGTACCGCCACCCAGGCCTGCTTGCAATTCGACTTGCTGGAGTCGTACCGCAACCGAGCCCACACCGGTATCAGCCAGCCGCTTTACGAAGTGGCGCAAAGGATGGTCGACAACCCCACCCCCCACCACGGTATCGACACCATCAGCCTGGGCACCGACCTGTTCGAGTTCCCGTTCGCCGGCACCGAGAGCATGCCCATCCCCCTGGCGATCCTCACGCTCGACGACAATGCCGGCGTGCTGTCCTACTTCCCTGCGCGGCCCAGCGGCCCTTGGCAACACCACGAAAACGCCGCACAAGCGGCTGCCGACTTCATGAACCAACTGCGCGACGGGCACGACAAGCGCAACCTGGGTTGGCTGTCGCGGCAACTGGCCTTGCGCGACCTGGCCCGTTTCAACAAACTGCTGGCCCCCTCAGCGCGCCCGGAAGGCATGAACTGGCTGGCCGAGTTGCTGTATGACGGGTTTCACCTGCTGGTGGAAAAGCGCAACCTGGAGCATCTGCGCTTTAAGACCGATGCCACCCCCGAACGCCCGCGTACCCTGCTCGACACCCTGACCAACCACAGCCTCCAGCGCTACCACACCAACCTGAGCAGCATGGCCAGCGTGCGCTCGGAGGTGGACTGGCAGGCCGTCAAGGACGCGGTCGCCGCCATCGCCAGTGAAGTCATGGGAGTGCTGCTGACTCCCGTCCCTGGCGGCCTCACCGGGGTGCAGCGCGCCCTGCAATACATCGTCATGGGCAGCCTGAGCTACAGCACACTGGTCGGGGTCAGCGAGCTGGCCAAGGGCGAGCCCGACACCCTGGCCAGCACCCTGAGCGACTTGATAGACATGGCCATCAGTGCCCGCTTGATGTCTGTGGCCGGGCGCGCCCAGCAGTTGCGCATCAACCAGCACCTCATGCGCCTGGGCAACCCACAGGCCGTCAGCCTGCCCAATGGCGAGGCCATGCTGTGGAAACCAGACCTGACACCCTATGCGATCCCCGCCCAGGGTTTGCTCGATGGCCAACAGACCAATGCCCAGGGCATCTACCTGCTGCACGGCAAGACGTTCGCCAAATTGCACAACGGTGAGCGCGCGCTCGTGGCGCAGATCAGCTATGACGAGCCAAATAAACGCTACACCCTGGTGCCGCGAGACGGCTCGTCTTATCAGCCGACGGTAACGTTCGACCCCTCCACCCAGCGCTGGAAGCTCAACCCCCATGACACCCACGCCCTGGACGACGTCGCCCTGCTGCAACGCCTGCTGCCCGATGGCGACCAGGCCATCCCCCTCGGCGAACTGGCCCAAACCCTCAAGAGCACCGCCACGCCCCGGGCGACCCTCGACGCGGTGTGGCAGGGCGAGGAAGCGCCGCTGAACCTGACCGAAGGGGTGCGCCGCGTACAGGCAGATCGGTTGATCCAGCGCATCATCAGCGACCTGCCCCAGCGCGGGCACATGCCCGCCTACAGCGACAGTACCGTGCTGGCGCTGCTCACCCGGCTACCGGACTGGCCCGGCAATACGCGGATCGATATCTATGACCCCCAGGGCACGTTGATCGAAGCCTATGGCGAAGCCGACGCCCACCAGCGCATCGAATTACGCCGCCGCGACGATGAGACCTACGTCGCCCGCCACGACCCCAGCGAAAAAACCGCCACCCGCGAACAGCTCTTTGAACTGATTGTGCGCCAGCAACCGGCCGACTCGGCCCTGGGCATGGCGGGCCTGCTGGCGCGCCCACTCAGCGCGCGCATCGTCGACATCCGCCAGCAGATCGCAGCCCTGGCCGAATCGGAGCAGAACCTGTTGTTCGAGGCCCTGACCCTCTTCGCCGGCCAGGAGAAAAAACATTTACCCGAGGCCGAGGGTGCGCGCCGCTTCCTGCCCCTCCAGGCGCCACGCCCCCTGGTCGAGGTGACACCGCTGCTGAGCAAGCTGCGCGCCCTCAACCCACCGTTGACCGTCGCTAACCTGGAAGTGCTGCTGCGCCAGGCGCCGTTAAATCCGCGCCAGCAAGAGGAGTTCCTCAGGGGTGGGACACTGCCTTCCTCGTTCAAGGAACTGATCGACCACCATCGCACCGTTCTGCAAATCGACAGCGCCATTGATGCGCTCTACCACCCGCGCCAATACAACGCCAGCCAGCACCAATGGGCCTACGAATTCGCTTCGGCACTGATCCTGCGCCAGTTCAAACGTCCATTGCTGCTGACCCAGGTGCCGGACCGCAGCGCCTTCCAACCCACGGCGAAGGACACAACGGTCATTGAGCTTTGCCACTATGGCGCAGGCCACTATGAAGCCTATGACAGCGTCCTGGGGCGCACGCTGCCCACGGCCGCCGGCCCCGACAGTTTCTACCTGGCCCTCGGCTCGGCCCTGCACCCGCGCGAACTCGCCGAGCTAGGCATGAGCGGTGCGAACGACAGCCAGACCCTGCGCAATGTGCTGGGCGACCTGATGAGCAAGCAACGCGGTGCGCGCGGCTTCATCAACTTGCTCGGCCGCTCGCTGGCGCAGTACGAGCGAGGGGTAATTTTGCCCAGCGACCTGCGGCCCACCTCGCGGGGAATTTTCGAGCATCAGGGTCACCAGTACCTGCCACTGCTGGGTTCGCTCTACGAGATCACCTTCGATGCGGCACAGCGCAAATGGCGCCTCAAGCACCCCTCCCAGGCGGGCATCGAGACGCCGACTTTGGAACACAACAACGAGGGCGCCTGGCGGCTCTCCAGTGAAGACCCGATGACCTGGAGCGACACCCAGTTGTTCCATCGCCTGAGCGCGCAACACAACAGCTTTACCGACCAGACCGCCAGCGACATCCTGGCCGTCACCCAGACCCCGGCGCGCCTGTTGCGCCAGGTACACGCCACCCAAGTCCCGGCGCCACCGTTATTGGCCGACACCAGCAAGCGCTTTCGCCTGGAGCAGGAAACGGCGAACTTCATCGACGCCATGCACAACGCGTTCTCCCTCACCAACGCCAACCCGCAGATGGTGCTGCTGTTGCTGCCCAACCTGCCGAACTGGCCCGCTACCCACGTCCTGCAACTGGTCGACCAGGATGGCGCGGTGCTACAGCAGTACCCCAACGCCGACCCCGCACGCACGCACAAACTCACCGTGCCCGAACACCAACTCAGCACCCCAGCGCTGCTCAGGGCGACCATCAGCAGCAGAGAAATGACCCAGGCCCTGCTCGGTGAGCTGCCCGCGTCCATTGAAGAACGCATGCTCAAAGTGGCCGGTAAAGTAGCGGCCGCCGCCCTCAGGGAAAAAAGCCAACTCATCGACACCCTGTACGAACGCAGCGAAAAAAACGCCACCGAGCTTGAGTTGAAAATCAAGGTCCGGCACCCCCAACTGCCCAACACCCTGGTCAAAGCCGTGCTGGCCCACGCCACGGGCAGGGAACTCAAGCAATTGCAAGACAGCAACCAAGTGGGCCTGCGTTTGAGCGAGCAAATCCACCGCTGCGGCCATGACGTGCGCCTTAACCGCGCCTACGAAGGCCTGTTCCGCGAAGCGTTGAGCAATGCCGACAGCGAGAAAATCACCCTGCATCTGCTCAACGCATTGCCCAACTGGCCCACAAGCCTGCGCCTGCAAGTGCGCCGTGCCAGCCTGGATGGCGAAATACTGCATACCGCCGGCAACCCGGCCGCGCCCACGGCCAGGGTGCTGGTGCGCCGCCCCGAGGGCTACCAGGTCGTGGATGCTCTGGGCGCGGCCCTGACTCCGGCGCCCGCTACCGGCAACAACCTGCTGGCTTCGATCCTGGCCACCCTGTCGGCCAGCGACCGCACGGCTCTGGGCCTGCCCGCGCAACAGGCCGAAGAGGCCCTGCGCCAGAAAATCATCGACCTGGCCCTGAACCGACGCGTGGAGATCAAGTCCCTGCTGGACTTACCCCACCTGCAACCCTGGATGCGCCCGGCCATGCCGATCGAGAGCACCTTCACTGTTTACCCGTTCTGGGAACGCCTGTGGCCGCGCCGGGGCCAGCGCGCGCCCGACCCGGTGCGTGAAGTGCAGCGCCTCTTCCCCCGCTACACCTCGCAGCAGGCCCGCGCCTTTGTCGAGGCCCAAGGCCTGGAGCCCCCGGCGCTGTTGCTGGAGCTGGAACGCCGCAGTACCGAGTACCACCAGATGAACGTGATTACCAACCAGTGGATCGATAGCCCTGCGGCCAATAACCTGGAGCGCGCGGACCGCTACGACAGGGTCCAGCACGGTAGGCGCCAAGTCCTGGAGCAACTGCAGCGGGCCTGGCGCCGAGAAAGCGAAGAGCTGTACTACGCCGGCGAGTTCGACACACCGATGCTCAGGCTTGAATGCCGCTACAACGACCTACCGCCGTCGACCTTCATCGAGGGCACGCGCGGCTTCGAGCACATCCAGCACCTGCACATCACCGGAGGTCGCCCGCTCGCCAATCTGGGCGATTTTTTAAGCAAATTCACCAGCCTGCACTCCCTGACCCTGGAGTGCGCCCTCACCGAACTGCCCACTAGCATCACACAAATGACCGGGCTCACCGACCTGTACCTGAACCACAACCAGATCCGCCTCGATGAGAACGCCGTGCAACGCCTGAGCACCATGACCGCGTTGCGCACCCTGGTGTTGGGCTACAACCCCCTGGGCATGACGCCTGACGTGAGCGCCATGACCCGCTTGCAAACCCTTGATCTGCGTTCGACCGGCATCCGCACCTGGCCCGAGGGCAGCTGGCTACACGCGAGCCTGTTGACCCAGTACCTGCAAGACAACCAGCTCACCGAAGTACCCGACGCCGTGCTGAACCAAGCCACCCCCCTGAGCGTCAACACCCTGATGCACGGCAACCCTTTCAGCGAACAGACCCTGGTGCGCCTTGGCCAATACATCGAGCGTACTCACGCGCCCCTGAACAACGACTTGGCGCCTGTCGCCCACTCGCCTGAAGCCATCGACGCGTTGTCGCTGTGGCTGGAAAAAGTGCCCCCCGGGGAACACACGCAACGGTCCGAGCTATGGCAGCTGTTGCAGGTGGAGGTCGAAGGCCAGCCCCTGGCCGCGGATACCTTCCGCGTCCTGCGCGACCTGACCGCCAGCGCCCCCTTCATCGGCGGCGACGCCACCCGCCAAGCCATCACCGCACGGGTCTGGGCCTTGCTCACCGCCATGGGCGAGTCCACCGAACTGCGCAACAACGTGTTCAATTCGGTGTATGCCGGGGGCACCTGCGGCGATGGGGCGATTCTGACCTTCATCAATATGGAAATCGAAGCACGTAAATTCGCTGCCAAGAACCAGTCCGCCAGCGCTGAGGCCGACAAGCAAGTGCTGGAGCTGTGCCGCTCGCTGTTTTATCTCGACCAGGTCGACAGCATCGCCCGCACCTACATCGACCGACGCCTGATGACCGGCGTCGACCCCGACACGGTAGATGCCGCCGAAATCATTCTTTACCTGCGCACGGAGCTGGCAGCGGAGTTCAACCTACCGCCCCACCCCAGGGACATGATGCTCTACGGCACCGACATCACCGACGTCGAGCTGGCGCAGGCGCGCGCACGCCTGCGCACCCTGCAAAACACCCCGGCCGCGGACGAGTCGATCCTGCTCAGCGAACTGTGGCGCGAGTACCTGTTCCTCAGTGCCAACGAGCCGTTCTCCCACATCGCCGCCACCTACCGGCAAAGGACCCAGATCCTGGACAAGGAAGTCACGGACAAACGTTCGGAAGGCTACCTGGAACGGCGCCAATCACTGATCGATGAGGAAAATATGGAGAAGGAACGCCAGGTCCGGCTTTACACCGAAGCCGCGCTGCTGAGGCAACAACGTGTGGAGGGAGGGTCAGGTAGCCAGGCCAACTGACTACCACCCCCACGCGCACCCAGGCTGGCGCGCGTGGGGGGGTTCAGCGTCAGCCCATCAGGCCGAAGGCGCAACCGGCTCCTTGACCGGAGTCGGTTGCAGCTTGAACGCGTAGAACACCAGCGTCAGGAACACTAGGAACACCGGGCCGACGTACAGCGCGATGCGGGTGTCCGGGAAGTACGCCATCAGGCCCACCACCAACACCAGGAACGCCAGCGCCACATAGGAGCTGACCGGGTAGAACCACATGCGATAGCTCAGGCCATCACGCTCGGCCGGGGTCAGGCTTTTGCGGAACTTGAGCTGCGCCAGCAGGATCATGGCCCAGGTCCAGATCGCGCCGAAGGTGGCAATCGAGGTCACCCAGACAAAGACTTTTTCCGGCACCAGGTAGTTGAGCAACACACCCAGCAACAGCGCGGCAATCGACAGCAGCAAGGCGCGACGCGGCACACCGTTGCTCGAGGTCTTGGCGAAACCGGCCGGGGCCTGGCCGTTCTGCGCCAGGCTATAGAGCATGCGCCCGGTGCTGAAAATGCCACCGTTGCACGACGACAGCGCTGCGGTAATCACCACGAAGTTGATGATGCCCGCCGCCGTTTTGATGCCCAAGCGCTCGAAGGTCATCACGAAGGGGCTGCCCTGGGTGCCGATTTCGTTCCACGGGTAGATCGACAGGATCACGAACAACGCACCGACGTAGAACAGCAGAATCCGCCAGAACACCGAGCCGATGGCGTCGGGAATGGTCTTGCGCGGGTTCTTCGCTTCACCGGCGGTCAGGCCGATCATCTCCACGCCCAGGTAGGCGAACATCACCATTTGCAAGGACATCAACACGCCCTGCACGCCGTTGGGCATGAAGCCGCCGTGGGCCCACAGGTTGGAAATCCCCAGCGCCACACCGTCGTTGCCGAAACCGAACGCGATCACGCCGATACCGCCGACCACCATCGCGATGATGGTGACGATCTTGATAAGGGCGAACCAGAACTCGAACTCACCGAAAGCCTTGACCGCGATCAGGTTGATCGAGCCCATGCTCACCAGGGCCGCCAGGGCCCAGATCCAGCGCGGCACCTCGGGGAACCAGACACCCATGTACACCGCCACCGCGGTGATTTCCGCGACGCAGGTCACCAGCCACAGAAACCAGTAGTTCCAACCGGTCAAAAAACCCGCCAACGGGCCCAGGTAGTCTTGCGCGTAACGGCTAAACGAGCCCGCCACCGGGTTGTGCACGGCCATCTCGCCGAGGGCGCGCATGATGACCAGGATCGCCAGGCCACCAATGATGTAGGACAGCATGATGGCCGGGCCGGCCATTTCAATGGCCTTGGCCGAACCGAGGAACAGACCGACGCCGATACAGGCGCCAAGCGCCATCAGGCGAATATGCCGTTCGCCGAGTTCGCGTTTGAGCGGGCCGCCTTGAGCGGTCTCGCCGTGGGGCATAGGGTTGCCGACTGGCATGGGAGTACAACCTCGTCTTGTTATTGGATATGAACCACCGAGTCCGCACATCCGCACCGGTAGGCTCGGGTGTACGCAGGCCGGATCCACTTTGTGAGCAGACCCGTCTTGTAGGACAAAACCTGCAAGATCAGCGGGGCGTGCAGTATAAAAAGCTCCCAGCAGGGCTTTTCACTCTATAAATGACAGTTTTCAGCGTTAATTCGGGGCAAAAGCCTTTTACACAAAAACACTTGCTTCGAGACGCCAGGCTTGTCTGCCAGAAAAAACGGCGGCGAGTATTGCACAGCCAAGGGGCAGCGTCATGCCCCTACCTTGGGCCAATTTACGCAGCGCCAAGGCTCTAGGGCGGGCCTGAGCCTTTCAACCCAGGCTCCTCCAGGCAGGTCAGGTGGCAAGGGAAATACAGCGCCGCGCCCCTCATCTGAGGGAGCAACTGCCTTACCCCTAGCCACTCAGTGCCGCCATCGCGAGCAGGCTCGTTTCCACAGAGGAAAAATGAAAATCCCACCCGCACCACCGTTCAACTGTGGGAGCGGGCCGGGCGGCGCTCCGCTTGCCCACGATCGCGTGTGTCTGAAATATCCGACCCAAAACTCAATAATTACCCCACACCCTACAAAGAAATCTCGCCTCTAGAATTTCTTCACACCCTACAGCCACCGTCTAAGCTTCAGACAAGTCCGATCAATCTGAGTGGAATGGATCAATCGACTATGGGTGCTTTGTTGCCAACCGATTCGAGTGAAGCACTGGTGCCAACTGACCGCGTGGATCAAACCCCTTTACCCGCCAGAAAACGCCCACTACGCCGCTACGGCTGGCGCATGTTCTGGCTGTTGCTGCTGATCGGCCTGATCTTCCTGGGGCTGGCAATTGCCCGGGAAAGCCGCACCTCCAAGCTCCAGGCCAGGGAATTCAGCCAACTGGCCGCGGCCCTGACCTACAGCCTGGAGCCGGGGCCCAGCGAGGCCATCGTCTACCCCGGTGACGGGCCGTTCGACAAACGTTTGGGCTACAGCCACATCGGAGATTTCGTACAGCGCCTGCTAAAGCGCAATTACGTTGTGCAGGAACAAACACGCTTTTCCCAAGCACTGCTGGACTACACCGATAAAGGCCTGTTCGTGCCCTACGCGGAGAAAATCCAGGCAGGGTTGTCGATCACCGATTGCCGCGCCGCACCGCTGTACCAATACAAATATCCCCAGCAGTTGTACCCGGACTTCGCCGCCATCCCGCCGTTGGTGGTCCATAGCCTGCTGTTCATCGAGAACCGAGACCTGCTCGACCCCAAGCAGCCGCTGGCCAACCCAGCCGTGGACTGGCCGCGTTTTGCCCGGGCCGCGTGGTCGCAAGTGGCGAAAATGCTCCACCTGCCGGGGCAGACGGCGGGGGGCAGCACCCTGGCCACCCAGTTGGAAAAGTACCGCCATTCCCCGGACGGGCTGACGGTGTCGGGCGCCGAGAAGCTGCGCCAGATGCTCTCGGCCAGCGTGCGCGCCTACCAGGCCGGGCCCCACACCGAGTTGGCGCGGCAGAACATCGTGCGTGATTACCTCAACAGCGTGCCGCTGTCGGCGGTGCCCGGCCACGGCGAGGTGCACGGCATGGCCGAAGGGTTGCGCGTGTGGTACGGCGCCGAGTTCAACCAGGTCAACGCGGCGTTGGCCAGCACCGCCAACGATGAGCAGAGCCTGGCCAAGCGCGGCCTGGCCTTGCGCCAGGTGTTGTCGTTGATGATCGCCCAGCGCCGCCCTTCCTATTACCTGGCCCGGGGCCGCGAGGATCTGGCCCGGCTGACCGACAGCCACATTCGCCTGCTGGCCCAGAACGGCGTACTCGACGCGCCTCTCACCGCGGCCGCCCTGGGCAGCAAGGTGACCTACCGCGACTGGGTGCAGCAGCCGACGATCCAGCCCATCGAAACCAACAAAGGCATCAGCGTGGCGCGCAGCCGTTTGGGCGGCATGCTCAACCGCCCGTTGTACGACCTCGACCGCCTCGACCTGTCCGCCACCAGCACCCTGCAAGGCGACCTGCAAGCCCAGGCCACCGCCTACCTCAAACGCCTCGCCGACCCGGCCTTCGCCGCCGAAATCGGCCTGCTGGGCGAGCGCCTGCTGACACCCACCAGCACCACCCAGGTGCGCTACAGCTTCACCCTGTTCGAGTTGACGCCCGACGGCTCGCGGGTGCGGGTGCAGACCGACAGCACCGACCAACCCTTCGACATCAACGAAGGCAGCAAGCTGGAGCTGGGCTCTACGGCGAAAATGCGCGTGCTCACCACTTACCTGCAAATCATCGCCGAGCTGCACGAACGCTACGCCGGGCAAAGCGTCGCCGAGCTGAAGAAAGCCGCCATTGCCGAACAGGATCGCCTGAGCCGCTGGGCCGTGGACTACCTGATCCAGAGCAACGACCGCACTCTGGCGAAAATGCTCGGCGCGGCCCTGGACCGCAAATACTCGGCCAGCCCCGGCGAGGCGTTTTTCACCGGCGGCGGGTTGCACACCTTCAATAACTTTCGCAAGGAGGACAACGGCCGCTTGCCCACCCTGCGCGATGCGCTGCGCGAATCCATCAACCTGCCGTTCATTCGCCTGATGCGCGATTTGGTGCGCTACACCATCTACGCCGGCCCCAGCGAGCGCGCCGAACTGCTCAAGGACGACGCCAACCCGCGTCGCCAGGAATACCTGGCGCGCTTCGCCGACCGCGAAGGCACCTCGTTCCTGCAAAGGTTCTGGAAGAAGTACCAAAAGAAAGACACCCAGGCGCGCCTGGACACCTTCCTCGACAGCATGCACCCCACCGCCATGCGCCTGGCCGCCGTGCACCGCTACCTGCTGCCCGACGCCAGCCAGGAAAGCTTCAACCGCTTCGTGCGCGCCCACCTCAAGGGCGTGGCCAAGCCCGAGAAACTCACCGACGAACGCCTCGACAACCTGTATTACGCCTACGGCCCAGGCAAATACGACCTGCCCGACCAGGGGTTTATCGCCAAGGTCCACCCCCTGGACCTGTGGCTGATGGGCTACCTGCTGAACAACCCCGAGGCCCAGTTCAGCCAGATCGTCAAGGCCAGCGAGTTCGAACGCCAGGAGGTCTACAGTTGGCTGTTCAAAAGCCGCCACAAAGGCGCGCGCGACAGCCGCATCCGCACCATGCTGGAGATCGAAGCCTTCCTCGACATTCACCAGCGCTGGCAGAAAGTCGGCTACCCCTTCGACCACCTCGTGCCCTCCCTGGCCACCGCCATCGGCAGTTCAGGCGACCGCCCCGCCGCCCTCGCCGAGCTGATCGGGACGATCCTCAACGACGGCGTGCGCCGGCCCGCCGTACGCATCGACAGCCTGCACTTCGCCGCCAATACGCCCTATGAAACGCGCTTGGTCAGCGACCCTGACCGGGGCGAGCGGGTGATGCCCGTCGAGGTTGCCCGGGCCATGCGCGAGGCGTTGTCCCAAGTGGTCGACGCCGGCACCGCGCGGCGGGTGTCCGGCAGCTTCAAGTTGCCCGATGGCACGCCGCTGGCCATGGGCGGCAAAACCGGCACCGGCGACAACCGCATCGAAGCGGTGGGCGCCGGTGGGCGCATCCTCAGCTCCAAGGCCATCAACCGCACCGCGACTTTCGTCTTTTATATGGGCGACAGCCACTTCGGCACCCTCACCGCGTTCGTTCCCGGTGCCGGCGCCCAGGCCTACAAGTTCACCTCGGCGTTGCCGGTGCAGGTGCTCAAGGGCATGGCGCCGATCCTCACGCCGTACCTGCAACCGGGCAGTGCCACGGCATGCCAGCCGCCCGCGCCACCCCCCAAAGTAGCGGCCAATAAGGGCGGTAGTTAGTTATTAAGAGGCGTTTATTAATGGGGCAAAAACACTATATAAGTCTGCTTAACAGGCCATAAATCAAACTTATTATCCGCCCCGCACCTGCATAGACTTGAAGTTTAATTCGTCAACTTCAGGCCCATACCATGGTTTACCCGTTCTTTAACCCCACACCGCCATTAACCGCGCAAAGTGCACTAAAGGGGCAGCATTTCGAGCTCATCCAGCGCAACTTACCGCCTTGGATAACCACCATTGCCCCGCACCGCCTCAAGGCTTTGCAAGCCACCGGCTACCGCGCCTCCAGCCATTACCCCCACGCCAACACCGAGCAACACCAGGCCCTCAGGCACGCCATCGGCCAACAGTGGCGGACGCAAACGGCGGTGGATAAAAAACTCGACGCCCTGCGTGATGTTTATGCCTTCGCCGAACCGCTGTTAAAACAGGCACTCAATGCCTATGGCGAAGTCGACGTCAAACACGTATTCCTGCGCACCTATACCAGTGCCTCGTACATCACCGCCGGCCAGCAAAGTACAACTTCGTCTTTACTCGACCGCGCCTTGCACAACTTTGCCGCCGACGAAACCTTCACCGACTTTGCCTTTTTATCCGCTGCCGACGCGCGCGGGCAGCAAGACGTGCTGACCCTGCGCCACCGCACCACCGGCCAGGCGCTGAACCTGGACCAGTTCAAAGCCATTTGCCGCCAATTGGACATCGGCGCGCAGTATCAGGCCCAACTCCATAAGGTGCTGGGTGGCGGCTACCCGCAGGTCCAGCGAACGCTGCGCGAGGCGGTGATCGCCAGCCAGCAGGCCGCGTTCACCAGCGCCGTGCACCTGGCGCACATCAGCGGCGATATCAGCCAAGGCGCGATGCTCGCCCTGCTGCAATTGATCGACGCCCGCGGCCCCGTGGCGTTCGAGGACGGCGAGCTGCATGCCTACACCCTGAGCATCATGAATTGCACCTTGACCGGCGTGGTGCTGTTCTCCAGCAACGCCCAGGATGCGTCACGGATCAAACCGCTGATCGCCTACGTGCCCGGCGACCCTGAGCACCCCCTCAAGCAATACCCGTCCTCTGCGGCCTTCGTCCAAGAGCTGACCCGCCAACTGCGGGGCACGCCCAGCGAGCGGCCGGCGGGGCAGCGGTACCCGCAATTTTTTGCCCAGTTCATCGCCCACGCCCAGCGCGGTGCGTTTTTCAGCGGGCTGAACCGCCAGCTCAGCGAAATCACCTGGCACCAGCGCGAACGCGGCGAGCGGCTGCCCAGTTGGACCACTACGGCGGTGGAAAACCCGACGCTGTACTTCAGCGTGCAGGACATCCGCGACGACTATCAAAACCGCCCCAACGGCACCCCCGATAACCTGTGGCACTACCTCTACCGCACCCGGCTGAACAAGATCATCAACGACGCCCAAGACATCGCCGTCTCCACCCAGCGCGTAGACCAATTGGCGCGCCAGGCCTGGTGGGACAACCTCGAAGGCATCCTGGGCACCGCCCTTAACGTCGCGCTGCTGGTGGTCACGCCGTTCGTGCCGGTAATGGGGGAATTAATGCTGGCCTATACCGCCTATCAACTGACCGAGGAAGTCTTCGAGGGCGTGCTGGACTGGACCGAGGGCCTGGGCCGCGAGGCCGCCGAACACCTATTGGCGGTGGTTGAAAGCCTGCTGCAACTGGGCGAGTTCGCGGGCGCCGGGGAGATTGTCAAAGTGGCCCAGCTCAAGCTGTCGTTGTTCGTCGAAGGCATGCGCCCCGTGCAAACAAGCGATGGCCGGACCCGCCTCTGGCACCCAGACCTTGCGCCCTACGCGCAACCCGACCTGGCCCCGCCCACAGGCTCGCGGCCCCAAGCCTCGGGGCTGCACCGGCACCAGGGCAAAGACGTGCTGGCCGTGGACAACCGCCATTACGAGGTCGCGCGCGCCCCCCACGCGGGCGAGCACCGCATCCGCCACCCGCGCCGTGCCAACGCCTACCAGCCGCGGGTGCGCCTCAACGGCCACGGCGCCTGTGTGCTCGAAGGCGAACAACCACGCACCTGGAACACACCCACCCTGCTGCGCCGCCTCGGCCCCCGCACCCAGCCGTTCAGCGACCGGCAACTGGAGCAGATGCGCGTCATCAGCGGCACCGATGCTGGCGTGTTGCGGGGCATGTACCTGCGCAACGAACCGCTGCCGCCCCTGCTGGACGACACCCTCAAGCGCTTCGAAGCCGAGCACTACGCCCGCACGGCCAGCGAACTGACCCGCACCGGCCAGCCCCTGCCCGCCGACCCGGCCGCCGACTGGTTTGAACAATCGGTCACCGAACTCCCCGGCTGGCCCGCCGACAAGGCCCTTGAGGTGTTCATCAACAGCGACCTGAGCGGCGCCAGCCACAAATACGGCAACACCCAGGCAGGCCCCGGCGACACCCTGCAACTGGGGCTGGCCGAGGTCATGGCCGGCAAACTGGCCGAGCGCGTGCTGGGCTTTCTCGATGAAGGCCAGATCGAAACGCTACTGGGCGGCAAGATCCCTGCACCGCAACAAGTGCAAGCCCTGCGCAATGCCCTGGCCGACTACGTCACCGGCCAGACCGACGACATTGCCCGCCATGTCTACCGCGCCGGGCAAGTGAGCGACGATGCCCAGGTCAACCTGCTGCGCCAGTCTTTCCCCACCCTGGACAACAGCAGCGCAGAGCGCCTGCTGAGTACCGCCACCCCCACCGAACGCCAGACCATGGCCCAGGGCAACTACCTGCCGCTGCGCCTGGCCGAACAGGCCCGGGAGCTGAGCTTCGCCGCTGATTCGGCCCTGGCTTTTCGCGGCCTGCAGAACGCCGCGCGGATCAACGCCGACAGCGAAAACCTCGCGCTCAACGCCTTGCGCATTCACAGCGACCTGCTGGCCAACCTGCGCGTGCAGGTGCGCGAAACCAGCCCCAGCGGCATGTTGCGCTGTGAAGTAGGGCCGCAGGACGCCGCGCTGACCCGCGTCCTGGTGCGCCACTCCACGCAGGGCTACGAAGTGTTCGATGCCCAGGGCAACAAGCTGCAAGGCCTCAAGAACCTGTACGAGTCCATCATCGCCACCCTGCCGGCCGAAGGGCGCACCGACATGGGCTTTGGCCCCGGCCAGGGCGCGCAACTCAAACAGTGGCTGATGGAAAAGCTCGAACCCCTGGCTGAACGCCGTACCGCCATCGCCCGCCCGCCCGTGCGCAGCAACACCGCCCCACAAACCCAGGCCCTGCTCGGCGGCCCCGCTTACAGCCGCCTGCGCGCCCTGTATACGCCGCAGACCGAAGCCGAACAAACGCTGCACAACCTGTTCCCTACCCTCAGCGGCGAACAGGTCAAGGCACTGATCGCGAAAATGGAACCGGACAAGGTGGCGCAGTACCTGGAAAAGTTCGCCCTGGAAAACTACCGCGTGCCCCGCGAGCTGGAACAGTGGCGCCGTTCCCCCTCTGCGTGGGCCAAAGGCAGCGTCGAAGACGTGGTCGAACGCGAGCGTCGTGACTCCCTCGCCCAACGCCTGCTGCAAGGCTGGGAGAATCGCCTGCTGTTCTTCATCGAAGTACCCATCCGCCAAACCTACGGCTCAGAACTCAACCTGGCCCATGTGCCGCTGCCCGACAGCCTGCCGGTGCTGACCGACGAATTGGTGCACGTGCGCTCGGTTCTGCTCAACAACAGCGGCTTCAGCGCCCGCCATGCACCCTTCCTGGAACTGTTCCCCTCGTTGCAGATCCTGGGGCTGGCCAACAACGAGCTGACCGAGTTGCCCGAGGTGTTCACCACCCTCACGCACCTGGAATACCTCGACCTGCACAACAACCGCATCGTCGACGCCTCGCCCCTCAACAGCCTCAAGGAGTTGACTGAAATCGACCTCAGTTCCAACCCGCTCACCGTCGCCCCAGACATCAGTGCCATGGCGCACCTGCGCCAATTGAACCTCAACCGCACCCAACTGACGCAGTGGCCCAAAGGCCTGTTCGTACTGCCGCGGGTCAGCGACTTCACCCTGCAAGCCGTTGGCGTGCCCTTGCGCCAACTGCCGATGGCACCGCCCGTGCCCGAGGCGGCAGAAATCATCGCGCGCATCCGCCTGAACCGCACCACCCTGGACTTCGACCAGCAGCAGGCCTACGAGCAGTACCGCAACGCCGTGGGGCTGGACCCTCACCGCACCTATGAGCCCAAGGGCGACTATCGCTACTGGCTGACTGACCTCGCCCCGTACCGGCACAGCGAGTTTTCCGAACAATGGCTGGCGGTAGAGCGCGAGCATGGCTCCCAGGGCTTTTTCGAAGTCATCAAGGCCCTGGAGACCTATGACGACTACCAGGACCCGCAGGATTGGGACCGCTACGAAGAGAACCGCCAACGGGTGGCTGAGCAGGTGGCGATGATGCTCGCCCAGGCCCATGCCGACAGCGCACTGCGCGCCCGCTTGTTCCAGATGGCGAGCTTCCCCGGCCTGTGCGCCGACGGCGCGGCGCAGATCTTCAACAACATGGGCATTGAAACCCTGGCGACCCTGAACGAACGCTACGCCCATGGCGACCGCCAGCACCAACTGGTGACCCTGGCCAAGGGCGCCGCGCGGCTCAAGTTACTGGGCAAGGTGGTGCGCCAGGACATCGCCCTGCGCACGCGCCCCCGCGAAGAGGGCGGGCAAGGCCTGTGGCATCGCTCGCAGATGCGCGACACCGCCGAAGGCCCCAGGCCCGGCGAGGTGGACGAGGTGGAAATCCACCTGGCCTATGAAACGTCCCTGGCCAAGAGGCTGGACTTGCCCTGGGTCACCGACCACATGCACTACCGCGACAGCGCCCAGGTCAGCGCAGACATGACCGAAAATGCTTACCAGATGGTGCTCACGCTCAGCGAGGGCGATGGCCTGGTGGACCAGATGCTGTTGGAGCCGTACTGGGAAACCTACCTGCGCAACCGCTACAACGCCCAGTACCAGAGCAACGAACAAGCCGTCGCGCTGAAACTGGAAAAACTCGATGAGTTGCAGGAGCTACTCGACACCGTGGCACAAGCCAAAGAGGCCGGCACCCCCATGGACGACGCACAGCAAACCACCCTGCAAGCGTTGGCCCAGGAACTGGGCATCCCCATCGCCGAGGTTGCCCCAGGCACCCGGATGAACAGCACACGCTACGCGCAACTGCTCACCGACCTGGGCGAAACCCGCAAGCAGTGGGCCCGCGACCTCACCCGCCAGGCCCTGCAAACCGCCGAAGCCCGGGGCTACGCGAATCAGGCCTAAACCCACCGCTGCCCCGTGGCTGGGGATGGAGTTAGAGCTGTGGGGGCGGGCCTGCCCGCCCCCACAAACAGCAACCTCCCATACCGATTTGCGCCACCACAAAAGTGGCCGCCCCGGCCGGCTCAGATCTGCGAATCCCAGACCACCGTGACGTTACCCTTGTAGGTACCCGCCTCCCGCGTGAGCATCTGCTCCACATCTGCCTGGCGAATCTCGAAATGCAAGGTACCGGGCTTGAAATCCACATAGCGGGACGGTTGCAACAGCTCGGTGCCTGCCCCGCTGAGTAGCAGCGGCCGGCGCGTCACGGCTTCTCCACTGCTCCCCACCAAACCATTGGGCAAGCTCACTTGCACATGCAGCGGCACCTGGTTGCCCAAGCGGTCTTGCAAGCCACAGGTATCGCCCACCGGGTACTGGCACTGCATCTGCATCTTGAAGCGCGAGGTGGTGGAAATGACGAAGGTCTGGTCGCGGAACAACCGCGCAGGCTTGCGCCCGCTATTGAGCCACCCCTGCCAACCACCCAGGGGCACCAGGTCGACTTTGTTGCCACCCGGTGGGATATCGACTTTGAGGGTGTGCTGCACCGCCAGCACGAAGTTCAGGGTCAGGGCGCCGTCATCGGGAATCATCACATCCCCCATGTCGAAGTCCTGATTGGGCCCCAAGGTGTAGGTCAGGCTGCCGGTGTACATACCGGAGAGCATCTTCAACGGGTCGGGGGTCTGGAGCTGATAGGCCATGTCCAGGTAGTCATAGGTCATGAAAGGGATGCGATAGCTGGCGCGCTTGGCGCACACCGCCTCGGCGGGTGTACGCCAGAAAAACATGTAGGTATACGCCGTGTAGGCACCCAAGCCGCTGTACAAGCAGGCGGGCGGTGGGTACACCCAACTGGCGCCCCCCCACAACAGGTAGTGGCCATTGCCAGGGGTGTTCTCCACCAACTCGTTGACCGGTTGGTTGAACCGATAAGTTGAACCCAAGCCGTGAATGCGCAACTTGAGTGTTTGCACTTCCCCCGTGGCCGCATGGGTCACGGTCAGCTCCCGCCAGTTAGCGGGCACCTTGAACATGGCGCCATCGCGTTCGTTGGCGTGGTTGGCCTCGATCGCCCGGCTGCTGGTGAAGCGAATAGGCAGGCGAATGCTGAACATGCCAAACGGCTGGCACGCCCCCGGATAGATCGCGCAATAACCCGAATTGGGAGTGGTGTTGACGAACTCATTGCGCATCGGATGACTGGGGCTGGGCTGAAACACCGCATCGATTCGCTGGGTCGCGGCCCCGGCCGCGGCCATGAACAAAACGCCGGATAGACCCACTAAAGGGGCAAGCAGAACTTTCTTAATCCAAAACTTCATGGCGTGGGCACCACCGCGTTAAACATGATATTGACACTGCCGTAGTAACTTCCCGGCCTATAACCGGCCTCTGTCAGCGGTTGCGCAGTGATGTCCAGCAACACCCGTTTACCGGCGGCTGCTTCAACTTGGGAAACCACTTCAACCGGCCCCAAATGAGTGAGTTGCACGTTATTGAACATGACGGTCAAGGGAATGACCTGCGCATCGGCCACGCCCGTCGACAAATAAGCTGGGCTGTCTAACTTGGCCTCGATGGCACCGGCGTCGTGACGCACGTCAAAAGATTTACGCAAGCCTGCCAACTGCGACGTCACCGGGTTCCAGGCCAATTGTTGTTCACGGTGAATCCAATTGGGATCGGCGGGAATTACATAAAAACTGGGCGTGGGGATGCTCACCGACACCTCAAAGGTATGTTCTACGCGCTCTTGAGCCCAGCCCGTGGGGCCGCCCAACAGCAGGCTACCCAGTGCAATTGCCCAACGCAGCTTATCGGTCATGGCACCACCTGATACTTATCAATAGATTCAACACGCCACTTAACCTCGGATATCCATCTTGGTTTGTTTGGCGCCCTCGACCAGGGTGAATAAATAATGGCGCCCCGGTTGTTTATTAAACTCGAAGGCATGCCCCGCCATGATGTGGTGTTTAAGGGTCGGCGCGCAGTCGGTTTCACTGTTGATCGCACAGTCCTTGAACTCATCGACCACAACAACGGTATTGCCGTTATTACGGATGCGGTACTGTTGCGCGCTGTTGTCGATCACACTGTTGAACTTCGTATCGTTGGGCCGCACAAAAAACACCGTGCCGTACCCGGCCAATACATTGACCCCAGCGGTCAACTTTTCCTTGTACTCGGCGCGCTCTTGTTCGGAGACGGCGAACTCGTCTTCCTTCTCGGGCATTACCGGTACAAAACGCACGCGAAAGTAACGCTCGCGGCTACGGTCGCCCAAAAACAGCAAACGGGTACTTTGCATGCCATTGGCCGGCACAATCAGCCGCGCGGGGCTGGCGATCAGGCCATCCTTGCTGCTGTCGCCCCGGTCTTTCAGGGGCTGCTCGCTGATGTTGCCCTGCTCGTCGTAGAAGATTTCCATGATGCTGATGCGCACGAACGCCGTGCTGTCGCCGCCGTTGAACACCCGTTTGAGGTACGTGCCTTTATCGCCGTCGAGGTAGTCGTAGACCACACCGACGTTAATTTGCGGCCCGGCCTGCAACGCCGGGGCGCACGCGAGAATGCCCAGCAAAAGCATGCTTTTCAGGCCCAATAGCTTTTTCATCCAGTTCCAACCTCAATCTTCAATGGCGTTAAAAAATGCCGGCGTGGGTGGCGTCGCCGGCGTTGCTGCCTGGCGTGGCCAGGGTGTCTGGGGTGCAGCGCAAGTCACCGATCATCAACACGTCGCTCTCGGCGCTCGCGTTGGCCGGATCGAGACGGAACTGACACATCACGTTTTCCCCCGAGCGCACTTCCAAGGTCGGCGAATTGGCATTCATTTCCATGGAGAAGAACCCGTCCACCTCACTCACGCCGCGGCTGGCGTGGTTGATGACGTGGTAGCCGCGCAGGGGGCGACCTTCGGCGTCCAGCAGCCGGCCAAGGATGGTCACGGTTTTCATCACGCTGACCTTGCGGTAGTCCACCGCGCCCCGGTTCAGGTGATAGTTGGAGCGGGCCGGTTGAATCGTCGCCGCCGGGGCGTGATTGCCTTCGAAGTCGAAGCTCAATGAGCTGTTGCGGTACGCGGTGATAGGGATGAAATTACGCCCCGTACGCAAGCGCGTGCTCCCACCGCCCTGGTCATCGGCGCGGATAACGACGTCGTCGACATCCGACTCCACGTCCACAATCATCCCCGCGCCCTGGCCCTGGGGCAGGCTGGTCAAGGCCATCGCCCCGCCGCCCACGGCCAGGGTATTGCTCAGGTTCAGGCCACCGGTGAGGTCGCCATTGAACGAAGAGCGCTGCACAAAGCCGTCACCGTTGAGTTGCCGCGTATCGAAACTGGCCATGCCGGACAGCCCCACGCCGTAGGTGTCGGCGCTGGCAGTAGCGGAGACGCTTTGCAGCACATGGTTTTGCAGGTCACGGCGGTAGCTCACCGCGGCGTTGTGGTCGCGCTCGCCTTCGCGGGAGGTGCGCGAGCCCAGGCTGGCGGCCCAGTGCCGGTGGTCACTGGGCCCCCCCAGGGCCAGGTTGAAGGTCAGGTCGAAGCCACGGTTACGCTGGCTGCCGCTGCTCAGGCTGCCCGGGCGGTCAAACAGCGACAGGCGCCAATACCCGTCACTGCCCAGCCAACGGGCACGCTGCATCCAACCCACGTCCAGGCCAGTGCCCTGGGTGTTGCCCTGGCTGTGGGACAGGCGTGCATTGAGGGAGTTGCTGCGGTCCAGGCGATGGTTGAGCGACAGCGATGAATTGCTGGTCTGGCCGACAAAGTCGCTGCGATGGCGGATACGCGTGCCGTCGGGCAGGATCTCGTAGGTATTGCGGGTATCGAGCCAACTGCGGGTGTGGTTGAACGCGACACTGCCGTTGCCGTAGTGGTACAGCAGGTTCAGGTCGGCGCCGGTGCCGTACTCCTGGGTCTGATACAGGTTGGCGTAGAGATTGACCGCGTTGGCCAGGCTCCAGTCCAACGAGGTGCCCAGTTGCAGGTGATCGCGCACCTGGCGCCCGGAGAGGCCGACGATCAACCGCGGGTGCAGCAAGTAATTGACGGCTGCACCGGCGGTCATTGCGCCGCTCGATTGCTCGTCCCAGTTGCTCAGCAGTTTGGTTTCGCGCCCGGCAAACAGGTTGTAGCGCCAGCGCTCGTCGTGGTTACGCCAGTTGCTGGGCTTGTACACCAACTCCTGGGTGGTGCTGGTGACCAGACCATCCTCGATCAAGCGCACTTCCACTTCATAGATGCCGCCAGGCAGTGGCCGGGTGTCCAGGCTCTGCAACCCGGCGGCCACGGCTTGGGTATTGACCAGCAAGCCGTTGCGGTAGATCTCCACCGAACCCTGGCGGTTGGCAGTGACGTAGATGGGGTACACGCTAGGCTTGGGATTGTTGATAGCCAGGGTGTCGGAGCTGCCGTACATCACGCCCAACGCGGTGTCGGGGCTGGCACCGAACGAGCGCAACTGGCGCGTCAGGCCTTCGGCGTTGGGGGTGAAGTAGCCCAGGCGCAGGAAGTGGCCATCCAGTTCGCGCTGGCCGTAGAGCGAGTACACCGCGTGGTACAGCGTGCTGTCGTCCGGCCCGCCCAGGCGAGACAACTGCATGTTCATCGACTGGGTCCAGTTGCCCAGGCTGGCGTTAGCCTCCAGGCCCAGTCGCCCGCCCAGGTCCTGGCCCTGGCCGCCATTGAGGTTCAGTTGCTGGGTCAGCATCAGCCCTTGGCTGCCTTCGCTGGGCTGGCTGTGGTAATCAGGTTCGTCGGCATCGCGCTCGACGTTTTCGGTGAGCAGCGACACCAGAGATTCTTCGAGGTTGTAGTGCACCGCTACCAATTGCTCAATACACCCCGTGGCGCAGCCGCCCAGGGCCACGCCCTGCTTCAGGTACGCGGCCCAACGGTCGCGTTCGTCGGCAGTGACGGGGCTGTTGTCATGGTCGGTAAAGTTAATCAGGGTCAACCGATCATCGCGGGACAACACCACCATGGCTTCGCCGACGAGTTGCTGGTCGCGCTCTACGCGCACGGCCAGGGGTACATCGAAAAAGTGTTCTTCAAAGTCCGATGGAAGGCCTTTAGCCTGGTTCAATAAACTGCGTGGCGTGGTGCCCTCGGCCGCAACGCAAATTGTCATGACCGAGGTTAAAAACAGGACAAGCGCGGCCGCGATAGATGTCATCGGGAACATGAACAAAATACTCTGACTGCAGACAATCAACAGGGAAGTCCCGGCCGAGCGATAAAACTACCGAACGGCCGGAGATACGGCTTCTTGTTATGAAATACCGTGCATGCTTAGTTACGGCGTAACACGCGGCACGTTATCAAACACCACGGTCATGTTATTGGCCGTGAACTCACCGGCTTGGGTATCGGCAGGCTTGGCCGCGACGATCACCATGTCGGCCTGGGTACCCGGTGTGGAGGCGGCATCGTCAACCACTTCCTGGGGGGTGCCGGTCAGGGTCTTGCCGTTGAAGGTGGTGGTCAGGGCGATGGAAGAGGAGCCGTTGGTCAGTGCAGCCGGGCCGCCCTCGATGTAGGCATGCACGGAACCATCGGTGTTTTTCACGTTGTACACCTGGCGCAAGCTGCTCAACAGGCCGGTTACCGGGTTGTAGTTCATCACCTCGTTACGGCCCCAGTTCGGGTCGTTGGGCAGCACGTGGAACTGCTTGGTCGGGATGGTGGCGGAGATGTTGATGATGCTGGTTGCCTCGCCTGCTGCAAAAACGCTCGACGACGCGAGCCCCAGAACAACCATGACTGCCATTTTCTTGAGCATCGTTTGAATACCTGTGTGGACCATTAAAAGTGTGTTTTCGATTCAGCAGAAGACCGGAAACCCAAGTTTCCGCCAAATCAACTAGACGCCTGAACTTGGGCCACGAAAGTTTCGTGACCGCCTCAAGTGCCGGGGCATGATCGGCCAATTCGCAACAAAATTAAGTAAGACACCTCAGTTAAATGTGTAGCCATATAACAAGAGGAATGGAAAGAAATAACCAGGCTTTTATTAAAATCAACTTATTGGCTGTAAGAGACCGACTACACACTATAAAAAACAACTAACCACACAGATTGAGGTTAACTGTAAGACAAGTACTACTTGCCAGGCAACCTCGGCATTTACACCCGGCCAATAGTCTGGAATTCATTTAACTGTCATAAAAAACATAGCCAAGAATCCGCCTTCTGTCGGGTCAAAAAACATACACACCGGCGGGTTTCGACTCGGAGCCTTTTTGCCTGGCCGGTGGGGCCGTGAGCCGGTGGCGATGGTTTTTTCTTCTTGCATGCGCCTAAAGATATATCTTAAGTTGTATCTAAACCTGCATAGAGAACGACAAAATGAGCGAGCAGCATCCCCGCCACGACGGCCGTGACGGCTTCGAAAAACGCCCCGGCCGCGAACGCGGCGGCCGTGGGCCCCGAGTATTCGCCCCCGGCGACCTGAAATTGCTGCTGCTGGCATTGATCGCCGAGCAGCCCTGCCACGGGTACGACTTGATCCGCCAGATCGAAGGCATGTTCGACGGCGCCTACAGCCCCAGCCCCGGCGTGATCTACCCGACCCTGACGTTCCTGGAAGAAAGCGAACTGATAAGTGGCGACGCCGAAGGTGGGAAAAAGCGCTACAGCGTGACCGACGCCGGACGCCTGTCGTTGCAGGACCAGGCCATCGCTCTGAGCGGCGTGTACATGCGCATCGACGTCAGCAAACGCTCGCTGCGCGGCCACGACCGCCCGGCCGAAATCCACGAGGCGGTGCATAACCTGCGCCACGCCTTGCAGTTGCACCACGGGCGCTGGAGCCCGGCAGAAATCCTGCGGGTGCGCGACCTGCTCAACAACACCGCCAAAGCCATTGTCGACGGCCCCGCCGTCCAGCCCCAACAGGAGCAGCCCCATGAATGAAGTGAATCAACAGCGCATCCACCGCGTCAGCCATCCCATCGTGCGCCGGCACCTGGAGGTGCTGCGCATCACCGACCTGACGCCACGCATGCGCCGCATCACCCTCGGCGGGCCGGAGTTGGCCGGGTTTGTCAGCGTCGGCACGGACGACCACGTCAAGCTGCTGTTCCCCCAGACCGCGGCCGAACACGAAGCCATGAAAACCCTGGTGATCGGCGCCAAAGACGGCGGCCCGATGCCCGCCATGCGCGACTACACGCCACGCCGCTATGACCCGGACAGCCTCGAGCTGGATATCGATTTCGTGCTCCACGGCGACGGCCCTGCCTCGACCTGGGCCGAGCAGGCCCGCGTCGGCCAGGCGCTGTACATCGCCGGGCCACGGGGTTCGATGGTGGTGCCGGACATTTTCGACAGCTACCTGCTGATCGGCGACGAAACCGCCCTGCCCGCCATCGCCCGCCGCCTCGAAGGGCTCACGGGCCAGCGCCGGGTGCACGCGGTGATCGAGATCGCCAACGCCGCCGAGCGCCAAGCGCTGCCAAGCCCGGCGCAGGTCGAGGTGACCTGGGTGATACGCGGTGAACAGAATTTGCTGGAGACGGTGCGCCAACTGACCATTCCCGCAGGCTCGCTGTACGCCTGGATCGCCACCGAAACCAAGCTGTCGCGGCAACTGCGCCGGGTGCTGCTCGACGAACACGGGC
The DNA here is from genome assembly GCF_059862705.1 of Pseudomonas sp. MF08817. Lineage (NCBI taxonomy): Bacteria > Pseudomonadati > Pseudomonadota > Gammaproteobacteria > Pseudomonadales > Pseudomonadaceae > Pseudomonas > Pseudomonas sp. MF08817. The sequence continues at coordinate 246,242 of NZ_JCBCUY010000001.1, forward strand.
TCGACGAGCAGTACGTCAAGGCTGTCGGCTACTGGCGGTTGGATAGCACGCTGGATGAGTGAAGCAGGCTGGCATGGGGTTCAGGTGGGAGCTGGCTTGCCAGCGATGGCGCCCTCAAGATCGCTATCGCGGGCGAGCTCGCGCCCACAGGAGCCGATCCAGCGCCACCAGCGCCAGCCCCACCGCGACAAACCCCAGCAGAATCCCCACGGCATTGAGCAGCACCTGTGGATAACCCAGTTTGCCCACGTCGATAAAGGGATAGGGGTATAAGCCAATGGATTCGCCGCGTAGCAGCACCGCGCCGAAGTACAGCAGCGGGTACGCCGCCCACAGCGCCACATGCGCCACACGCAAGCGGCCCTTAGGCACCCAGCGCCACCAGTAAAAGGCAAACAGCAGCGGCATCACGTCGTGCAGCAATTGATCCGCCACCCGTTGCCAGCCCTGGGGTTGCCACAAGTGGCGCAGCAACAGGCTGTAGGCCACCGCCACCACCACAATGCTCACCGCCACACCGCTGCTGACCCACGGCTGGAGGAAAAAGCGCCGTGCCGCACCGTTGCGGGCGCTGAGGTGGCAGGTCAGCACCACCGCCACCAGGGTGTTGCTCAGCACCGTGAAGAAACTGAAGAAATTCACCAACCCGCCCACCAGGCTGGCCTCGGCCGCCCAGCGCAGGCTCAAAATCAAATACAACTGAATCGCCAACCCCGCCCAGCCCAGCCACGCCGCCGCCGTGACAAACCAGCGCTGATGACGGCCCAGGGCGACGGCGTGCATGGCTTAGTGCGGGCGCTTGGTGCGCATCAACTTGACGTAGAGGTGCTCGACCTTCTCCCGCGCCCACGGGGTTTTGCGCAGGAAGGTCAGGCTCGACTTGATGCTGGGGTCGCTTTTAAAGCAGCGGATATCGATGCGCTCGGCCAGCCCCGTCCATTCGTAGTGCTGCACCAGGGCGTTGAGGATCTGTTCCAGGGTCACGCCGTGCAGGGGGTTGGTGTCGGTTGCGGTCATGCCGGGCCTTTGAGCGAAGTGGGGAAGGAAGCCGCGCACCTTAGCCGACGGGCCGCCCCGGTGGAAGCGCTGCCTTGACTGTAGCCGCTGGCGACCACGACGGAAAAGTTCCCCTTGAGCCACGAAAAGAAATGTTATCTTATTACATAACGTAACCCACCCTTTCGTCTCAATCCCCTCCGTTTGCCAAGGAACGCTCCATGCTCCCCACCGCCTCTCGCCCCCTGCTCTGGCGCCTGACGCCGCTGTGCGCCGCGCTGCTGTTCGGCGCCCCGGCCCATGCCCTGCAACTGCAACCGCAAATCATCACCGCCAACCCCTTGGGCAGCCAATTGGCCGCCCCCGCCAGCGTGCTCGAAGGCGACGCCCTGACCCTGCAACAGCAAGGCAGCCTGGGGGAAACCCTGAACAAGCAGCCTGGCGTGTCGTCTTCCTACTTCGGCCCGGGCGCCAGCCGCCCGATCATTCGGGGCTTGGATGGCGACCGCATCCGCATTCTGCGCAACGGCGTCGGCGCCCTCGACGCCTCGTCGTTGTCCTATGACCACGCGGTGCCGCTGGACCCGGTCAACGTCGAGCGCATCGAGATCGTGCGCGGCCCCGCCGCCCTGCTCTACGGCGGCAACGCCATCGGCGGCGTGGTCAACAGCTTCGACAACCGCATCCCCACCGCCGCCATCGACGGTATCCAGGGCGCGGGCGAGTTGCGCTACGGTGGCGCCGACACCACCCGTAGCAGCGCGGGCAAACTAGAGGCTGGCAACGGCACCTTCGCCCTGCACCTGGACGCCAACTCGCGGCAGTTCAACGACCTGAAAATCCCCGATTTCGCCCGCAGCCGCCACGCCCCCGCCAGCGACGACGGTAATGGCAAAAAGGGCCGCTTGGGCAACAGCGACGGGCGCCAGGACGGCGGCGCGGTGGGCGGTGCCTACACCTGGGACGACGGCTATGCGGGGCTTTCCTACAGCAACTACGACGCCAACTACGGCTCGCCGGCCGAAGACAGCGTGCGCATTGGCATGAAGCAGGATCACTACGCCTTCGCCTCGCAACTGCGCAACCTCAACGGGCCGTTCAGCTCGGTGAAGCTCGACGCCGCCTACACCGACTACGAACACCGGGAAATCGAGGACGGCGAAGTCGGCACGATCTTCAAGAACAAGGGCTACGAAGCGCGTATCGAGGCCCGGCACCAGCCCTTGGGCCCCGTGGAAGGCGTGGTCGGCGCCCAGTTCAGCCGCAGCGAATTTTCTGCCCTGGGCGAGGAAGCCTTCGTACCGCAAACCGACACCAACAGCGCCGCGCTCTTCGTGCTCGAAGAACTGCAAGCCAGCGAACGCCTGAAACTGAGCCTGGGCGCGCGCCTGGAGCACACCCGCATCGCCCCCGACAGCCAGGGCAACGAGCGTTTCGCCCGGGCCGACCAGGCCAGCCGCTTCAACGCCGCCAGCCTGTCGTCCGGCGCGGTGTACAGCCTGACGCCGGTGTGGTCCCTGGCCGCGACCCTGGGCTACACCGAACGCGCGCCGACCTTCTACGAGCTGTACGCCAACGGCGCCCACGTCGCCACCGGCACCTATGAAGTGGGCGACGCCGGCCTGAACAAGGAAAAAGCCGTGTCCAGCGACCTGGCCCTGCGCTTTGACAACGGCGTGCACAAGGGCAGCGTGGGGCTGTTCTACAGCCACTTCTCCCACTACATCGGCCTGCTCGGCACGGGGCGCAACCTCAATGACGAAGGCGAAGAAGACGCCGACGGCATCCCCGAATACGGCTACTCCGGCGTGCGGGCGCGCTTCAGCGGCATCGAAGCCCAGGATCGCTGGACACTGGGAGAAAATGCCTACGGCAAGTTTGCCCTGGAGCTGTCCGGCGATTACACCCGCGCGAAAAACCTCGACAACGGCCAGGCCCTGCCCCGCATCGCCCCGCTGCGCCTGAACAGCGGCCTGCTGTGGGAACTGGAACGCTGGCAGGCACGCATCGACGTCGAACACGCCAGCAGCCAACACCGCGTACCGGCCAACGAAAGCGCCACCGACGGCTACACCACCCTGGGCGCCAGCGCCGGCTACCGCTTCGACATCGGCGCCAGCCAATGGCTGGCCTTCGTCAAAGGCGAAAACCTGACCAACCAAACCGTGCGCTACGCCAGCTCGATCCTGCGCGACATCGCCCCGGCCCAAGGCCGAGGGGTGGAGGTGGGGTTGCGCACGACATTCTAAGCCCCCCCTTGAGAAGCACCCTCGGTAGGCGCGGGCTCGCCCGCGCCTACCGGGACGGCCCAACCCACAGCGTTCGAGCCACACTGTTACCAAACCTGAAATGATCCATGTCAATAAAAGGGCTTTCTCTTGGGGAGAAGGCCCTTTATCCTTTCTGTCACACGCTGAAACGATTCACTTTCGCCCGACAGGCCCGTCACGGCGCGTTTTTTGCCAATGGCCGCGGCTTGCATCCGCCCCCCGCACTTCACCAAGACCTCATTTCTATGCCTGCTTTACACCCTTTGCGCTGCACCTTTCCCACCCATTCCCTGCGCCTGCTCGGCGGCCTCGGCGCCATGGGGTTCGCCCTCTGCGCCCACGCCACGCCCGCGCTGGAGCGCGATTCGAACTGGATGCTGGGTGATTGGGGCGGTACCCGGACAGCGCTGTCTGAGCAGGGTTACGACTTCAAGATCGACTACACCGGCGAGACGGGCAGCAACCTGCACGGCGGCTACGACCACCACCACACCACCCGCTACAGCGGCCAGTTCGGCTTTGGCAGCCACCTGGACCTGGACAAGATTCTGGGTTGGGACCATGCCGAGTTCCAACTGACCCTCACCGAGCGCCACGGCGACAACATCAGCAACGACCGCATCAACGACCCACGGGTCGGCGGTTTCACCTCGGCCCAGGAAGTCTGGGGCCGTGGCCAGACCTGGCGGCTGACACAGATGTGGTACCAGCAGAAATTCTTCGACCAGGCACTCGACATCAAGGCCGGCCGCTTTGGCCAAGGCGAAGACTTCAACAGCTTCCCCTGCGACTTCCAGAACCTGGCGTTCTGCGGCTCGCAAGTGGGCAACTGGGCCGGCGACATCTGGTACAACTGGCCGGTCAGCCAGTGGGCGCTGCGGGTCAAATACCACCTCACTCCCCAGCTCTACGCCCAAGTCGGCGCCTATGAGCAAAACCCCTCGAACCTGGACCGCGGCAACGGCTTCAAGCTCAGCGGCAGCGGCACCCAGGGCGCGGTGCTGCCGGTGGAGTTGGTGTGGACGCCGGCGCTCAACAGCCTGCCGGGCGAGTACCGCGCCGGTTACTACTACAGCAACGCCAATGCCCGCGATGTGTACCAAGACAGCCACGGCCAACCCGCGGCCCTGAGCGGTGAAAGCTACCGCAGCGCCTCCAGCAAGCACGGCTTCTGGCTCGGCGCGCAGCAGCAACTGACCAGCCGCGCCAGCGACCGGTCCCGGGGCTTGAATGTGTTCGCCAACGCGACGCTGCACGACAAGAAAACCAACGCCATCGATAACTACGTGCAGGCTGGCGTGGTTTACAAAGGCCTGTTCGACGCCCGCACCAAAGACGACATCGGCTTCGCCCTGGCCCGGGTGCACGTCAACCCGGCGTACCGCAAGAACGCCCAGGCGCAGAACCGCGCCCGCGTAGTGGCCGACTACGACGACGCCCGCTACCTGCCGCCCCAGGACACCGAGTACAGCGCCGAACTGTATTACGGCATCCACCTGGCCAACTGGCTGACCGTGCGCCCCAACCTGCAATACATCCGCCACCCCGGCGGGGTCAGCCGCGTCGATGACGCGTTGATCGGCGGGGTCAAAATTCAGTCGTCGTTCTGACCCACGCCAGAGAAACCTGTGGGAGCGGGCTTGCCCGCGATAGCGCTAGATCGGCCGCATGCAAAGCCGCCATCGCGAGCAGGGCTCGCTCCCACCGCAGCGCACCCTGCCACCGAGGAAGGCCCAGGGCTCAAAGCCCCTACTTACTTATCTGAACCAAGCCCGCGCCTGATCGTCATCTACAGTGAACCAGCGCGGGACCACTCTCAACGTCACGGAGAACCACACTATGGGCACTGATGGTGCTTTGAGTCGCAGCCGCCTGCTGCCGAGCCTGCTCGGTATCGTGCTTGCGCTAATGGGCCTGGCCTTGCTGGCCGGGGGGATCAAGCTGAGCCTGCTCGGCGGCTCCCTGTATTACGTCTTGGCCGGTATCGGCCTGATTGCCACTGGCGCCCTGCTGCTGGCGGCCCGCCGCGCAGCGCTGGGCCTGTACGCGTTGGTGCTGTTCGCCAGCACCGTGTGGGCCCTGTGGGAAGTGGGCCTGGACTGGTGGCAACTGGTGCCACGCCTGGCGATGTTCTTCGCCATCGGTATCGTCCTGCTGCTGCCCTGGCTGCGCCGGCCGCTGCTGCGTGGCCAACCGTCAGGCATGGGCACTGGCGCCCTCGGCGCGGCGGTTGTCATCGCTGGCGCCGCGGCGCTGGCCAGCCAGTTCACGAACCCCGGCGAAATCAAGGGCGAACTGGACCGCGACAGCGTGCCCGGCATGGCCAACACGGCCCCGGCCCAGGCCGATGGCGACTGGAACTCCTATGGGCGCAGCGCCCACGGTGACCGTTATTCGCCCCTGGCCCAGATCACCGCGCAGAACGTGAGCAAACTGGTGCCGGCCTGGACCTATCGCACCGGCGACTTGCCCGGGCCGAACGACCCGGGCGAAACCACCGCGGAAAACACCCCGCTCAAGGTCAACGGCATGCTCTACGTGTGCACGCCCCACAGCCAGGTGATCGCCCTGGACCCGGACACCGGCAAGGAAATCTGGCGCTTCGACCCCAAGCTCTCGACGCAGAACGCGGCGAACTTCAAGGGCTGGGCCCACATGACCTGCCGTGGCGTGGCGTACCACGATGACGCCGCCTACGCCGCCAGTAGCACCGAGCAAAGCCCAGCGGCCACGGCCAACGCCTGCCCGCGCCGGATCTTCCTGCCCACCGCCGACACCCGCCTGATCGCCCTCAACGCCGACACCGGCAAGATGTGCGAAGACTTCGGCGACAAGGGCCAAGTCGACCTACGCGCCAACATCGGTGGCTTCACGGCCGGTGGCTACTACTCCACCTCGCCACCGGCGGTGACGAAAAACCTGGTGGTGATCGGCGGCCATGTCACCGACAACGTCTCCACCGACGAGCCCAGCGGCGTGATCCGCGCTTTCGACGTGCACACCGGCAAACGGGTGTGGAACTGGGACAGCGGCAACCCCGACGACACCACGCCGCTGGCCGAGGGCAAAACCTACACCCGCAACTCGCCCAACATGTGGTCGATGTTCGCGGTCGATGAAAAGCTCGGCATGCTCTACCTGCCCATGGGCAACCAGACCCCCGACCAGTACGGCGGCGACCGCACCCCCAAGTCGGAAAAATACGCCGCCGGCCTGACCGCCCTGGACATCGATACCGGCAAGGTGCGCTGGTACATGCAGTTCACTCACCATGACCTGTGGGACATGGACGTGGGCGGCCAACCCACCCTGATGGACCTGAAAACCGCCGACGGCGTCAAACCCGCCGTGCTGGCCTCGACCAAGCAGGGCAGCATCTACGTGCTGGACCGACGCACCGGCGAAGCCATCGTGCCGATCCACGAAGTGCCGGTGCCGCAAGGCGCGGTGGCAGGCGACCACACTTCGCCGACCCAGCCCAAGTCCGAGTTGAACTTCATGCCACCGCCCCTCAAGGAGCGTGACATGTGGGGCGTGACGCCGTTCGACCAGCTGCTGTGCCGTATCGACTTCAAGTCCCTGCGCTACGACGGCCCGTTCACCCCGCCCTCGCTGCAAGGCTCGATCGTCTACCCGGGTAACTTCGGTGTGTTCGACTGGGGCGGTATTTCAGTCGACCCGGTACGCCAGATCGCCTTCGTCAACCCCAGCTACATGGCGTTCCGCTCCAAGCTGATTCCGGCCTCGGAGATCGCCGCCCAAGGCCCACGCGTCAGCGAGACCGAAGGCGTGCAACCGAACAAAGGCGCGCCCTATGGCGTGGTGCTCGAAGCGCTGCTGTCGCCCATGGGCCTGCCGTGCCAGGCGCCAGCCTGGGGTTACGTGGCGGCGGTTGATTTGACCACCCACACAACCATCTGGATGCACAAAAACGGCACCGTGCGCGACAGCGCGCCGGTGCCCATCCCCCTGACCATGGGCGTCCCGAGCCTGGGCGGCACCTTCACCACCGCCGGTGGCGTGGCCTTCCTCAGCGGAACCCTGGACCAATACCTGCGCGCCTATGACGTGAAAAACGGCAAGCAACTGTGGCAAGGCCGCCTGCCCGCAGGCGCCCAGACCACGCCCATGACCTACACCGGCAAGGACGGCAAGCAATATGTGCTGGTCGTCGCCGGCGGCCACGGTTCCCTGGGCACTAAGCAGGGCGACTATGTAATTGCGTACAAATTGGCGGACTAAGCGTCAAAACCCGGCAATGAAAAAACGGCGGCCCTCGGGCCGCCGTTTTTTTTGCCCGTGCCTCAGGCCTGCACCCGCGATTGCGCCACCCAGGCCTCGAACGCCAGCGCATCCAGCGGCCGGACGCCAACAACGGCTGCTACTACGGTTTGGGCCGCTGCGGGGGTTGGCTGCGCGGTTTCCTATTTGGACGAGTCATTGAGGTTGAACCGTTCGACCGCGGTGGCGAGGTCGAGCAACAAGCGCTTGTCGTCGCCGTCCACATCCTGGTCGCCGTCGAGGTCGCTGTTGTTGTAGACCCGGTCAAAGGCCCCGCCCGGCGTGGATTTGGTCACCCGCACGGCATAGGCGTCGGTGATCCGGTCGACCGCATCGTCGTTTTCAAAGCCCCGTTCCCGAGTCACGAACTCGATGATGATTTCAGAGACGCCATCCGCGTTGGAGTCGGTCTCGGTGATGAGAAGGCATTTGCTGGTGTCCATGTTTACTTGCTCCTGCGTAGGGGAATCAACAGTGTCCCGACCCTTGCCAACGACTGCTGCCTACCGGGGTGGAGCCCCGCCAATACACATGGACCCGGCCAAGAACCATCACGCCGCTACGGCCAGCAAAACGGCGGCTACCTATAAAAATAGTCGCCTTTTCAGCAACTGCCGCGCCGCGAGGGCGCCCGTGCGCGCCAACTGATTGCCCCGCCATTGAAACCCCTGGCCATGTGCCCCATCTAAGACCCATACCCCATTGCGCAGGTGCCTCATGACCGACCAGCAAGAACACCCCGAAGACACCGACCATTACGCCGATTCCGAGCACATCGAACACGATACCCAGGGCCGTGGCCTGGCCCTGCCGGGGCAGAACCTGCCGGACAAGGTCTACATCATCCCGATCCACAACCGCCCGTTCTTCCCCGCGCAAGTGCTGCCGGTGATCGTCAACGAAGAACCCTGGGCCGAGACGCTGGACCTGGTGGCCGAGTCCGAACACCACTGCCTGGCGCTGTTCTACATGGACACCCCGCCCGAAGACCCACGCCATTTCGACACCTCGCGCCTGCCGCTGTACGGCACGCTGGTCAAGGTGCACCACGCCAGCCGCGAAGACGGCAAGCTGCAATTCGTCGCCCAGGGCCTGACCCGCGTGCGCATCCGCACCTGGCTCAAGCACCACCGCCCGCCGTACCTGGTGGAAGTGGAATACCCGCACCAGCCCAGCGAGCCGACCGACGAGGTCAAGGCCTACGGCATGGCGCTGATTAACGCGATCAAAGAGCTGCTGCCCCTCAACCCGCTGTACAGCGAAGAGTTGAAGAACTACCTCAACCGCTTCAGCCCCAACGACCCTTCGCCCCTGACCGACTTCGCCGCCGCCCTCACCTCGGCCACCGGCAACGAGTTGCAGCAGGTACTCGACTGCGTGCCCATGCTCAAGCGCATGGAAAAAGTCCTGCCGATGCTGCGCAAGGAAGTGGAAGTCGCGCGCCTGCAAAAGGAAATCTCCGCCGAGGTGAACCGCAAGATCGGCGAACACCAGCGTGAGTTCTTCCTCAAGGAACAGCTCAAGGTGATCCAGCAGGAACTGGGCCTGACCAAAGACGACCGCAGCGCCGACCTCGAGCAGTTCGAGCAGCGGCTTACCGGCAAAACCCTGCCGGCCCAGGCGCAAAAGCGCATCAGCGAAGAAATGAACAAGCTGTCGATCCTGGAAACCGGCTCGCCGGAATACGCCGTGACCCGCAATTACCTGGATTGGGCCACCGCCCTGCCGTGGGGCGTGTACGGCGCCGACAAACTGGACCTCAAGCACGCGCGCAAAGTGCTCGACCGCCACCACGCCGGGCTGGACGACATCAAGGAACGCATTCTCGAATTCCTCGCCGTCGGCGCCTACAAGGGTGAGGTCAGCGGCTCCATCGTGCTGCTGGTGGGGCCGCCCGGCGTGGGCAAGACCAGCGTCGGCAAATCCATCGCCGAATCCCTGGGGCGGCCGTTCTACCGCTTCAGCGTCGGCGGCATGCGCGACGAGGCCGAGATCAAGGGCCACCGGCGCACCTACATCGGCGCCCAACCCGGCAAACTGGTGCAGGCCCTCAAGGAAGTGGAGGTGATGAACCCGGTCATCATGCTCGACGAGATCGACAAGATGGGCCAGAGCTACCAGGGCGACCCGGCCTCGGCGCTTTTGGAAACCCTGGACCCGGAACAGAACGTGGAATTTCTCGACCACTACCTGGACCTGCGCCTGGACCTGTCCAAAGTGCTGTTCGTGTGTACCGCCAACACCCTGGACTCGATCCCCGGCCCGCTGCTGGACCGCATGGAAGTGATTCGCCTGTCGGGCTACATCACCGAAGAAAAAATCGCCATCGCCAAGCGCCACCTGTGGCCCAAGCAACTGGAAAAGGCCGGCGTGGCCAAGACCAGCCTGAGCATCAGCGACAGCGCCCTGCGTAGCGTGATCGACGGCTACGCCCGCGAAGCCGGCGTGCGCCAACTGGAAAAACAACTGGGCAAACTGGTGCGCAAGGCCGTGGTGAAACTGATCGACGCCCCCGCTGCGGTCATCAAACTGGGGCCCAAGGACCTGCAGGCCTCCCTCGGTACCCCGGTGTTCCGTAACGAGCAGGTGCTCAGCGGCATCGGCGTCATCACCGGCCTGGCCTGGACCAGCATGGGTGGCGCCACCCTGCCGATCGAAGCCACGCGCATCCACACCCTCAACCGCGGCTTCAAGCTCACCGGGCAACTGGGCGATGTGATGAAGGAGTCGGCCGAGATCGCCTACAGCTATGTCAGCTCCCACCTCAAGCAGTTCGGCGGCGACAGCCAGTTCTTCGACGAAGCCTTCGTGCACCTGCACGTGCCCGAAGGTGCCACGCCCAAGGACGGCCCCAGCGCCGGGGTGACCATGGCCAGTGCCCTGCTTTCGCTGGCACGCGACCAGGCCCCGAAAAAAGGCGTGGCCATGACCGGCGAGCTGACCCTCACTGGCCATGTGCTGCCCATTGGCGGCGTCCGGGAGAAAGTCATCGCTGCACGCCGGCAGAAAATCTTCGAACTGATCCTGCCCGAGCCCAACCGCGGTAACTTCGAGGAACTACCCGACTACCTCAAGGAAGGCATGACCGTGCACTTCGCCAAGCACTTTGCGGATGTGGCGAAGGTGCTGTTCTAACGCTGCGCGCTTGCTCCCGGCCAAATGCGCAAGCGGGCCGGGCGGCGCTGCGTGGTTGTGTGGGAGCCTGGCTTGCCAGCGATGGCGCCCTCACGACCGCCATCGCGAGCACAGGGGGAATGAGGCAGCATGCCCGCACACCCCGTCACACCTTGTCTCATCTTCGGTTATGCTCGCCGTTCGTCGTGTATGACCGGAGCTTCCCGACCCATGTCCCCTACCCGCCTATTGCTGCCGTTGAGCCTCGCCCTGTTGGCCGCGTGCGCCACCTCGCCGAAGCAGAACGTCACTGTGGAAAAATCCAGCGACTGCCCGCTGACCCTCAATCAGGGGCAAAACCTGATCCTCACCCTGCCCAGCAACCCCACCACCGGCTATCGCTGGGCCATCCAGGACTCGGCCGGCGGCGTGTTGCGCGCCTTGAGCCCGGAGGTTTACAGCAACCCCGAAGACGCCGGCCTGGTGGGCAGCGCCGGGCAATCCACGTGGCGCTTCCAGGCCTTCGCCCCAGGCACCGGCCGCTTGTTGTTGACCTACTCCCAACCCTGGGCGCCGGAAGTCCCGCCGGTGAAAGCGTTCGACTGCGCGATCAAGGTCAATTGAGCATGGGCTGGCTGATTCTCGCGTTGATGGGCGCCGTGACTTTCATCTATGGCGTCAGCGTCCAGGCCACCTTGTTGTGCCTGGTGGTCAAGCCGTTGCCGGTGCTGGCGCTGCTGGGCTGGTTGCACGACGCCCCGCCCAGCGACTACCGACGCTGGATCAGCCTGGGCCTGATTTTTTCGCTGGTCGGGGATCTGCTGCTCGCCTGGCCCGGCGATTTGTTCGTGTTTGGCCTGGGAGCGTTTCTGGTCGCGCACCTGGCGTACCTCAAGGCCTACCTGAGCGATTGCCGCCGGCCCGCGCTGCCTGCGTTGCTCGTGGCAGCGGTGGCTGGCGCCGTGCTGCTGGGAATCCTCATCGCCCATGACCTGGGCCCATTGCTGGTGCCGGTGATCGTCTACGGCCTGGCCATCAGCGCCATGCTCTGGCGCGCCCTCGCCCGCCTGGGCAGCGACGTGCCGCAACGCTCGGCAGTGCTGGCGGCGGTGGGCGCGGTGGTCTTCGTGTTCTCCGACAGCGTGATCGGCATCAGCCGCTTCGTCGTCGCCTTCGACGCCGCGCCCTACCTGATAATCCTCAGCTATTGGCTGGGGCAATGGGGCATTGCGGCGTCGACGTTCAGCCAGGGTAAGGCGGCAAAACCCTAAGCCTCCCTGGGGAGGTTGCTGTGGTGGGAGCGAGCCTGCTCGCGATGGCCCTGGCCGTACCGGCGGTATCGCGGGCCGGCCCGCACCCATAACCGCCTGATGCCACAGGGGCCGCGTCCACACAGGCCGGGAGCGGTTTATCAGACAACCCGCGCATCGCCCCGCCAACTTGGCTAAAATGCCGGCCTTTTCCACCCCAGCCGCTGGAACCGCCGTGAGCAAAGAACCCGATCGCCTTTTCGCCCAGCCCCTGCCCCAGGTGCCGGACTTCGCCTTCAACGAGGACGTGGTGCGGGTGTTCCCCGACATGATTAAGCGCTCGGTGCCCGGTTACCCGACCATCGTCGAGAACCTGGGCGTGCTCGCCGCGCAATTCGCCCAACCGGGCAGCGTGCTCTATGACCTGGGCTCGTCCCTGGGCGCGGTGACCCAGGCGCTGCGCCGCCATGTGCGCAGCGAGGGTTGCCGGGTGATTGCGGTGGATAACTCGCCTGCCATGGTCGAGCGCTGCCGCGAGTACCTCAATGGCCAGGACTCGATGTTCCAGGAACTGTTGCCGGTGGAGGTGATCGAGGGCGATATCCTCGCACTGCAATTTCAGCCGGCCTCGGTGGTGGCGCTCAATTTCACCCTGCAATTCATCGCCCCCGAGCAACGCCTGGCACTGCTGGGGCGTATCCGCCAATCGCTGTTGCCGGGCGGGGCGCTGATTCTCTCGGAAAAACTGCGCTTCAACGACGCCCAGGAACAGGCGCTGCTCACCGACCTGCACGTGGCCTTCAAGCGCGCCAACGGCTACAGCGACCTGGAAATCGCCCAGAAACGCAGCGCCATCGAAAACGTCATGAAGCCCGACAGCCTCGAAGAACACCGCGAGCGCCTGTTGGCGGCGGGGTTCTCGAACGTCGTGCCGTGGTTCCAGTGTCTTAACTTTGCCTCGTTGATTGCCCTGCCATGATCGATCTGTCTCCCCTTGCCCGCCGCCTGGCCGGCACCCCGCTGGCCGACTGGGCCAACACCCTGCAAGCGCAACTCGATAGCAAGATGGAAAAAGGCCACGGCGACCTGGAGCGCTGGCAAAGCGCCCTGGACGCCTTGCCCAAGGTCCAGCCCAGCGAAATCGACCTGCTCCATGGCCTGACCCTGGATGTCGCGTGCGACGACGCCACCCGCGTGCAGATGCGCACCGCGCTGATGGGCCTGAGCCCGTGGCGCAAGGGGCCGTTCAACCTGTTCGGCGTGCACGTGGACACCGAATGGCGCTCGGACTGGAAGTGGTCGCGGGTGGCCCCGCACCTGGACCTCGTGGGCAAACGCATCCTCGATGTCGGCTGCGGTAACGGCTACTACATGTGGCGCATGCTCGGCGCCGGGGCCGACAGCGTGATCGGCGTCGATCCCAACTGGCTGTTCTTCTGCCAGTTCCAAGCCGTGCAGCGCTACTTGGGCGCACCCAACGCCTGGCACCTGCCGTTTCCCTTTGAAGACCTGCCGGCCAACCTGGAAGGCTTCGACACGGTGTTTTCCATGGGGGTGTTCTACCACCGGCGCTCGCCCATCGAGCACTTGCTGGCGCTCAAGGACTGTTTGGTCAAGGGTGGCGAACTGGTGCTCGAAACCCTCGTGGTCGAAGGCGACGAGCAGCAAGTGCTGGTGCCCGAAGACCGCTACGCGCAGATGCGTAACGTATGGTTCCTGCCTTCGGTGCCCGCCCTGGAACGCTGGCTGCGCCGCGCCGGGTTCAGCGACGTGCGCTGCGTGGACGTGAGCTTGACCACCGTCGAAGAACAGCGCAGCACCGAGTGGATGAAGTACCAGTCCCTGAGCGACTTCCTCGACCCCGACGACCACAGCAAAACCATCGAAGGCCTGCCCGCGCCGAGGCGCGCCGTGATCGTCGCCCGCAAATAAACCGCACTCACCTGGCGGGTTAGGGCCTTTGTGGGATTGAGCCGTTGTTAAGAGCAGACTTTCGTGGGAGCGAGCCTGCTCGCTAACCCTCCACCTGCCTGCCCCTCGCCCCCAGCCCCACCGCCATCGCTGGCACACGGCCGGGGTGTTTCAGCGCCCTAGAGCTCTGGCTTCGCCCGGCGGGCCTTGAAGAACTGGCTCAGTACCGCGCCGCATTCCTCGGCCAGCACGCCCCCCTCGAACAGGACGCGGTGGTTGAGGAAATCCTGGCTGAAGAACTGCCCCTGGCTCTGCACGATGCCAGCCTTGGGTTCCAGGGCGCCGTAGACCACCCGGGCGATGCGCGCGTGCACGATCAGGCCGGCGCACATGCTGCACGGTTCCAGGGTGACGTACAGGGTGCTGCCGGGCAGACGATAGTTGCTGGCCGCTTGGGCGGCGTTGCGGATGGCGACCATCTCGGCGTGGGCGCTGGGGTCGCTGCCGCTGATGGGGCAGTTGAAGCCGCGGCCGATGATTTCACCACCCTGCACCAACACCGCGCCCACTGGCACTTCGCCCAGGGCCGCGCCTTGGGCCGCCAGGGCCAGGGCCTCGCGCATGAAGTCGCGGTCGCGGCTGCGGTCGATGATCGGGGCCGGGCGAAACTGGCGCATTACTTCACCTCGATGGCGGCCATCAGGCCGGTTTCCATGTGGTCGATCACATGGCAATGGAACATCCACACCCCCGGGTTATCCGCCACCAGCGCCACGCGGGCGCGTTCGTTCTTGCCCAGCAGGTAGGTGTCGGTGAAGTACGGGGTGATCTTCTTGCGGTTGGAGGCGATGACTTTGAAGCTCATGCCGTGCAAGTGGATCGGGTGCTGGTACTGGGTCATGTTCTTCAATTCAAAAATGTAGCTCTGGCCCTTCTTGAGCGTGGCGATGGGGCGGTCGGCGCAGGTTTTGTCGGTAATGTCCCAGGCCTTGCCGTTGATCTGCCACAGGCTTGGCGGGCGGCCGTTGTCCACGTCCACCGAGACGGAGCCGACCCACTCGAAATTGAAGTTGAGCTTCTCGGCAGTTGCCAGGTCCGGCTCGGCGATGGGGTTGGCCGGCAACGCCGCGGGCCATGGGCCGGGGGCTTCAGTGCTGGCCACCGCGCGCAGGGTGCCTAGGCGCACCGGGCCGTTGCGCAGGGATAGCTCCTGCCCCGCCGCCGGCGCCTTGATCCCCAGGCAGATGCGCATGCCCGGCCCCAGCCAGTATTCCTTGCCCAAGGGGCGCGGCTCGATGGGGTTGCCGTCCAGGGCGTAGATCTGCGCCTCCACGCCGGGGATGTTGATGCGATAGGTCAGGGTGTTGTCCAGGTTGAGCAGGCGCACGCGGGTGATCTGCCCGGCCGGCAGGTCGATCACCGCCCCGGCCACGCCATTGATGGTGTGCAGCCGCCCCGCCGTGCCCCCGCGGGCCGCCTCGCGGGGGATGCTGAAGGGCAGGTACTCGCCCTGCTCATCGACGTGCCAGCTCTTGAGGCTTAGGGTGCGTTCGTGGGCGAACCCGGTGGGCTCGCGCTCTTCGACGATCAGCGGCCCCACCAGCCCGCGGCCCAACTCTTCGCTGCTGTTCACATGGGGGTGATACCAATAGCTGCCGGCGTCCGGCACGCGGAACTTGTAGTCGAAGTACTCCCCCGGCAGCACCGGTAGTTGGGAAATGTAGGGCACGCCATCCATCTCCAGCGGCAGGCGGATGCCGTGCCAGTGGATGGTGGTGGCCACTGGCAGATGGTTGATGAAGCGCACCCGCAGCCATTCGCCCTGGCGTACCCGCAACTCGGTGCCCGGCGCCGACGGGCCAAAGGCCCAGGCCTGGGTGGTGTGCCCGGCCACCAGTTCCACGTCCAGCGGCGCGGCGATCAGTTCGTAGTCGTGGCCCGCGTCGGCATCGGCCATTTTCCCCAGCCAGTAGCGCGATGCCCCACCGGCCCCCACCCCAACCACTGCAAGACCGGCCAGGCCACCGAGGATCTGTCGACGGGTAAAGGACATTGGCTCAACTACCTCACGTATGCGCAGCAGGCTGGCGCCCGCAAAAGGCGAATACGATACACCCGCACCTGGCAAACCGTAAGGGCGGGCGGCGAAGGGTCACAGGGAGCAACCACAAAGGTCGTGGCCGCCCGGCGCTCCGCAGGCACACATATGCGGTTACTTTTTCGCGAGCACATCCGCTTTGTGCGGTAACTATGTATCGCGAGCCTGGCGGGGCGCCGTGGAATTCTTGAGCCTCATGTATCAAGGATGATTAACCATGAACGACTCGCAACAACCCAACGCCGCCGATCTCGCCACCCTCAAGACCATCGCTGAACAGGTGGTGGGTACCTGCCCAGGCCTGCTCGATACCGCTCGCGAAGTGGCCACCACCTTGCTGCGCAAATATGGCCTGCCAGACCTGGACCCCGACCACGTCTACTACCACCGCTTCAAGACTAGCCAGAGCAGCACCAAGACCTTCACCGGCTGGGAGCACACCTATGAAAAACCCTACGAGTCACTGACCCTGACCCAACTGGTGGTCCAGCGCTTTCGTGCCACCGACCAGGACAACGCCGACCTGCTGGACTTGTACGGCGGCTTCTACAGCGCCGGGCCAGAGGTGGAGAACTTCAACGAAACCAATGAAGTGCGCCTGCACGGCAACGAGGTGCTCAAGGATTTCTGGGAGATCGACTTCAGCGCGCTGTACACCGACAAACTCCAGAGTTTCTGGGGGACACGCGCGGACGATTTCCGGTTGCTGGCCAAGTGCAACTTCCTCAGCAAGGCCCTGCAAAGCCGCCAAGCCCGCCAGCTCAGCGAAGACGACTTCCAAACGGTAGTGCAAGCGGTGGCTGGCCCCCTGAGCTGGCCCATCGACCTACAGGCCCTGCGAGGCAGCACCGGGCCGCTCGATGGCGCGCAAGTATGCGCCCTGGATATCGACGGCCATGTCGCTACCGATATCCTGCGCATCGTGCTGCCGACGGGCCGGCAGGTCGTCTATGTGCCCGGCGAAGCCCAGGCCTTTCGTGTGTTCGAGCACCCTGGCGACCTGCATTGGTGGGCCTTGGGGCAACTGGACAACGACCATGCCCGCGCCGTGGTCATGGCTCACTTCGCGCTGGACGACCGCGAGGCAGTCAAGGACAACCTCACGGACCTGATGAATCGCCTCACCCAGACCTGGGGCAAATCCGACCATCACCTGCTAAACCGCAAAAACCTGGTCATCAAAGGCGACGCGTTCCAGTGGCTCAGTGAGCAGGCCCGGGCAACGATGTACGCCGAAGCCGCGACCTCGCTGACCTCCAACGGGGACCTGCGCAAAAAGCTCTGGATTGGCTACCTCACCGCTGGAGCCAAGGTCTTTGGCCCCCTGGCGGCGTTGGGCTGGCCGGTGGCATTACCCGCGATTGGCGCCAGCCTGGCCAACCTGGGCCTGAACGTCGACCAAGCCGTCAATGGCAAAACGGCAGCCGAACGCAAGGCCGGGGTGATTGGCGCGGTCCTCAGCGGCCTCGACACCCTGTTCAATGCACCGTTCCTCAAAGGTACCGGCAAACTGGCGGAAGTTGGGGCCGAGATCGAAGCGGCGGGCACTGAGGTAACTGAAATCTCCGAGCTAGAGCCCGAAGGCATCGACCCGGAGGATGAGCTCGACGTCGAAGAAACCCAAGGGCTACCCGGGGACATTACCCCCACGGCGCCCAGTTCCACCCAAGGCAACAACATACCCGCCAGCTACCAAAGCAATGAGCTACTCGACGGGTTGGTGCCAGAAAGCGAGCCAGGCAAATTCCAGGGCATCTATCGGCTGGAGTCAAACCCACCCTACGCCATTGAACTGGACGGCCTGCCCTACTATGTAACGTTCTTCCCCGACAGCAAGGGCGCGGGCGAATGGGCGATCGTCGACCCAACCCGCCCCAACCAGTTCGCCTCATCGTTGCCGGTACGGCTCTCGGCCTCGGGTGACTGGGTGCTACTGGAAAAACTGGGCCTCAAGGGCGGGCTCAATGACAGCGAGGCTATTGCGGCACGCGCAGCCTACGACATGCCCGAAGCCTTTCGCGGCGAACTTCAGGACACCGCCGAGGGCCGCCGACCGATCCGTGACATTGAGGTTATGCTGGACGGCACCGACACGGCGCAACAACAATTCAAGGCCGTGAGAACGCGCCTCTATAACGAGGCCCGGGCGTTTTACCAGAAACCCGAATTGCCGCCACGCCCGTTCATCACGCCCCTGGAGTCAGGAGCCAGCGACAAAATCATTATCCGCTCGCTGCTCAAAGACTCCCCGGCCCTGGTGATCGGTGAGTCCCACGGCGAAATCGGCAGCAAGCGGTTCCTGATAAAAAACATGAGAACCCTAGCCAAAAGCGGCGTCAAAACCCTCTATATGGAACATCTGCTGTCGGACTTTCATCAGGCCGACCTAGACACGTTCTTGCGCAAAGGCACCATGAGCCGCGACCTGGAAACCTATCTCAGGAACCTGGACGACGGCTTCATGTTGAACCCCAAGGCCAAGTACGGTTTCCTCAATCTGGTCAAGGCTGCGCGTGCAGAGAAGGTTCGCATCCAGGCCATCGACTGCCTCGCCAGTTACCGCCTCAAGGGCATGCGACCGAGCGATGGAGCTGGGCAATCGCTGAACGACCCCACGGCCCGGCAGAAGATGATGAACTACTACGCCCATACCGTGATCCGCGCCGACCAGGCCGTCAACGGCCCACACCGCTGGGTGGCGCTGATGGGCAACAGCCACGCCAACACGTTCAAGGGTGTGGCCGGCGTCAGCGAACTGATGGAGGGTATCGGCCTGCGCATCGACGATGTGAACATCGGTACGTCCAAGGGCATCTTTGTGGACGAAGGCATCACCTATCCGGCGTCATTCGATACGCCACCGGGCTATCTGAAGAATGACCTGTGCCTGCAAGTCGAAGTGCCCGGCAACCCCCTCCCAAAGGTCAAAGACCTGAGCATCCTGCTCGAACGCCCCGGCAACTACACCCTGGTGCGCAGCCCGGAACGCCTTGAACTCGTCCACCGCAGCGGTGACAAATCTATCGTGCGCACCGAAATCCGGGTCCAGGGCGACCATTACAGCCTAGAACGCCCCAACTGGCCCAAGGTCAGCGGCAAGCCCTTCGACAGCCTAGAGGCCTTGCTCCAAGCCCTCAACGAAATGGGCATGAGCCAGGTCGGCTGACACGGCTTTCCCCGAGCCGAAAAAAAACCGGGGGAGCGCAAGGCTCCCCCGGTCATTGGGTGTACAGCGTGCCAGCCCTCAGGGCTTGTTCACGATCATTCCCACTCAATGGTCGCCGGCGGCTTGCTCGACACGTCGTAGGTGACGCGGGAGATGCCTTCGATTTCATTGATGATGCGGCCGCTGACGGTTTCCAGCAGTTCATAGGGCAGGTGCGCCCAGCGGGCGGTCATGAAGTCGATGGTTTCCACCGCACGCAGGGCCACGACCCAAGCGTAGCGACGGCCATCACCGACCACGCCCACCGATTTCACCGGTTGGAATACCACGAAAGCCTGGCTGACCTTGTGGTACCAGTCGGCCTTGCGCAGCTCTTCGATGAAGATGTGGTCGGCGCGACGCAGCAGGTCGGCGTATTCCTTCTTCACTTCACCGAGGATGCGCACACCCAGGCCCGGGCCCGGGAACGGGTGGCGGTAGACCATGTCGTAGGGCAGGCCCAACTCCAGGCCCAGGCGGCGGACTTCGTCCTTGAACAGCTCGCGCAGGGGCTCGACCAGTTTTAGGTTCATCTCTTCGGGCAGGCCACCGACGTTGTGGTGGGACTTGATGACGTGGGCCTTGCCGCTTTTCGCGCCCGCCGACTCGATCACGTCCGGGTAGATGGTGCCCTGGGCCAGGTACTTGATGTTGTCCAGTTTGTTGGACTGGGCATCGAACACGTCGATGAAGGTGCGGCCAATGATCTTGCGCTTCTTCTCCGGGTCCGACTCGCCGGCCAGGTTGTTGAGGAACTGCTCTTCGGCGTTGGCGCGGATCACCTTGACGCCCATGTTCTCGGCGAACATAGCCATCACTTGCTCGCCTTCGTGCAGGCGCAGCAGGCCGTTGTCGACGAAGACACAGGTCAACTGGTCGCCGATGGCCTTGTGCAGCAGCGCAGCAACGACCGAGGAATCGACACCGCCGGACAGGCCCAGCAGCACGTTGTCGGTGCCGACCTGGGCGCGCACTTGGGCGATGGCGTCTTCGGCGATCTTCGAGGGGGTCCACAGTGCTTCGCACTCGCAGATGTCGAGGATGAAGCGCGACAGGATGCGGCCGCCCTGCTTGGTGTGGGTCACTTCCGGGTGAAACTGCACGCCGTAGTAGCGCAGGTCATCGTTGAACATGCCGGCAATCGGGCAGCTCGGAGTGCTGGCCAGGATATGGAAGTCCTGGGGCATCTTGGTGACCTTGTCGCCGTGGCTCATCCACACGTCGAGGCCGAACAGGCCATCGGCGTCCACATGGTCTTCGATGCCATCGAGCAGGCGGCTCTTGCCGACCACATCGACACGGGCGTAGCCGAACTCGCGCAACTCGGAGCCTTCGACCTTGCCGCCCAGTTGCTCGGCCATGGTCTGCATGCCGTAGCAGATACCGAAAACCGGCACGCCCAGGTCGAACACCGCTTGCGGGCAGCGCGGGCTGTTGGCTTCGTGCACGGACTCGGGGCCACCGGCGAGGATGACGCCTTTGGGAGCGAATTCGCGGATCGCGTCATCGTCCATGTCGAACGGGTGCAGCTCGCAGTACACGCCGATCTCGCGCACGCGGCGGGCGATCAGTTGGGTGTACTGGGAACCGAAGTCGAGGATCAGGATGCGGTGGGCGTGAATGTCGAGGGACATGAAAGAAACTCTGAAGAGCAGTTGCAAGCTTCAAGCTGCAAGCTGCAAGTAATCGGAAGCCTTGCGGTGACTGCGCTGACGCAGCACCGCTTGCAGCTCATAACTTGTGGCTTTTAGCTGTCGGCGTCAGCCGACTCGATAGTTCGGTGCTTCCTTGGTGATCTGCACGTCGTGGACGTGGGATTCCGCCATGCCGGCGCCGGTGATGCGCACGAACTCAGGCTTGGTGCGCATTTCTTCGATATCGGCGCTGCCGGTGTAACCCATCGAGGAACGCAGGCCGCCCATCAGTTGATGGATGATGGCGGTCAGGGAACCCTTGTACGGCACGCGACCTTCGATGCCTTCAGGTACTAGCTTCTCGGCACCGGCCGAGGAATCCTGGAAGTAACGGTCGGACGAACCCTGGGCCTGGGACATGGCACCCAGCGAGCCCATGCCGCGATACGCCTTGTACGAACGGCCCTGGAACAGTTCGATCTCGCCCGGGGCCTCTTCGGTACCGGCGAACATCGAGCCCATCATCACGCAGGACGCACCGGCCACGATGGCCTTGGACAGGTCACCGGAGAAGCGGATGCCGCCGTCGGCGATCAATGGCACGCCGGTGCCTTCAAGGGCAGCGGCGACATTGGCGATGGCGCTGATTTGCGGCACGCCGACACCGGCGACGATACGGGTGGTGCAGATCGAGCCTGGGCCGATACCGACCTTGACCGCATCCGCGCCCGCTTCGGCCAGGGCCTTGGCGGCAGCGCCGGTGGCGATGTTGCCGCCGATCACTTGCACTTCAGGGAAGTTCTGTTTGACCCAACGCACGCGGTCGATCACGCCTTTGGAGTGACCGTGGGCGGTGTCGACCACCACCACGTCCACACCGGCAGCGACCAGGGCCGACACACGGTCGCCGGTGTCTTTGCCGGTGCCGACCGCCGCGCCCACGCGCAGACGACCTTGGTCGTCCTTGCTGGCCAGCGGGTAGGCCTTGGCTTTTTCGATGTCGTTGACGGTCATCATGCCTTTGAGGGCGAACTTGTCGTCGACGATCAGCACGCGCTCGATGCGGTGCTTGTGCAGCAATTCGCGGGCTTCGTCCTTGTCGGCGCCTTCGCGCACGGTGACCAGGCGCTCTTTAGGCGTCATCACTTCACGGACGGAGGCTTCCAGACGGTTCTCGAAACGCACGTCACGGGAAGTGACGATGCCAACCAGGTCGCCGTTGTGCAGCACTGGAACACCGGAGATGTTGTGCAGGCGAGTCAGTTCGAACAGTTCGCGTACGGTGGCGTCGGCCTCGATGGTGATCGGGTCCTTGACCACGCCGGCTTCGTAGCGCTTGACCTTGCGCACTTCAGCCGCTTGCTGCTCGATGGTCATGTTCTTGTGGATGATGCCGATCCCACCTTCCTGAGCCATGGCGATGGCCAGACGGGCTTCAGTGACGGTGTCCATGGCAGCGGAAACCAGGGGGATATTCAGCTCGATGCCACGGGTAAGGCGGGTCTTGAGACTGACTTCGTTAGGGAGTACCTCGGAATAACCGGGCACGAGGAGAATGTCGTCGAATGTCAGAGCTTCTTGGCTGATACGCAGCATCGCGGGGGCTCCCGAGCGGGAAAATGGAAGCGCGCCATTATACTCAGACACCCCTGGCTGCGAAAGATAAAACTCTGACTATGTTGGCCATGCGGATGGATGGGGCAAAAAGCTCACAACTCCACTTTCACCCAACTGATCTTCTGATCCAGCCAGTCGGCGAACTCGTCGATGAAACTCGGCTTGAAGCCCGCCTCGGCCCAGTTGTTGAAGATAAACCCCAGGTTGGAAAAACCGCACTCCTGTAAAAACAGAAAGCCGTTGATGTCATCTTCATGGCCGCACAAAGGGCAGATGAAGTTATCGGTGCGCCCCGGCATCCAGTCTTCCAGGCTGTCGAACAACACCTCGCCCACTTCCTGACGGCACTCGGGGCAACCGGCCTCTTCGAGAAAACCCTTGGCCGGCGTGTAGATGCAGCGCTTGGTGACGATTTCCAAGCCATTGATCGGTTCGCCGAAGGGCAGCGCCTCGGGGTGCAGCACCACCGCCCGGGCGCCGTCGGCAATGGCGTAGGCCATGCGATTGCCCGTGCGCCCGCAGGTCGAGAGTTCTTCTTTAATAATGTTCTTGCGCACCAGCCAGCGCACAACCGCCCGCGCACGGGGTTCGTGGACCGGCAGGGTGGAGATTTTCGGGACGAGAATGCTTTGCGAATTCATGGCGGGCCTGCGGGGCTGCTGGTGCTATCGCGGGCGACCCCGCACCCACAGAGTGTGGCGCTTTGCCCGCGATGGCGCGCTAAAAGGCCAGCAGCTTAATCCTTGAGCCCCGCAGGTCAAGCGCTCAGATAGCGGCCGATCAGCGCAATGCCACTGGCCAGCACCAGCCAGGTCACCAAGCGCACGAAGGCCTCGCGCGATAGTTTCATGCTCAGGCGCCGGCCGATCCACAGGCCCAGGGCCATGGCGGGCAGCAAGCAGGCCGCCAGTACCAGCAACGGCAGTTCGGCATAAACCCCGGCCAGCAGGAACAGGCTCAGGCGCACCAGGGTGCTGCAGCTAATCAGCGCACTCTGGGTGGCCCGCGCCGCATCCTTGGGCAAGCGAGCATTGAGGTAGATCGCATACAGGAACCCGCCGCTGCCAAACAGTGCGCCAAACAACCCGCCCACCGTGCCCATCGGCACTGCCCACCCGGCCGCGAGCTGGCTGGCGCGCACTTTCACCGCCAGGCTGTAGATCGCATAGGCGCTGATAAACAGCCCCATCAACAACAGCAAGATGTCCGACTTAAGGTTGAGCAAAAAGGTCACCCCCAGGGCGCACCCCACCACCATGCACGGCAGCAAGCGCAGCAACTCCCCCCGGGCCACGTCCTTGCGCGACGGCAGCAGGTTGCCGAACGCGGCGACAAAATCCAGCAGCACCAGCAGGGGCACGATTTTCGACAGCGGCATGAACAGGATCAGGATCGGCCCGGCCACCAGCGCCGTGCCAAACCCGGCGATGCCGAACACGATGTAGGCCAGTGCAATGCCCAGGCCGATCACCAGCCAATCCACCCCGCCCCACGGCCATGACTCCAACAACCCCATCACGCTCATCACTTGCCTGCCTCCTGTTTGGTTAGCGCCTGACTTTAGCCAGCAACGAGCATTGCGACTAATATCATCCTTGCCCGCCACCCATCTCAAAAAGGCATGACTCGTGATTTCCACCCGCCAGTTGCGTTACTTCGTCGATATCGCCGAATGCGGCAGTTTCAGCGCCGCCGCCGAGCGCCTGTTCGTCGCCCAATCGGCCCTGAGCCGTCAGATCAAAGAACTGGAAAGCCAATTGCAAACGCCGCTGTTCGAGCGCACCGCGCGACAACCGCGGCTCACAGCGGCCGGCGAGGCGTTTTACCCCCGCGCCCGCAGCCTGCTCAACGAACTTGAGGCGGCCAGCGAACTGGCCACCCAGGTCGGCAATGGCCAGCGCGGCACCCTGCGCTTGAGCCACTCCAGCACCGTGCCCATGTGCGGGCGCCTGCTCCAAGGCATCAGCGCTTATCTGGCGCAATACCCCGGCGTGTCCATGGACATCGTCAAGCTGTCCTCCGAAGCCCAATTGCAGGAGTTGGCCGAGGGGCGCCTGGACATCGGCCTGCTACGCCTGCCTGTGCTGCGCCAGCGCGAAGGCGTGCGCGTGCTGCCTTTATATAGCGAGCGCCTGCTGCTGGCGGTGCCGCCAGGCCATGCGCTGGCCCGGCAAGTGCCCGCCCAAGGCGTGGACCTGGCGCAACTCAAGGACCAGCCCTTCATCTCCCTGCCCCACCCACAGCGCGGGGGCTTGAGCTACCTGTCGGCGGAACTGTGCATGCGCGCAGGATTTTTCCCCAAGGCCGCGCGAGTGGTATCGCGCAAGACCACCCAGTTGCAATTGATCCAGGCCGGGTTCGGCATCGCCCTGCTGCCCGAATCGATGCAAGACATCGCCCCCGCCAACCTGCACTTTCTGCCCCTGGCCGACCCGGATTGCCACAGCACCATCGCCCTGGCGTGCCGGCAAGCGCCCACGCCGCTGGTGGAACAGTTCACCCGGCACTTTACCCAGGGATTTGCCCACAGCCGTGGAGATTGATCGCGTTATGCCTTTACACTGCGCCCCATGATTAAAGATCCCTTTGCAAGACTCGGCCTGGACCGCGAAGTCCTGACCGTCAGCCAGCTCAACGGCCGCGCGCGGGTGCTGCTCGAAGATGTGTTCAGCAACATCTGGGTCGAAGGCGAAATCTCCAACCTCGCCCGCCCGGCGTCCGGCCATGTGTATTTCACCCTCAAGGACAGCGGCGCCCAGGTGCGCTGCGCGCTGTTCCGCCAGAACGCGGCGCGGGTGCGCCAGGCGCTGAAGGATGGCCTGGCGGTGAAAGTGCGCGGCAAAGTCTCGTTGTTCGAGGGCCGTGGCGACTACCAATTGATCCTCGACACCGTGGAGCCGGCCGGCGACGGCGCGTTGCGCCTGGCCTTCGATGCCCTGAAAGAGAAGCTCAGCGCCGAAGGCCTGTTCAGCGCCGAGCGCAAAGTGCCACTGCCGGCCCATCCGCAGCGGATCGGCATCATCAGTTCGCCCACCGGCGCGGTGATCCGCGACATCATCAGCGTGTTCCGCCGCCGTGCGCCCCAGGTTCGGCTGACCCTGATCCCCACCGCCGTGCAGGGCCGCGAAGCCACCGCGCAGATCGTCCGCGCCCTGCAACTGGCCGACGCCCGTGGCTTCGATGCGCTGATCCTGGCCCGTGGCGGCGGCTCGCTGGAAGACCTCTGGTGCTTCAACGAAGAGGCCGTGGCGCGGGCGGTGGATGCCTGCGTGACGCCGATCGTCAGCGCGGTGGGCCATGAAACCGACGTATCCATCAGCGACTTCGTCGCCGACGTGCGCGCGCCGACCCCTTCGGCCGCCGCTGAACTGCTGGCCCCGGATGCCAGCAACCTGGTGCGCCAGGTCGAAAGCCTGCACCGCCGCTTGGTGCTGCTGATGCGCAATCGCCTGAGCCACGACCGCTTGCGCCTGGAAGGCATGGCCCGGCGCCTGCGCCATCCGGGCGAACGCCTGCGCCAGCAAGCGCAACGCCTGGACGACCTGGACATGCGCCTGCGCCGCGCCTTCGAGCGCAGCCTCAACTCCCGCCGCGAACGCCTGATCCGGCTCGAAACACGCCTCGCCGGGCAGCACCCCGGGCGGCAACTGGCCTTGCTGCGCCAACGCCTGGCCAGCCTCGCCGAGCGTCTGCCACGAGCCATGGGCGAAGGCCTCAAACGCCGGCGCCTGCAACTGCAAAGCCAGGTGCAAACCCTACACGTGGTCAGCCCACTGGCCACCCTGGGCCGTGGCTACAGCATTTTGCTCGACGAACGGGGCAACGCCATCCGCAACGCCGCGCAAACCCACAACGGCCAGCGCCTCAAGGCCCGGCTCGGCGAAGGCGAACTGCTGGTGCGCGTCGAAGACAACCACCTGACCCCTGTCACCCTCTCTTTACTGGACTGATCGATGCCGCGTTTTTTCTGCACCCTGTTGCTGCTGTGCCTGACCCTCAACGCCCACGCCGACAGCTACATCACCCGTTTGCTCAACAAACCGGTGCCCGGCGGCGTGGCGGTGGTGGACCTCGGCGCGGCGGCGCAAGCGCCCAAGGCGAGCTATCAAGGCAAACCGGTGCTGGTGGTCAAGGAACAAGAGAACTGGCTGGCCATTGTCGGCATCCCGCTGACCGTCCAGCCTGGCAATCACCAGATCACGGCGGGAGGGCGTAACCTGCCGTTCATCGTCGGCTTCAAGAAGTACCCGGAACAGCGCATCACCCTGAAGAACAAAAGCCAGGTCAACCCCGACCAGGCGCAGCTCAAGCGCATCGAAGGCGAACTGGCGGTGCAGCTCAAGGCCTACCGCACCTTCAGCCCCAACCTGCCAAGCAACCTGCTGCTGGACAAACCGGTCAACGGCCCGCTGTCGAGCAAGTTCGGCGTGCGCCGCTTCTTCAATGGCGAAGAGCGCAACCCCCACGCCGGGCTGGATTTCGCCGTCCCCGCCGGCACGCCCATCAAGACCCCGGCCGGCGGCAAGGTGATCCTGGTCGGCAACTACTTCTTCAATGGCAACACCGTGTTCGTCGACCACGGCCAGGGCTTTATCAGCATGTTCTGCCACATGTCGAAAATCGACGTGAAGCCCGGCCAGCAATTGGCGCGTGGCGCGGTGGTGGGCAAGGTCGGCGCCACCGGCCGCGCCACTGGGCCCCATATGCACTGGAACGTCAGCCTCAACGACGCGCGGGTCGACCCGGCGATTTTCATTGGTGCGTTCCAGCCCTGAGTTCATCGCCGCCATCCCTGTGGGAGCGGGCTCGCCCGCGATGGCATCAGCCCAGCCGCCCCAATTGCGCAAGCCGATAGCCTCGCGCAAACAAAGCTAATAATCCCTCACTTATAAGCCATAAAATCTCGCCAATTAGAGAATTAGCAGAACTTATCTCAATTTTTCCCGGCCGCTTGCCATCGTCCCCCCGGCGCGGTTAGGGTTGAACGCATGAAAACCTCTCACACCCTCATTCAGCGTCGCCAACACCGCAGCCTGTGCCTCGTCAGCGCACGACTGCCAGGGTGAATCGCGGTGCCTCGCCCCTTGCCTCATCTCTCGTAAACGCATTACCGGCAGGCCGCCTCTTTTCGGCCGAACAATAAGGATTACCCCTATGACCATGCTCAAAGACCCGTCCTCGAAATACCGCGCCTTCCCGACCATCGACATCCCGGACCGCACCTGGCCGTCGAAAACCATCACTAGCGCGCCGATCTGGTGCAGCTCCGATTTGCGCGACGGCAACCAGTCGCTGATCGAGCCGATGGATGCAGTGAAAAAACTGCGTTTCTGGAAAACCCTGGTCGCCGTCGGCGTGAAAGAAATCGAAGCCTCCTTCCCGGCCGCTTCGCAAACCGACTTCGACTTCGTACGCACCCTCATCGAAGACGGCCACATCCCGGACGACACCACCATCCAGGTGCTCACCCAGGGCCGTGAAGACCTTATCGAGCGCACCTTCGAATCCCTGCGCGGGGCGAAAAAAGCCATCGTCCACCTGTACAACGCCACCAGCCCATCCTTCCGCAAAATCGTCTTCAACCAGGACAAGGAAGGCGTCAAGGCCATCGCCGTGAACGCCGCCAAGCTGTTCGTCAAGTACGCAGCCATGCAACCTGAAACCCAGTGGACCTTCGAGTACTCGCCAGAAACCTTCAGCGCCACGGAGCTGGAGTTCTCCAAGGAAGTCTGCGACGCGGTGATCGAGGTGTGGAACCCAACGCCCGAGCACAAGATGATCCTCAACCTGCCGGCCACGGTTGAGTGCGCCACGCCGAACATCTACGCCGACCAGATCGAATGGTTCGGCCGCCATATCAACCGCCGTGACAGCGTGCTCATCAGCCTGCACACCCATAACGACCGTGGCACAGGCGTTGCCGCCACCGAACTGGGCCTGATGGCCGGCGCCGACCGTGTCGAAGGCTGCCTGTTCGGCAACGGCGAGCGCACCGGCAACGTCGACCTGGTGACCGTCGCGCTGAACCTCTACACCCAGGGCGTGGACCCTGAGCTGGACTTCTCCGACATCGACGGCATCCGCAAGGTCGTGGAAGAGTGCAACCAGATCCCGGTGCACCCGCGCCACCCCTACGTGGGCGACCTGGTCCACACCGCGTTCTCCGGCTCGCACCAAGACGCCATCCGCAAAGGCTTCAGCCAGCAACAACCCGACACCCTGTGGGAAGTGCCGTACCTGCCGATCGACCCCGCCGACATCGGCCGCAGCTACGAGGCGGTGATCCGCGTCAACAGCCAGTCGGGCAAGGGCGGCATCGCTTACTTGCTGGAACAGGAATACGGCATCAACCTGCCACGCCGCATGCAGATCGAGTTCAGCCAAGTCGTGCAGCGTGAAACCGATCGCCTGGGCCTGGAGATGACCGCCCAGCAGATCCACAGCCTGCTCCACAGCGAGTACCTGCAAGCCAACACCCCGTATGCACTGGTCAGCCATCGCTTGCAGGAAGAGAACGGTCATAGCGCGGTCGAGGTGGAAGTCTCCAGCAAAGGCCAGGGCGAAACCAACCTGCACTGGCGCGGCAAGGGTAACGGTGCCCTGGAAGCCTTGGTGGCCGGTTTGCCGATCCCGGTGGAGATCATGGACTACAACGAACACGCCATCGGCGCCGGCACCAACGCCAAGGCCGCGGCGTACATCGAACTGCGGGTCAATGGTGAGCGTGCGGTCCACGGCGTGGGTATCGACGAAAACATCACCACCGCCAGCTTCAAGGCCCTGTTCAGCGCGCTGAACCGCTCCCTCAGCCAGCCGCAGGCGAAAGCGGCGTAAGGCCCTGCGCAATACAAAAGGCCCCTGGATGAGCGTCCAGGGGCCTTTTTATTGGGTGGGATTTCGTACTGCCTTATCGCGGGCAGGCCCCCACAAAGGGAGTGGCAAACAATACAAATCCTTGTGGGAGCGGGCTCGCCCGCGATAGCAATCTTGCAGGTAACGCTGCCCCCTCAGGCAAACTGAAAACCGTCCGCATCCAGGTTCGCCGGGAACCTCGTGCGATAAGCCGCCAGCTCTGCCGCATCCAGGCACACCAGGAACACCCCGTCCGCCTCTCCCGCACTCAACAGGCTTTCGCCCTGGAAATCCAGAACCTGGCTATCCCCGGTGTAGGCAAAGCCCTTGCCGTCGGTGCCGACCCGATTGACCGCCGCGACGTAGCACAGGTTTTCAATGGCCCGCGCGGGCAGCAAGCGGTTCCAGTGCTGGCGCCGCGCGCCTGGCCAGTTGGCGGTGTAGAGCAGCAGGTCGGTGTCGTGGGGGTCGCGGCTCCACACGGGGAAACGCAGGTCGTAGCAAATCAGCGGCCGAATGCGCCACCCTTTGAGCTCGAACCGCACCTGCCGCTCGCCTGGGCTGAAGTGCTTATGTTCACCGGCCATGCGGAACAGGTGACGCTTGTCGTAGTGCAGCACTTCGCCATCCGGGCGCGCCCACAGCAAGCGGTTGCGATGGCTGCCATCGGCCAGTTGCACAATCAGGCTGCCGGTCACCACCGCGTCGTACTTTTTCGCCTGGCCCCGCAGCCATTGGCTGGTGGGGCCGTTCTCGGGCTCGGCCAGGGTTTCGGACTCCATGGAAAACCCCGTGGTGAACATCTCCGGCAGGATTATCAAGTCCGCGCCACGCGCCTGTTCCAGCAGCAACTCGAAGTGATCGTGGTTGGCCTGACGGTCGTGCCAGGCCAGCGTGGTCTGCACCAGGGCGATGTTCAGGTTCGGAAAAGCAGTCAAATCCCACATAGTTTTTGCGCTGCCTGACGCAGCGTCTCCTCCCGTTTAGCGAAGCACAAGCGCACCAGGCGCTGCTCTTGTGGTGGGTTCTGGTAGAACACCGACACCGGGATGGTCGCCACACCATGCTCACGGGTGAGCCACAGCGCCATCTCGACATCGTTGAGGTCGGGGCGGATCTGCGAGTAATCCACCAACTGGAAGTAGGTGCCGGTGACCCGGGTAAAGCTCAAGCGCGAAGGCGCGAGCAGATCGCAGAACAAATCGCGCTTGGCCTGATAGAACCCCGGCAGCTCATCGATGTGCTCCGGGTGCTCGGCCATGAAATCGGCCAGGGCGTACTGCAATGGCGTCACACCGCAGAAACTCACGTACTGGTGCACTTTGCGCAGCTCGGCGCTCAGGGCCGGAGGCGCCACCACGTAACCGGTTTTCCAACCGGTTACGTGGTAGGTCTTGCCGAACGAACTGACCACAAAGGCGCGCTGATACAGCTCTTCGTGGGCCAGCACACTGGCGTGGGCCACGCCGTCGAACACCAGGTGCTCGTAAACTTCGTCGCTAATCAGGTAAATGTCGCGGTCACGGATCAGTTGCGCCAACTGGTCCAGCTCGGCCCGGGAGATCAACGCGCCGCTGGGGTTATGCGGGGAGTTGAGAATAATCATCCGCGTGCGCGGGCTCAGCGCCTGGGCGAGCTTGTTGAAATCGATGGTGAAGGTCTGGCTGTCCAGTTGCACATGCACGCAACGCCCGCCGGCCAGTTCTACCGATGGCTCGTAGCTGTCGTAGGCAGGGTCGAAAACGATAACTTCATCGCCGCTGTGGATAACCGCCTGGATGGCGCAGAAGATGCCCTGGGTGGCGCCGGGGGTGATGGTGACTTCCATGTCCGCATTGACCCGCACGCCGTAGCTGCGCTGGATCTTCGCAGCCACTTGCTGGCGCAGTGCCGGCAGGCCGGTCATGGGCGAGTACTGGTTGTGGCCGTTGGCAACATGCCAACTGAGCGCATCCCGTAGGGCCTGCGGGCCGTCGAAATCGGGAAAGCCCTGGGACAGGTTCAGTGCGCCGGTTTCCATCGCGAGCTGCGACATGCGGGTGAAGATAGTGGTGCCGACATTCGGCAGCTTACTGGCGATCATGGGTGATTCCCTGCTCAACACCCGGCTCTACGGCGGCGCGGGAGCCCCGGAGGATAGCCCATCCAACGCCCATAAAAAAAGGGCGCATAAAGCGCCCTTCTTCAACCGGCCCGATGAATCAGCGCTTGTCGCGGCGCTTCTTGTCGGCCTTCTTGTGGTGGGTCATCAAACGACGCTTCTTGTTGACCTGGCGGTCGGTGAGCGTGTTTTTGTTGCCTTCGTACGGGTTCTCACCGCCCTTGAACTCAATACGGATCGGCGTACCGACCAGTTTCAGTACCCGGCGATAGGTGTTCTCCAGGTAGCGCACATAGGACTTGGGCACCTTCTCGATCTGGTTACCGTGGATCACGATAATCGGCGGGTTGGCACCGCCCAAGTGGGCGTACCGCAGCTTGATCCGACGGTTGTTGACCATCGGCGGCGCATGCTCGCCCACGGCGTCTTCGAGAATCTGGGTCAGGCGATTCGTCGGCCAGCGGGTGACCGCCGACTTGAACGAGTTCTGCACCGAAGCGTAGAGGTTGCCCACGCCCGTACCGTGCAGGGCCGAGATGAAGTGAATGTCGGCAAAATCAACGAAAAACAGGCGACGTTGCAACTCGACCTTGACGAAATCACGCTCGCCGGGGGTCATGCCGTCCCACTTGTTGATCGCGATCACCAGCGCCCGACCCGCTTCCAGGGCAAAGCCCAGCAGGTTGAGGTCGTGGTCAACCACACCTTCGCGGGCATCCATGACGAAGATCACCACGTTGGCGTCTTTGATCGCTTGCAGGGTCTTGACCACGGAGAACTTTTCAACTTCCTCGTGGATCTTGCCGCGTTTGCGCACACCAGCGGTGTCGATCAGCGTGTACTTCTCTTCGTTACGCTCAAAGGGAATATAGATACTGTCGCGGGTGGTGCCGGGCTGGTCGTAGACGATAACCCGGTCTTCACCGAGCATGCGGTTGACCAGGGTCGACTTGCCGACGTTCGGGCGGCCGATGATGGCAATCTTGATCCCGTCTTTTTCGCTCGGACCGGGAATGCGCTTGGCTTCCTGGCCTTCTTCGACGATTTCCTCTTCGCCGTCTTCAGGCGCTTCGTCATCGTCTTTGGGGAAGTCGCTCAGGGCGATTTCCAGCATCTGCGTGATGCCGCGGCCGTGGGCACCGGCGATCGGGATCGCGTGGCCCATGCCCAACGGGGCGAACTCGGCGCGGGCCATTTCAGGGTCGATGTTATCGACCTTGTTGGCGACCACGTAGGAACGCTTATTTCGCTTGCGCAGGTGCTCGGCGATCATCTGGTCGGCAGCGGTGAAACCGGCGCGGGCATCGACCAGAAAGAGGACGACATCGGCTTCTTCGATGGCCAGCAGCGACTGCTCGGCCATCTTTTCGTCCATGCCATGCTCGTCACCGGAAATACCGCCGGTATCGATCAAAATGTAGGAGCGCCCTTGCCACTTTGCCTCACCGTATTGGCGATCACGGGTCAGACCGGACAAGTCGCCGACAATGGCGTCGCGAGTCCTGGTCAGGCGGTTGAACAGGGTGGACTTGCCGACGTTCGGGCGGCCCACCAGGGCGATTACGGGAACCATGCGGCTCTCCACTTCGTTATTTGCGAAAATACAAAAGCCGCTGCGAGGCAGCGGCTGGTGCTCGGGGCAGCGCCCGAAGGCGCTGCAAACCCCGTGAGAACGGGGCCGCTTGGGGTCAGACCCCAAGCATAGTCATTACTTGATGGTCAGGGCTTCCAGTTTGCCACTGTTGCCATACACATAAATCATGTCGCCTACCACCAGCGGACGGGCACGCAGGCCATCGCTGTCGATACGCTCACGGCCGACGAAGCGGCCATCCACCTGGCTCAACAGGTGCAGGTAACCTTCCAGGTCACCGACGGCCACGTAGCTGGAAAACACTTCCGGTGCCGACAACTGGCGGCGTGCCAGGGAATCGTTGGTCCACAACGCGGTGGTAGAACGCTCGTCCACGCCTTCGACGGTGCCCGAAGCCAGGCTCACGTAGACGCTGCCAAAGCCCTGGGCCACACCGGCGTAGCTGGAAGCATCCCGCTGCCAGAGCGGACGACCGCTTTCCAGGTCCAGCGCCGCAACACGGCCCTGGTAGCTGGCGATATACAGGGTGCCGCCAGACAACAGCAGACCACCATCAATATCGACCACGCGATCCAGTTCCGAACGACCTTGTGGAATGGCTACCCGTTGCTCCCAGACCGGCACGCCGTTATGGGTATCCAGGGCCACCACTTTACCGGTGGAGAGGCCGGCGACAGCTAGGCGATTGGTGACGATTGGCGCACTGGTGCCGCGCAGGGTCAGTACCGCCGGGGTGCTGTCATAGAGCCAGCGCTGGTTGCCAGTGGCAGCATCCAGGCCGATCAGGCGATCGTCCTGGGTCTGCACCACCACCACGTCACCGTTGGTGGCGGGCGGCGCAAGCACTTCACTGGTCACGCGTGCGCGCCATTTCTCTTCGCCGTTGCTGGAATCCAGGGCAACCACTTCACCCTTGAGCGTGCCGATCATGACCAGGCCATAACCCACGCCGACGGCGCCGGAGACGGGCAGATCGAGATCCTGCTTCCACTTGACGTCGCCAGTCATACGATCGAGCGACATCACCACACCTGTCACATCGGCGGCGTAGAGGGTGTCACCGTCGATCGCGGGCACCAGCATGTTGTAGGTTTCGCCCTGGCCGTCACCGACCGAACGGCTCCATTGCTTTTGCAGGACCACTTCTTCTTTGAAGTCGACCAGCTCTGCCGGAGGCAATTCTTTTTTGCTGTTGCTGCTGCAACCCGCGGCCAGAATGGCCAGGGCCAGCAATGCTGCATGTTTCCAACGAATCACGTCACGCATCCCCTTTGGCCAAGTCGTCCAGCTTGATTTGTAGGCCACCGACCGCTGCTTCATCAGACAGCGCAGCCTTGGCTTTTTCGTACGCGGCATGGGCTTCGTCGGCGCGACCCAACTGGACCAGCAGGTCACCTTTGAGTTCTTCGCGAGTGGCCAGGAACGCCTTGTCCGCATCTCCTTCCAGCAACTTGAGGGCCTCATCAGCCTTGTTCTGTGCCGCCAACACCTGGGCCAGACGCTGACGCGCCACTTCGCCCAGAGTCGGGTTGACCGGTTTGTCGGCAATTGCCTTGAGCTGGGCCGCAGCGTCGTCCAGCTTGCCGGTATCGACCGCGACCTTGGCCACGAACAGGCTGCCGTACTGGGCATAAGCGGTGCCGCCGAACTCTTTGTTCAACTTGCCCGCCAGGTCCGCGACACGGGCCGGGTCAGGCTTGCCGTCGGGCGTCAGCGTGGTTTCCAGCAGTTGCTGATAGAGAATCGAGGCGCCTTGCGACTGATTGCTCTGGTACTTCTGCCAGGCCTGCCAGCCGAACACGATAACCAGCGCCAACAGGCCGCCAGTGACCAAGGGTTTGCCGTTCCGCTGCCACCAGTCTTTGAATTCCGCTAGCTGTTCATCTTCGCTACTCGACACCCCAATACTCCTTATTCGCTAAATCGGCTGTTTGACAGCTTCAACCCTGCACGACGCAGGTGGCCAGGTGCGCAGCAAGTGCATCCCAGGCGACGCTTTGTTGTTCACCCTGGCCACGCAGGGGTTTGAAACCTACCACTTGCTGCGCCAGCTCATCGTCACCCAGGATCAGTGCGTACAACGCACCGCTCTTGTCGGCTTTCTTGAACTGGCTCTTGAAGCTGCCGGCACCGGCATTGACCTGCAGGCGCAGGTGGGGCAACTGGTCACGCACTCGCTCGCTCAAGGCCAGAGCAGCCAGTTCGGCGGCCTCGCCGAAGGCGCAGAGGTAAACATCAACCTGGCGCGACAACTCTTCTGGAACTTGCTCCAGTGCCTCAAGCATCAGTACCAGACGCTCGATGCCCATGGCGAAACCGACGCCGGAAGTAGGTTTGCCGCCCATCTGCTCGACGAGGCCATCGTAGCGGCCACCGGCGCACACGGTGCCTTGGGCGCCGAGCTTATCGGTCACCCATTCAAAAACGGTCTTGCTGTAGTAATCGAGCCCGCGCACCAGTTTGGGATTAATCACGTAGGGAATGCCCGCCGCATCCAGGCGCGCCTTGAGCCCTTCAAAGTGGATGCGCGATTCATCGTCCAGGTAATCGGCCATTTTCGGCGCATCGACCAGAACCGCTTGGGTATCGGCGTTCTTGGTATCCAGCACCCGCAACGGGTTGGTCTTCAGGCGACGCTGGCTGTCTTCGTCAAGCTGGTCCAGGTGCTGCGAGAGATACGCCACCAGCGCTTCGCGATAGCGCCCGCGGGACTCGCTGGTGCCCAAGCTGTTGAGTTCAAGCTTGACCGCATCGCGGATACCCAGCTCGCCCCACAGGCGCCAGGTCAGCACGATCAGCTCAGCATCGATGTCCGGGCCGTCGAGGTTGAACACTTCGACGCCTATCTGGTGAAACTGGCGATAGCGGCCTTTCTGCGGGCGTTCGTGGCGGAACATCGGGCCGATGTACCAGAGCTTCTGCACCTGGCCACCGCCGGTAATGCCGTGTTCCAGCACTGCGCGCACGCAGGCAGCAGTGCCTTCGGGGCGCAGGGTTAGGGAGTCGCCGTTGCGGTCATCGAAGGTGTACATCTCTTTTTCGACGATGTCGGTCACTTCACCGATGGAGCGTTTGAACAGCTCGGTGAACTCGACGATCGGCATGCGGATCTGCTTATAACCGTAGTTATCCAGCAGGCGCGCGACCGTACCTTCAAAGTACCGCCACAACGGCGTCTGTTCGGGCAGGATGTCGTTCATGCCACGAATGGCTTGCAGAGACTTGCTCACAAAAATTCCTTAGTTCGTTCGGTCAGCCGCGCGCAATGACCGCAGCGTCAGCCTCGACCTTTTCGGCCGCTTTCTGGCGGATCAATCTTTCGAGTTGATCCACCAGATTGTCATTCGTCAGCTTCTGCGACGGCTTGCCGTCGATGTAAATCAGGTTCGGCGTACCGCCAGTCAGGCCCACGTGGGCTTCCTTGGCTTCACCGGGGCCGTTGACCACGCAGCCAATCACCGCGACGTCCAGTGGTACCAGCAGGTCTTCGAGGCGGACTTCCAGTTCGTTCATGGTTTTCACCACGTCGAAGTTCTGCCGCGAGCAACTCGGGCAGGCAATGAAGTTGATGCCACGGGAGCGTAAATGCAGGGATTTGAGAATGTCGTAGCCGACTTTCACTTCCTCGACCGGATCAGCCGCCAACGAGATGCGGATAGTATCGCCAATCCCTTCGGCCAGCAGCATACCGAGGCCCACGGCAGATTTCACTGTGCCTGAACGCAAACCGCCGGCCTCGGTAATCCCCAGGTGCAACGGTTGGACGATTTCCTTGGCCAAGAGGCGGTAGGCTTCAACGGCCATGAACACGTCGGAGGCCTTCACACTGACCTTGAAGTCCTGGAAATTCAGGCGTTCCAGGTGTTCGACATGGCGCAGCGCCGACTCGACCAAAGCAGCCGGGGTCGGCTCGCCGTATTTCTTCTGCAGGTCTTTTTCCAGGGAACCGGCGTTGACGCCGATCCGGATCGGAATTCCGCGGTCGCGAGCCGCATCGACCACGGCACGCACTCGGTCTTCGCGACCGATATTGCCCGGGTTGATTCGCAGGCAATCCACGCCCAACTCGGCGACACGCAAGGCGATCTTGTAGTCGAAGTGAATATCGGCAACCAAGGGCACCTTGACCAGTTGCTTGATCCGCCCGAAGGCCTCGGCTGCGTCCATGTCCGGCACGGACACTCGCACGATATCCACACCTGCCGCTTCCAGACGATTGATCTGGGCCACGGTGGCGGCCACATCGTTGGTGTCGCTGTTGGTCATACTCTGAACCGCGATAGGCGCATCGCCGCCCACGGGAACCGAGCCGACCCAGATTTTGCGGGATTCGCGACGTTTGATTGGAGATTCGCCGTGCATGACTTATTGACCCAACTTCAGGCGAGCAGTCTCGCCACTCGTGAACGGCGCGAGATCGACCGCTCGCCCGTTGTAGCTGACTTGTGCGCCTCGGGCATAACCCAGGCGCACGGAAAACGGTGGCTTGCCGCTGACATCGACAGTCTCGCCCTTGCGCTTAAGGGCACTGACCAGAACCTTGCCGCTGCCATCGGTCACTTGTGCCCAGCAGTCGGCGGTGAAGTGCAGTTGCACCTGGCCATCACCCGCCGCAGGGGCTTGAGCCACAGTCGGAGCCAGAGCCGCGGGCGCCGGGGCGCTGACAACGGGAGCTGCAGGGGTAGCCGGCGCGTTCACTACTGGCGCTGGCGGGGTGACCGCAGTGGCCGCAGCCACCACAGGTGCTGTGGGCGCGCTGGCTTCGGCCGCAGCTTCGCCAGTGGTTGATGCATCAGGCAGGGCCAGGGCGGTTTCGCCCTCGCTCTGGCCTTCTACGACAGCCTGGTCTTCCGGCTCGTCGAGGGGATGAATCTGCGTGGTGCCATCGGCGCCCTCGACTTCAACGTGTTCTTGGTTGAGGCCGATCAGGTCCTTGGTGCGCAGCGACGTCTGGTCTTGCCACCAGATAAAGCCACCACCGACCACCGCAATCAACAACAGTAGGCTGACAATGCGCAAAATAGTGTGGGAAACCCGCACAGGCTCCTCAATCCGGCCCAGGCTGTGCACGCTGCTGCCTTGGGAATCGGTGCCGGTGTACTGATCGAACGCCTGCACCAACACTGCCTGGTCCATCTCCAGCAACTTGGCATAGGCGCGGATATAACCGCGGGCGAAGGTATGCCCCGGCAATTTGTCGAAGGCGCCGTTTTCCAGGTTGGTCAATGAACTGATCGTGAGGTTGAGCTTCAACGCCACTTCGGCCAACGACCAGCCATTGCTTTCGCGAGCCTGGCGCAAAGTCTCACCGGGATTGACACGAGTCGCTGCTACAACTTCGGGATGCGCCGCTTTCATCATTGCTCCGACAGGTATTGCTGATATTCCGGCGTACCGGGATAGAGTCGTTCTAGTTGCTGGCCAATACGCATGGCCTTGTCGCGGTCCTCAAACACATCGGCCAATTTCAGACCGAGCAATAGACTACGTGCATTTTGCGCGCTGAGCAGGCTAAAACGATCGTAATAGTCCCGCGCGGGGACATATTGCCTATCTTCGAAAGACAACTCAGCCATTTCCAGCAAGGCGCGCGGCTGTTGCCGGTTCAGGCGCAAGGCTTTTTCCAGTTGCTGACGGGCCACATCACGCTGGCCCATCACCGACGCCGTCACCCCCAGGTTCTCGAAAACCCGCGAACGCTCGGAGTAGAGAGTATCGGCAGCGGCCCGCTCAAAGTACTGGTAAGCGTCCGGGTAACGCTTTTGTTCAAACAGAAAACTGCCGTAGTTGTTCAGGATACGCGGTTCGTCGGGGCGGGCAGCCAATGCCTTGCGAAAATAGCCTTCTGCCAGCTCGGGCTCCATTTCCGCCTGGAACACCAGCGCAAGGGCCGCGTTGGCGTCGGCATCGTTGGCGTTCAGCTCCAACGCCTTGGTCAGCGGTGCCTTCGCTTGCTCGCTCAGGCCCTGCTGCAAATAGCCCAGGCCAAGCTGGACATAGGCAGCACGCGCCTCATCGCGGCCCTTGCTCGTTGCCATTGGGTGGGTTTCACCGAACAGCACACAACCGGCCAACAGGCTGGCAAACAGCAAAAGCAGCGCGAGGCGCACAGGCATGGAGATCCTCTCTCAGGGGCGGTTCACAGCGTTTTGCGCCGTATCGCCGTCTGCACTCAGTTCGCGCACGGCAATGTAACGTTCGCTGCGGCGGGTGCGGTCCAGCACCTGCCCGACCAACTGGCCACAGGCTGCGTCGATGTCCTCACCACGGGTGGTGCGCACGGTGACGTTGAAGCCGGCGTGATGCAGTTGATCCTGGAAGCGACGAATGGCGTTATTGCTGGGCCGCTCGTAACCGGAATGGGGAAACGGATTGAAGGGAATCAGGTTGATCTTGCAAGGCACATCCTTGAGCAACTCGATCATCTCCACCGCATGTTCAACCTTGTCGTTGATGTCTTTGAGCAAGGTGTATTCGATGGTCAGCACGCGCTTTTCGCCCAGGGACGACATGTAGCGCTGGCACGACTCGAGCAGCATCTTAAGCGGATACTTTTTGTTGATCGGCACCAATTGGTTACGCAATGCGTCGTTCGGTGCGTGCAGGGACAACGCCAGGGAGACGTCGATGTGCTTGGACAGCTCATCGATCATCGGCACCACACCGGAGGTAGACAGGGTCACGCGGCGCTTGGAAATGCCGTAGCCCAGGTCATCCATCATCAAGTGCATGGCCGCGACGACGTTGTCAAAGTTCAGCAGGGGCTCGCCCATGCCCATCATCACCACGTTGGTGATGGCGCGATCGACGGTGGCGGGAATGCTGCCGAACGATTTGTTGGCAATCCACACCTGGCCGATAACTTCGGCGGCGGTGAGGTTGCTGTTGAAACCTTGCTTGCCGGTGGAGCAGAAACTGCAATCCAGGGCACAGCCTGCCTGGGACGAAACGCACAAGGTGCCGCGCTTGCCCTGGGGGATGTAGACGGTCTCGACGCAGCTGCCGGACGCCACGCGCACCACCCACTTGCGGGTGCCGTCGCTGGAGATATCCTCGCTGACCACTTCCGGACCGCGAACTTCGGCAATGGCCTTGAGCTTGTCGCGCAGGGCTTTGCTGACGTTCGTCATAGCGTCGAAATCATCGACGCCAAGGTGGTGAATCCATTTCATTACCTGACTGGCACGGAAACGCTTCTCCCCGATTGAGTCGAAGAATTTTTCCATTTCCGGCTGGGTCAGGCCCAGCAGGTTGGTTTTTGCAGTCGTTGTCGTCATGGATTCACCTTCACTCTTAAGCCAGTGCTTAGCGAGTGGTTACTTCAGTAGCTGCGAAAAAGTACGAGATTTCGCGAGCAGCAGCGGCTTCGGAGTCCGAACCGTGCACAGCGTTGGCGTCGATGGAGTCAGCGAAATCAGCACGGATGGTGCCGGCAGCTGCTTCTTTAGGGTTGGTAGCGCCCATCAGCTCACGGTTCAGAGCGATAGCGTTTTCGCCTTCCAGAACCTGAACAACAACAGGGCCGGAGATCATGAAGGCAACCAGGTCGCCGAAGAAACCGCGAGCGCTGTGCTCAGCATAGAAGCCTTCGGCTTCGGCTTTGGACAGTTGCTTGAGTTTCGAAGCGACAACGCGCAGGCCGGCTTTTTCGAAACGAGTGGTGATCTCGCCGATAACGTTTTTTGCAACAGCGTCAGGCTTGATGATGGAGAAAGTACGTTGAACAGCCATGGTGTAACTCCAGAAACGGTAATTTACGAAAAATTAAACCCGCGAATTATACGCGGGTTCTTGGGTATTGCCTAACTGCGTAAGGGAGGCGTCAGTCCTGCTCTTCTTTCCAGGCAGTCTGGATAGCTTCCAGAACCTTTTCGCCACCGCGATCGCGCTCATCATCAAAGCCTGGCAAGGCCATGACCATGTCACGCAAAGCAACAAAATTCAGAGAATAGGGATCCATATCCGGGTTGCCGTCTGCCAACAGGATAGCGATCTCTTGCACATCAACCCATTTAAGACTCATGACACTTCCTTGAATCAGTGCGGCGCTTCGGCCGCATGGTTGAGCGAATACTTCGGAATTTCGACGGTAAGGTCTTCTGTCCCCACCTTGGCCTGACAGCTCAGGCGCGACGTCGGTTCCAGGCCCCAGGCCCTATCAAGATAGTCCTCTTCCAGCTCATCGGCCTCTTCAAGGCTATTGAAACCTTCGCGGATAATGCAGTGACACGTGGTACAGGCGTTAACGCCACCACAAGCACTCTCGATCTCAATGTGGTTGTCGTGGGCAACTTCGAGAATGGACTTGCCGGTCTCAGCCTCCACGACCATACCGTCCGGGCAATGCTCGGCGTGTGGCAGAAAAATGACCTGCGGCATCAGTTATTCCTCAATTTCATTCAGGTTGCGTCCCGCCAGGACGGCTTTCACCGTCTGGTTCATACGACGGGCGGCAAAGGCATCGGTTACTTGTGAAAGGCGCTTGGTCTGTTGTTCGATGGCATAACCATCGGTGCCTTTCATCAATTCGGCCAGTTCCTGCATCTGCAGGTCGATGACCAAGCGTTCTTCAGCATCCAGCAGGCGCTCACCGTCTGCCTCAAGCGCGCCCTGCACAGCCTCGAGAAGGCGCTGGGCATCGACTTGCTGCTCACGCAGCACCCGGGCGTTCTTGTCGTCACTGGCGTACCGGAAAGAATCCTTGAGCATGCGGGCGATTTCGCCATCCGTCAGGCCGTAGGACGGCTTGACCTGGATGCTCGCCTCGACACCCGAGCCCAGTTCACGGGCGGCCACGCTGAGCAGGCCGTCGGCGTCGACCTGGAAGGTCACGCGGATCTTCGCCGCACCCGCCACCATGGCCGGAATGCCGCGCAACTCAAAGCGCGCCAGGGAGCGGCAGTCGCTAATCAGCTCGCGCTCGCCTTGTAGCACATGAATCATCATGGCCGACTGGCCATCCTTGTAGGTGGTGAAATCCTGGGCGCGGGCGACAGGGATAGTGGTGTTGCGCGGGATCACCTTCTCCATCAACCCGCCCATGGTTTCCAGGCCCAAGGACAGCGGAATCACGTCAAGCAGCAGCAATTCGCCACCGTCGCGCTTGTTGCCTGCCAGGGTATCGGCCTGGATCGCGGCGCCAATGGCCACGACCTGATCCGGGTCGATCTCGGTCAACGGCTGGCGACCGAAGGCTTCGGCCACTGCATCGCGCACACGGGGCACGCGGGTCGAGCCGCCGACCATGACCACGGCGGCCACGTCTTCAAGCTCGACGCCGGAATCACGCACGGCGCGACGGCAGGCCTTGAGGCTGCGTGCGACCATGGGTTCGATCAGCGCATCGAAGGCATCACGGGTCAACTGAGCCGACCACGTACCGTAGACCACTTCAACCGAAGCAGCCTGGGTCAAGGCTTCCTTGGCGGCACACGCGGTTTGCAGCAGGTTACGCTGCGCACCCGGGTCCAGGTCGGCGGACAAGCCAGCGCCCTCGATGATCCAACCGGCCAAGGCATGGTCGAAGTCATCACCGCCCAGGGCACTGTCGCCACCGGTGGCCAAAACTTCGAAGACACCGCCGGTCAGACGCAGAATCGAGATATCGAAGGTGCCGCCACCCAGGTCGTAAATGGCGACCAAGCCTTCGGCGTGCTGGTCCAGACCATAGGCCACGGCAGCGGCTGTCGGTTCGTTGAGCAGGCGCAGCACATTCAGGCCGGCAAGTTTCGCCGCGTCCTTGGTGGCCTGGCGTTGAGCGTCGTCGAAGTAGGCTGGGACGGTAATCACCGCACCCACCAAGTCCCCGCCCAAGGTGTTTTCAGCGCGCTGGCGTAAAACCTTGAGGATCTCGGCCGACACCTGCACCGGGCTTTTCGGCCCCTGCACGGTATCGATGAACGGCATATGGGATTCGCCGCCGACAAAGCGGTAAGGCAGTTGATCGCCCAGTTGCTTGACGTCGCCAAGGCCGC
Organism: Pseudomonas sp. MF08817; assembly: GCF_059862705.1. Taxonomy (NCBI): domain Bacteria; kingdom Pseudomonadati; phylum Pseudomonadota; class Gammaproteobacteria; order Pseudomonadales; family Pseudomonadaceae; genus Pseudomonas; species Pseudomonas sp. MF08817. Next base: position 289,139 of record NZ_JCBCUY010000001.1, read on the forward strand.
GCCCCATCAGGCGCTTGACCGACAGCACGGTGTTGAGCGGATCGGCGGCGGCAGCCAGCCGGGCAGACTCACCCACCTCGACGCGATCGGCGTGATAACGCACCGCGGACGGCAGGATGACCTGGCCATCGGCGTCGGCCAGGGGCTCGCTCAGGCCGCTGCGCACCGCAGCGACCAGGGAGTTGGTGGTGCCCAAGTCGATCCCCACAGCCAGGCGACGCTGGTGCGGTTGAGGACTTTGGCCGGGTTCGGCGATCTGCAGTAGGGCCATGGTAATCAGGTCTTATCTGTCTATCAGGCGTGCAACTTGGGCAGCACTGGGTTAATCGTCGAGGCGCTCTTCTAGTTGGCGCACTTCGTAGGTGAGCTTGTCGAGGAACTGCATGCGCCGCATCAGGCGTTCGGCCTGCTCGCGTTGCGCCGCATCATCCCAACAGGCAGCGAAGCTTTCGTTCAGTTCGTCCTGCGCCACCTTGAGGCGACGCTTGAACGTAGCGACTCCGGCCAGGTCGGCGCTGCCCTGCAGATCTTCAAGTTCTTCGCGCCATTGCATCTGTTGCAGAAGAAACTCTGGATCGTGCACCGTGACCTCCAGCGGCAACTCCCCACCGCCCATGGCGAGCAGGTAGCGCGCACGCTTGGGAGGGCTCTTGAGCGTCTGGTAGGCCTCATTGAGGCTGGCGGACTGTTCCAGCGCCAGCCGCTGCTCACGCTCGGTGGCGTCGGCAAAGCGGTCGGGGTGGACGCCGCGCGCCAATTCACGGTAGCGCGTGGCCAACTGGTCGAGGTCCAGGCGAAAACTCGGCTGCAACTCGAATAAAGCGAAATGACAAGGAGTACCCACAAAATGCCTCAGATATTGAAGCTTTCGCCGCAGCCACATTCACCGCGAACATTGGGATTGTTGAACTTGAAGCCTTCGTTCAACCCTTCCTTGACGAAATCCAGCTCAGTACCGTCGAGGTACGTCAGGCTCTTGGGATCGATAATCACTTTCTCGCCATGACTCTCGAACACCTGATCGTCGCTGTTCACTTCGTCGACAAACTCCAGCACGTAGGCAAGGCCGGAACAGCCTGTGGTGCGGACACCCAGGCGAATCCCATCACCCTTGCCGCGCCCGTTGAGGGAGCGTCGCACGTGTTGAGCAGCCGCTTCTGTCATGCTGATAGCCATCGGAACTCCTTACGACTCAAGCTGTGGGGGATCTCAGATCAAGCCTTTCTTCTGCTTGTAATCGCGAACGGCGGCCTTGATGGCGTCCTCGGCGAGTACGGAGCAGTGAATCTTGACCGGCGGCAGGGCCAGTTCTTCAGCCAACTGAGTGTTCTTGATGGTCTCTGCTTCATCCAGAGTCTTGCCTTTCATCCACTCGGTCGCCAGGGAGCTGGAGGCGATGGCCGAACCGCAACCGTAGGTCTTGAACTTGGCGTCTTCGATGATGCCTTGCTCGTTGACCTTGATTTGCAGGCGCATCACGTCGCCGCAGGCGGGCGCGCCGACCATGCCGGTACCGACATCAGGGTCTTCGGCGTCCATCTTGCCGACGTTGCGCGGGTTCTCGTAGTGGTCGATGACCTTTTCGCTGTAAGCCATGATTCTTAATCCTCACTCATCAGGGCCGCTCTTGAGGCCCGGTAAAAACGCCAGCGTTGATCGCCACGTTGTTACAGAACCTGTATGTGGCGGCTTCTTTATTTAGTGTGCCGCCCACTCGATCTTGGAGATATCGACACCGTCTTTGTACATGTCCCACAGCGGCGACAGGGCGCGCAGCTTGGTAACGGCCTCGCAGACTTTCTGCGCGGCGTAGTCGATTTCTTCTTCGGTGGTGAAACGGCCGAAGGTGAAGCGGATCGAGCTGTGTGCCAACTCGTCGTTGCGGCCCAGGGCGCGCAGCACGTAGGAAGGCTCCAGGGACGCCGAGGTACAGGCCGAACCGGAGGAAACCGCGAGGTCCTTGAGCGCCATGATGAGCGACTCGCCTTCCACGTAGTTGAAGCTCAGGTTCAGGTTGTGCGGAACGCGCGCGGTCAAGCTGCCGTTGACGTACAGCTCTTCCAGGCCTTCGACCTGTTTGAAGAAACGGTCGCTCAGCGCCTTGATGCGTACGTTTTCGGCGGCCATGTCTTCCTTGGCCACGCGAAACGCTTCACCCATGCCCACGATCTGGTGCGTCGCCAGGGTGCCCGAACGCATGCCGCGCTCGTGACCGCCGCCGTGCATGGTCGCCTCGAGGCGAACACGCGGTTTGCGGCTCACGTAGAGCGCCCCAATGCCTTTGGGGCCGTAGGTTTTGTGGGCAGAGAACGACATCAGGTCGACTTTGAGCTTGGCCAGGTCGATTTCAACCTTGCCGGTGGACTGTGCCGCATCGACGTGCAGCAGCACACCTTGGGAACGGGTCAGTTCGCCAATAGCCGCGATGTCGTTGATGGTACCGATTTCGTTGTTGACGTGAATCACCGAAACCAGAATGGTGTCGTCGCGCAGCTCTGCGGCGATCATTTGCGGGGTCACGATGCCGTCTTCGCGAGGCTCGATGTAGGTGACTTCGAAGCCTTCACGCTCCAGTTGGCGCATGGTGTCCAAGACGGCCTTGTGCTCAATCTTGGTGGTAATCAGGTGCTTGCCCTTGGTGGCATAGAAGTGCGCGACGCCCTTGATTGCCAGGTTGTCGGACTCGGTGGCACCCGAGGTCCAGACGATTTCACGCGGGTCGGCGTTGACCAGGTCGGCGACCTGGCGACGAGCATTTTCCACGGCCTCTTCGGCTTTCCAGCCGAACACGTGGGAGCGGGACGCCGGGTTACCGAAGTTTCCGTCGACCAGCAGGCACTCACTCATCTTTTGCGCAACACGCGGATCGACCGGGGTGGTTGCGGAGTAATCAAGGTAAATCGGCAATTTCATGGACTTTCTCCTAAATCAGGCTGGCTGGCGTGCCGCTAGCTCTTTGGCTGTCATTCGACGGCGGACGCTTCAATCTTGTCCAGACGCGGCACCTTGCTGTTGCAGCGGCGCTGGTCCTGACGCTGGGCCACCTCTTGCACCTCACGGCGAGTCACAAGATCGGCCAAGCTGATACCACTCAGAAATTCATGGATCTGCAAACTCAAGTCGCACCACAAATGGTGGGTCAGGCAGGTATCGCCGGCATGGCAATCGCCCAGCCCCTGGCATTTGGTGGCATCGACCGATTCGTTGACTGCGTCGATTACCTGGGCTACTTGGATGCCCTGCATATCACGTGATAGCTGGTAGCCACCACCCGGGCCGCGCACACTGGACACCAGGTTGCTACGGCGCAACTTGGCGAAAAGCTGTTCGAGGTAGGACAGGGAAATGCCTTGGCGCTCGGAGATATCGGCCAGGGACACCGGGCCATGCTGCGCGTGTAACGCCAAGTCGAGCATGGCGGTCACGGCGTATCGGCCTTTTGTAGTCAGTCGCATGGACAAGTACCACGGAGTTTCGGAATGAGGGCGAGTATGCAATTCCCGAGTATTTAAGTCAACTATAAGACCTAGTACTTTAGTCAGGATTACCCGCAAAAAGAGCGCGCGAATGATAGCAGGGTCTGCCGGGTAATGGCACACGCCCGACAAGCAGGCACGTCAACTGCCGGTGCCGCGACCGGAAGTCGCGGCACCAACACCTCAGCCGGCCTGATCTTCCCGCCCCTTGACCTCGGCGAAGTCCTCGTCGCGCAGCACCGGTAGGTCCTTGGCGCAGTAGCTGCTGCCCAGTTCGGTCAGGGCGCCACACATACCCTCCAGGCGCCCATCTACCGCTTGCAGGTGATCGAGCAGTTGCCCAATCGCCCGCGCCACCGGGTCCGGCATGTCCTCACTGACCCCATAAGCATCGAAGCCGAGCTTCTCGGCCATGGCCTTACGCTTGGCGTCCTGCTCGGCATCGGACTTGATAATGATGCGCCCAGGGATCCCAACCACCGTCGCCCCGGCCGGTACAGCCTTGGTCACCACGGCGTTGGAGCCAACTTTCGCCCCAGCCCCCACGGTGAACGGCCCGAGCACCTTGGCGCCCGCACCCACGACCACGCCGTCTTCCAGGGTCGGGTGGCGCTTACCCTTGTTCCAACTAGTACCGCCAAGGGTCACACCCTGGTAGAGAGTCACGTCGTCGCCGATTTCAGCCGTCTCGCCAATCACAATGCCCATGCCGTGATCGATAAAGAACCGACGCCCGACCTTGGCCCCCGGATGGATCTCAATTCCGGTCAGCCAGCGACCGAAGTTGGACACCAGCCGCGCCAACCACTTCCAGCCCGAACGCCAGAGCAGGCCGGCCAGGCGATGGATCCAGATTGCGTGCATGCCGGGGTAGCAGGTCAGCACCTCAAAAGCGTTACGCGCCGCCGGGTCGCGATGAAAAACACTCTGGATATCTTCACGCAAACGCTCGAACATCTTTAATCCTTCCGCTTTAGAAGCTCGCCACGGGCCGCTTTCTGGGTTTCCGTGAGGATGCCACGCAATATGTTCATTTCCGCTCGGCTGACCGAGCTGCGCCCGTACAAGCGGCGCAGGCGCGCCATCAAGTGCCGCGGCTTTTCAGGGTCGAGGAACTCAATGGCTACCAGGGTCTGCTCCAGATGCTCGTAAAAGCGCTCCAGCTCATCCATGGTCGCCAATTCACCGCTTTTGGTGGACGCCACTTCATCCTTCTCGACCTTGCTCGGCTGGCCTTGTGCCGCCAGCCAAGCCATGCGCACTTCATAGCTCAACACCTGCACCGCCGCCCCCAGGTTCAGCGAACTGAACTCAGGGTCGGAGGGGATATGCACGTGGTAATGACATCGCTGCAGCTCCTCGTTGGTCAGGCCGGAATCTTCGCGACCGAACACCAGAGCGATTTCAGCACCCTCGCCCGCCTCTTCCACGACCTTGGCACCGCACTCGCGCGGGTCGAGCAACGGCCAGGGGATACGGCGGTCACGCGCACTGGTGCCCAGCACCAGGTTGCAGCCCACCAAAGCATCTTCCAGGGTGGCGACCACTTGCGCATTGGCCAGGATGTCGTTGGCGCCGGACGCTCGGGCGTCGGCCTCGTGGTGCGGAAACAAACGCGGCTCCACCAGCACCAGGCGCGTCAGCCCCATATTTTTCATGGCGCGCGCCACCCCGCCGATGTTCCCGGGATGACTGGTATTGACCAAGACCACACGAATGTTCTGCAGCAAGGGAGGCGCTCTCGGACAAGGGGAAAGGGGGCAAATATTACAGAACAGACTAAGGTTATGCCACGAAAGCGAACGTCGGCCTTCATCTACCCGAACTTTCTGCTAGAATGCTCGGCTTTCTTTAACAACCTTAGGTGACACATCCATGCAGCCCATGCTGAATATCGCGCTGCGCGCCGCCCGCAGCGCCAGTGAATTGATTTTCCGCTCTATCGAGCGCCTGGATACCATCAAGGTCGACGAAAAAGACGCCAAGGACTATGTGTCCGAAGTTGATCGCGCTGCCGAGCAGAAGATCATCGACGCGTTGCGCAAGGCTTATCCAACCCACGCCATCCTCGGCGAAGAAACCGGCATGCACGCCGGCAGCGGCGAAGGTGAAGACTACCTGTGGATCATCGACCCACTGGACGGCACCACCAATTTCCTGCGCGGCGTTCCCCATTTCGCCGTGAGCATCGCCTGCAAATACCGCGGTCGCCTGGAACACGCAGTGGTCCTGGACCCGGTACGCCAGGAAGAATTCACCGCCAGCCGTGGCCGTGGCGCCCAGCTCAACGGTCGTCGCCTGCGTGTCAGCGGCCGTACCAGCCTGGACGGTGCCCTGCTGGGCACGGGCTTCCCGTTCCGCGATGACCAGATGGACAACCTCGACAACTACCTGGGTATGTTCCGCAGCCTGGTCGGCCAGACCGCCGGCATCCGCCGCGCTGGCGCCGCAAGCCTGGACCTGGCCTACGTCGCTGCTGGCCGCTACGACGCCTTCTGGGAGTCGGGCCTGTCCGAGTGGGACATGGCTGCCGGTGCCCTGCTGATCCAGGAAGCGGGCGGCTTGGTGAGCGACTTCACTGGCGGCCACGACTTCCTTGAAAAAGGCCACGTCGTCGCCGGCAACACCAAATGCTTCAAAGCAGTCCTGACGGCCATCCAGCCGCACCTGCCGCCATCGCTCAAGCGCTAAGCGAGCGGGCATAAAAAAAGCACCTTTCGGGGTGCTTTTTTTTGACCTTTTTAAGGCTGGCAGCCTTTACTGCTCGTTCTGCCCCAGGATCAACTGGCCTTCCTTATTGACCGGAATCTGGTTGCCCGGATCGCGATCCATCCGCACCTTGCCTTCCTTGCCATCCAAGGAATAGCGCACATCGTAGCCCACGACCTTGTCGCTGATGTCGTTGACCGTGTTGCAGCGCGTCTGGGTGGTGGTGTAGGTATCACGGTTCTGCATACCTTCCTGAACCTTGTTGCCGGCATAGCCGCCGCCGACCGCACCTGCAACCGTGGCTATCTTCTTGCCATTACCGCCACCGATCTGATTACCCAGCAAACCACCAGCAACCGCACCCAGCACCGTGCCGGCGATCTGGTGTTGATCCTTGACCGGCGCCTGACGAGTGACCGTGACATCCTTGCAGACCTCACGAGGGGTCTTGATTTGGGTCTTGACCGGCTCCACCGCCAGTACTTGCGCATACTCAGGGCCGCTATTTACCAGGCTGTAGGTGGCAACAGCACCCCCGGCAGTCACACCGACAGCACCCAATACCGCACCAACCAGCAACGACTTGTTCACATGAACCTCCTGACTATCACAAACGGGACATGCCCGCGCTTCTCCCAGCCTTGGAGCATAAAAAAAGGCGCGAGTTCAACACTCGCGCCTTTTGCGTACAACCAGGAAAGACGATGCCTACGGGCGCTCGTCCACTTCCTTCTCGGTATTGACTGCGGGGATCAAGTCTTCGGTGCTCAGGTTCAGCCAGATCAGCACCACGTTGGCGATGTAGATCGACGAGTAGGTACCCGCCAACACACCCACGAACAAGGCGATGGAGAAGCCCCACAGGTTATCGCCACCAAACACCAGCAAGGCAACGATCGCCAGCAAGGTGGAGATGGAGGTGGCCATGGTGCGCAGCAGGGTTTGCGTGGTCGAGATGTTGATGTTCTCGATCAGGCTCGCCTTGCGCAGCACCCGGAAGTTCTCCCGCACCCGGTCGAATACCACGATGGTGTCGTTGAGCGAGTAGCCGATAATCGCCAACACCGCCGCCAGCACCGTCAGGTCGAAGGTGATCTGGAAGAACGCCAGGATCCCCACGGTCACAATGACGTCGTGGATCAACGACACAATGGCGCCGACCGCGAATTTCCACTGAAAGCGGAACGCCAGGTAGATCAGGATGCCGCCCAATGCCATCAGCATGCCGAGGCCGCCCTGATCGCGCAGCTCTTCACCAACCTGCGGGCCGACGAACTCGACGCGCTTGACCTGGGCCGGGTTGTCACCGCCCACTTTCTGCAGCGCCTCGGCCACCTGGTGACCCAGTTGCGGGTCTTCGCCCGGCATGCGCACCAGCAGGTCGGTGGTGGCGCCAAAGCTCTGCACCACCGCATCTTCGTAACCTGCGGCAACCAATTGGGAGCGAACCTTCATCACGTCCGCCGGACGCTCGTAGGTCAGCTCGATCAGCGTGCCGCCGGTAAAGTCCAAGCCATAGTTCAAGCCCTTATGGAACCAGCTGAACAACGCCAGAACGGTAAGGACCACAGTGACGCCGAACGCAACGTTGCGAACGCCCATGAAGTTGATAGTACGTAACATGGCAGCCCCTTAAATCCACAACTTCTTGAAGTCACGACCGCCGAAGATCAGGTTGACCATCGCGCGGGTCACCATGATGGCCGTGAACATCGAGGTAAAGATCCCGAGGGACATGGTCACCGCAAAGCCTTTGACCGGGCCGGTGCCCATGGCAAAGAGGATCCCGCCGACCAACAAGGTAGTCAGGTTGGAGTCCAGGATCGCAGTGAATGCCCGGCCGAAGCCTTCGTTGATTGCCCGCTGCACCGTCATCCCGGCCGCGATTTCCTCACGGATCCGCGAGAAGATCAGAACGTTGGCGTCCACCGCCATACCCATGGTCAGCACGATACCGGCGATACCCGGCAGGGTCAGGGTTGCCCCCAGCAGCGACATCAGGGCCAGCAGCAGCACCATGTTCACCGCCAGCGCGACCGTGGCAATGATGCCGAAGAAGCGGTAGATGGCAATGATGAACAGCGACACGAACAACATGCCCCACAGCGAGGCGTCGATACCCTTGGTGATGTTGTCAGCACCCAGGCTCGGGCCGATGGTGCGCTCTTCAGCGAAGTACATCGGCGCCGCCAGACCACCAGCACGCAACAACAGCGCGAGCTCGGAGGATTCGCCCTGGCCGTTGAGGCCGGTAATGCGGAACTGCGCGCCCAGCGGCGACTGGATGGTCGCCAGGCTGATGATGCGTTTCTCTTCCTTGAAGGTCTGCACCGGCACGTCTTTCTCGACGCCGTTGACCATTTGCTTGGTGTAAGTGGTGACCGGACGCTGTTCGATGAAGATCACCGCCATGCTGCGCCCGACGTTGCTGCGCGTGGCGCGGCTCATCAGTTCACCGCCATGGCCATCGAGGCGGATATTCACTTCCGGCGTGCCCTGCTCACCGAAACCCGCCTTGGCGTCAGTCACCTGATCGCCAGTGATGATGAGGCCGCGCTCGATCAACGCTGGAGGACGATTGCCCTCGCGGAATTCAAAGGACTCGGAAGTAGCCTTCGACGCACCCGGCTCGGCGGCCAGGCGGAACTCAAGGTTGGCCGTCTTGCCCAGGATACGCTTGGCTTCAGCGGTGTCCTGCACACCCGGCAGCTCAACCACGATACGGTTGGCGCCCTGGCGCTGAACGATAGGTTCGGCAACACCCAGCTCATTGACGCGGTTACGTACCGTGGTCAAGTTCTGTTTGATGGAGTATTCGCGGATTTCCGCCAGCTTGGCCGGGGTCATCGCCAGACGCAGCACCGCCTGACCGTTGAGGTCGGCCGGAACGATGTCGAAATCGGTGAAGCTCTTACGGATCAGGGCACGGGCCTGTTCGCGGGTCGCTTCGTCAGCGAAGCCCAGCTGGATGGCGCCATCGAGTTGCGGCAGGCTGCGATAACGCAGGCGCTCTTTGCGCAGCAGGCTCTTGACGTCGCCTTCGTAGACTTTCAGACGAGCATCCAGGGCTTTGTCCATGTCCACTTCCAGCAGGAAGTGCACGCCACCGGACAAGTCCAGGCCCAGCTTCATCGGGTGCGCACCGAGGTTGCGCAGCCACTGGGGCGTGGTTTGGGCCAGGTTCAGCGCGACTACGTAGTCATCGCCCAACGCCTTGCGCACCACATCCTTGGCCGGAAGTTGATCCTCTTGCTTGGTCAGGCGGATCAGCCCGCCCTTGCCGCTTTCGGCCAGCGAAGAAGCCTTGACCGTGATCCCGGCATCGGCCAGGGCCTTGCTCGCGCGATCCAGATCAGCCTGGTTGACCTTCAGCGCAGTGCTCGCACCGCTGACCTGAATGGCCGGATCGTCAGGATATAAATTGGGAGCGGAATAAATAATACCGATCGCCAGCACCGCCAGGATCAGTATGTATTTCCACAGAGGGTATTTGTTCAGCATCACGCCGCCCGCTTATGAAGCGGGGCGCCTTGCGCGCCCCGTCGATTGAGTAGAAGTTGAAACTTAGATCGCTTTGAGCGTGCCTTTAGGCAGCGTGGCGGCAATAGCGCCTTTCTGGAACTTCATTTCCACGGTATCGGAAACTTCCAGTACTACGAAGTCATCCGCAACTTTGGTGATCTTGCCGGCGATACCGCCAGTGGTCACAACTTCATCACCCTTCTGCAAGCTGCTCAGCAGGTTCTTCTGCTCTTTGGCGCGCTTGGCCTGTGGACGCCAGATCATCAGGTAGAAGATGACCAGGAAACCGACCAGGAAGATCCATTCAAAGCCACCACCCATAGGGGCGGCAGCCGGTGCAGCGGCGTCAGCCATGGCATTAGAGATAAAAAAGCTCATTTAGCACTCCAGTTGCAAAATTAGTGTCTTGAAAGGTTGGAAACTCAGTCCAGCGGCGGCACGGGAAGCCCGCGTTTGGCATAGAAGGCATCGACAAAGGCGGCCAATGTACCCTGTTGAATAGCCTCGCGCAAACCAGCCATAAGCACTTGGTAATGGCGCAAATTGTGGATCGTATTCAACATGCTGCCCAGCATTTCGCCGCACTTGTCCAGATGATGCAGATAGGCACGGGAGAAGTTCTGGCAGGTATAGCAATCGCAGGTCGGATCCAGTGGCGAATCATCATGGCGATGGAACGCGTTACGGATCTTCAGCACGCCGGTATCGATAAACAGATGCCCATTGCGGGCATTGCGGGTTGGCATCACGCAATCGAACATGTCCACACCGCGGCGCACACCCTCAACCAGATCTTCCGGCTTGCCAACACCCATAAGGTAACGAGGTTTGTCAGCTGGCATCAGCCCCGGCAGGTAGTCCAGCACCTTTATCATCTCGTGCTTGGGCTCGCCCACCGACAGCCCGCCAATGGCCAGGCCGTCAAAGCCGATCTTGTCCAGGCCCTCAAGCGAGCGCTTGCGCAAGCTTTCGTGCATGCCGCCCTGGACGATACCGAACAGCGCCGCCGTGTTGTCGCCATGGGCATTCTTCGAGCGCTGCGCCCAGCGCAGCGACAGTTCCATGGAGATCCGCGCCACGTCTTCATCGGCCGGGTACGGCGTGCATTCGTCGAAAATCATCACGATGTCTGAGCCCAGGTCACGCTGGACCTGCATCGACTCTTCAGGCCCCATGAACACCTTGGCGCCGTCCACCGGTGAAGCGAAGGTCACGCCCTCCTCCTTGATCTTGCGCATGGCGCCCAGGCTGAACACCTGGAAACCACCGGAATCGGTGAGGATCGGGCCTTGCCACTTCATGAAATCGTGCAGGTCACCGTGCTTCTTGATGACTTCCGTGCCCGGGCGCAGCCACAGGTGGAAGGTGTTGCCCAGGATGATCTCGGCGCCCGTGGCGACGATGTCCCGCGGCAGCATGCCCTTGACCGTGCCATAGGTGCCCACCGGCATGAACGCCGGGGTCTCGACAGTGCCACGCGGGAAGGTCAGGCGACCGCGACGGGCCTTGCCGTCGGTGGCCAACAGTTCAAATGACATACGACTCATACGGTTTCCTCTGGGCCGCGCGGCGCCGGATTACGGGTGATGAACATCGCATCACCGTAGCTGAAAAAGCGGTACCCCTGCTCGACCGCCGCCGCATAGGCAGCCATGGTCTCGGGGTAACCGGCGAACGCCGAAACCAGCATCAAGAGCGTGGATTCGGGCAAATGGAAATTGGTCACCAGGGCATCGACCACATGGAACGGCCGCCCAGGGAAGATGAAGATATCGGTGTCGCCACTGAACGGCTTGAGCACACCGTCACGGGCCGCGCTCTCCAGGGAACGCACGCTGGTGGTACCCACCGCCACCACCCGGCCACCACGGGCGCGGCACGCCGCCACTGCATCCACTACGTCCTGGCCGACTTCCAGCCACTCACTGTGCATGTGGTGGTCTTCAAGGCGCTCGACACGCACCGGCTGAAAAGTCCCCGCCCCCACGTGCAGGGTCACGAACGCAGTCTCTACGCCCTTGGCCGCAATCGCCGCCAGCAGCGCCTGATCGAAATGCAGCCCCGCCGTCGGCGCTGCCACCGCCCCCAGGCGCTCGGAATACACCGTCTGATAACGCTCGCGGTCAGCGTCCTCGTCCGGGCGGTCTATATAAGGAGGCAAGGGCATGTGCCCGACGCGGTCGAGCAACGGCAGCACTTCTTCGGCAAACTCCAACTCGAACAGCGCATCGTGACGCGCCAGCATCTGCGCCTCGCCACCGCCATCGATGAGAATCTGCGACCCCGGCTTAGGCGACTTGCTCGACCGCACATGGGCCAGCACGCGATGGCTGTCCAGCACCCGCTCCACCAGAATTTCCAACTTGCCGCCGGACGCTTTCTGGCCAAACAACCGCGCCGGAATCACCCGGGTATTGTTGAACACCATCAAATCGCCCGGGCGCAAATGCTCAAGCAAATCAGTGAATTGACGGTGTGCAAGGGCGCCGCTGACCCCATCCAGGGTCAACAGGCGACTGGCATGACGCTCAGCCAAAGGGTGGCGGGCAATCAGCGAATCAGGGAGTTCGAAAGTAAAGTCAGCAACGCGCATGATGGGGTTCGTCTAGCAGGGCCGGGAAGTCTAGCGGAAATAGCGAAAATAGACCACGAAACCTGATTGACCAACGGTATTCACCTCTCTATACTTCGCCGCCATTGAGCCCTGATGGCGGAATTGGTAGACGCGGCGGATTCAAAATCCGTTTTCGAAAGGAGTGGGAGTTCGAGTCTCCCTCGGGGCACCACATAGCAGTATCTGAGAGTCTCTACCAGCCTCTCAGACCCAGAGAAACCGGCCACTTGGCCGGTTTTTTTGTGCCTGTCTGTCTCCCCCTGTCTCCCCTTATCCGTTGTATCCCTGTATCCCTGCTTGTATCCTGAGAAAAATACCGAACTTTGGGATACAAGGATGAAGCGCGCAGACATCAAGCGCCGCCCTCTCGCTGACACGACACTTGCGGGATTGGAGCCGGAATCAAAGGAATACAGGGAGCTGGACGGAAACGGCCTCTACTTCAGGGTTAAACCTGATGGTGGTAAATCTTGGCAGCTCCGCTACAAACGTCCGGCGGGCAATTGGGCTTGGATGGGGCTCGGGGGTTACCCGGAAGTTAGTGGCGCGCTGGCAAGGGACAAAGCTGCCGATCTACGCAAAGTAGTGAGTAGCGGTGCCGATCCCCTTGAACAAAAGCGATCCGCGAAAGCTGCTATCGATGCCGCCAAGACCCGAACCTTTCGAGCTGCCGCTGATGCCTGGCTGAAGGCAAAAGAGGAAAAGGGTCTCGCGCCTTCCACCCTCAACAAAATCCGCACCTACCTCGACAAAGACATACTCCCGGCACTGGGAGAAAAGCCTCTAGACGAAATCACCCGTACCGACTGCGCGGAGCTCCAAGCATCCATCGAAGCCCGGGACGCACACAACGTGGCGGAAAAGTGTCGCACTTGGATCAATCAGATATTCGGGCGAGCCATCGGTTTGGGCCTCACGGAAAACGATCCGGGCAGTCGACTACGAGATATTGCAGCCCAAGCTCCGAAGACTCAGCAACATCCCCATTTACTTGAGCCTGAGTTGTCAGAGTTCCTCCAAGCACTCAAAAACACTCCCAGCAGGCTGACGGCCCGGACCGCAGCATGGCTCTGTATCTGGACCGCATCTAGACCGGGCATGGTTCGGTTAGCTGAATGGAAAGAGTTCGACCTTGATAAAGCGTTATGGACGACGCCTGCCGCCAAGATGAAGATGCGCAGAGACTTTGTGTGTCCACTCCCTAAGCAAGCGCTTTCCGCTCTCGAAGAACTTCACTGCCTCACAGGTCGCAGTCGCTGGCTGTTCCCTGGGGTGGGCGCTAAGAATCCAACGATTAGCGAGAACACCATCAACAAGGTCTTCGCGACGGTTGGTTACAAAGGTCGCTTGGTTGGTCATGGTACTCGTCACACCGCCAGCACTCTGCTCAGGGAACATGGCTGGCCAAAAGAGCATGTCGAAGCGCAGCTTGCTCACAAAGAAGAGGGAATATCCGGGGTATACAACAAGGCTCAATACCTTGAGCACCGGGTGAAGATGATGCAGTGGTATGCAGATCACCTTGATGCGTTGGCAAGCGAAAAGGTGATCAAGGGACAATTTGGAAAAGCGGTATGAATGCACTTATCCATACCACCTTCAAAATCCGTGTAACAAGTGTTACTCATGTAACGATGCCGGCCAAACACCCGGATTCATTGGCTTTCAATCCCGTTACACTCTTGCACAACCTTCCGAACATGCGATGTAACGCACGCCGTTTGTGTAACGTCAGAATAAGCCACTCGCATGCTGCGGGCCAAAGCTCCTCAAGCTGGGCGAGAGCGCAAATATCGCTGGATACGCATCCAACTCTCAGGGCGAGGGATATAGCGTTACACGGAGAGAACCATGGGCATGATTGATACGCACCCAATCTTGCACTCGGCGTTAACCGCTGGCTTGATTCAATATCTCTCAGAGCAGCCGCTATACGAATTCTGCAATGAACAGATCACTGACGTGTGCGAGCTGATCAATCAGTGCTGCATTCGCATCCAGACCGGCGACATCAGCAGCGACATGAGCAGCATGTGCATCCAGACAACGATGCATGAGGAGGCTATTTTTCAGTACGCCTCAACCGACAAAAAAAACCGTCTCGCGCATTGGGTTCGCCAATACAGCAAATGTCATTCCGCATCGGAACGCGAGACATATGCCGCCTACGTCATGGCCTGCGCAGTAAAAGCGCTTAGCGCCTTAGCTGACTGGATGCGCTCCACCGAACAAGAGGCTTGGTCGCATGTCGCCGAGCCTCCGACGGATTGGCCGTGGGATCTTTATTGTCAGGTTGTGGAAAGGCAGGTCGATCCTAACGAACGTGTTGAGGCACTGGACCAGTACGTGCTGTTTTTGGAGCCCATAACATCCTTACCCTGCTTGATCAGTGACGAACTGACCCCAATCGCTTACAGGGCAATCGAGCACGCTATCCGCACTAAGGGCGGCATCATCAGCGGAACGGAACGGAACGAAGAAATCGGCGCACGGGATACAGCAATCATTAGGCAAGGTCGACACTACGTGGCTAGCGGAATGTCACGGCGAAACGTGACCACGGCGGTTCACGCCTGGCTGGAACGGGAGGTGTCCAAACCACTCAAACAGCGCGCTGAGTGGGTGACAATGGAAACCGAAAAAGCGCTAACCCGCAAAAGCGTGGAGGGAATCCTCAAGCGCAATTTTGTGGTGTGACCGATATTTCAATGTCCTTTCAAATGGAAGTGAACTGCTCACCGCCGACCAATTTCTAGACCATTGCTCTCGTTGTCCAAATCAATCGAGAGCAATACCTATGAACACCTCTGTCACCGATTTTCCCCGCAAGACTCCCGCCAACGCCGCCTCACTTTTTGATGCCGCTTCAACTTTAATCCGCATGCGAGAAGTGGAAGGCATCGTGGGGATGAAGCGTTCGACCATCTACAAACTGATGCAGCGCACCGACTGCGGCTTTCCGCAGCCCGTCAAACTGAGCAACAGCAACGCACGCGGCGCCCCTGTCGCATGGGTCCTTTCCGAAGTTCAAGCGTGGGCGCGCAGCCGCATCGAGGCGCGTGATCAGGTGGCTGCATGAGCCACAAGACTGAAAGCAACGCTTTGATGCACCCCTTTTCCGTGTTGCGTCGAATCGGTTTCTCATCTCGCGTCATGCAGCGTCTTGAACGCTACCGCAGCCAGCAGGCAAGGCAAGGTCGCGTTGTCAGCGTGCTCAGCTGGGCCGACGGCACTTGGTGCGCCCTCTCCCTCCACTGCGAAAAGACCGGGGCCGTTGTCGTCGACGAAGGCCAGCAGGTCGACGCTTACGAAGACGCCCGCTCCATGCTCAGCGGCGGATTTTTGCCCCTTCTCTCCCTGCGCTGGGAAGCCCATGCCTGAAACGAAAACGCCTCCGGGAGCGATCCGGAGGCGTTGAGGTCAATCTACATGCACGAACAATTTATGCCGCACCTGAAAAAACCGCAAGCCATCAGCGCAGTTGCACTTTGGAAAAACGGACGTTACTCTCTGACCGTCGCTGCAAATTCAGCGACCGGGTTTGGCGACCCGAGATACTTGGCGCACAGGCGCCCCAACCGACAGCAGGCGCTTTTTTTGTGCCCGCCGTTTCGTGTTATGGCAGCTGTGCGTGGGAGACCTTCGGGTCTGCCGGGTTCCAAGTTCCCGGTTCGCCAACCTGCGCACAGCTGCCACCTTAAATCGTTTGGCGACGATCAGTGGCAGCTCCATCCTCAAACTTGGAGCGTCACCCATGCCTGCACTCAATCCGTCCAAAATTCGCGCCGCTGCACACCGTGCAATGGCTCTCGCCGCTTTACACGCCAACTCCAGCCTCGCTACACGTATCTCACGTTACAACGCTCACATGGCCAAAGCCCGCGCACTCGAAACCGCAGGCGGTGCCCAATGAACAACGCCCTGAGTTTTTCGCTGCCTGAAGACCTGCTTTGCGTGAATCCAAAAGCAGAAGCCGGTGTGCCCATCGACGCCATCACCTGCGCCATCGATCGTGCCGACTCAGTGTTGACCTTGCTTGAAGATCACTTCGAAAACGAATCCTCGCGCCTTGCCAATCACGTCATCGCTGCCGTCCTTTGGGACGTGCGCGGCACTCTCGGCCTGATCAAAACGTTGGCCATGCACGGCGATAACACCTCCACACCTGCTGTGCAAAAAGGCGGTGCGCTATGAGCACTTCCACCACACCGGGCCACGCCACTTTTTCTCGCGTCAACGCCACCGACCTCAAGCTGTTTCGCGTCAATGCCGGCGTGCCAGTCGAAGACGCACTGGAGATGGTGTCGCTGCTTCAGCATCACGCGAATCAACTCAATTTCGACGCAGCCATGAGTGACAACGGCGAGCGTTTCAGTTGGCCCGCTCTGTACCTGGGCGAGATGGCCAAAGCGTTGATCGATGACATCAACGACGCGCTGTTTCTGCCGAGGGCTGACACATGAGCCAGCGCCCGAACAGCACCGCGAAACGTCCAAGCTTCGCCGACGTGAAAGCCGCCGCGCTGAAAGACATTGATCGTGTCTTGTCGCATTGGCTGCCCAACGGCAAGCATGTGGACGGCGGCAAGGAATACACAGCCCCGAATCCTACCCGCAGCGACAAGCGCGCCGGTTCGCTCAAGGTCAATTTGAACAAGGGCACCTGGGCAGACTTTGCCACCGGCGACAAAGGCGGCGACCTGATCGATCTGGTGCGTTATCTGGACGGCGGCACCGATGTTGAAGCCTGCCACAAACTGGCGGACTGGCTGAACGTTTCGCCCGGCGCTGCCCAGATGAAAGCGGCACCAAGCAAACCCAAGGCGCCGACATGGAACGCCATTCAGCCGATCCCGGCCGAGGCCATGAAGAAGTGTCCGACCAAGCATCGCGATCACGGCGTACCGTCCAAGGTCTGGATCTACCGCGACCCGCAGGGTCAGCCCCTCATGGCGTTGTATCGCTTCGACCTCGGCCCGGATGAGGACGGCAAGCCGAACAAGGTCTTTGCGTCCCTGACGTGGTGTCAGCGCGCCGATAGCCAAACCAAACAATGGCGCTGGCAGGGTCTACCGGATCCGCGTCCGCTGCTACGCCTTGATGAACTGGCCCAGCGCGCTGACGCACCAGTGGTTCTGTGCGAAGGCGAGAAAGCTGTGGATGCCGCCGCCGAGTTGCTGCCGGACTACGTGGCCACCTGCTGGCCGAACGGCTCCAACTCCTGGCATAAGGTCAACCTGATGCCACTGAAGGGACGCGACGTGGTGTTGTGGCCGGACAACGACGACAGCGGTAAAGCCTGCATGGCCACCGTCGCTGAAAAGCTGCGCGAAATCGGTGCCGCTTCGGTCCGAGTCATCGCGCTGGAGGTGTTCAAACGCAAGCCGACGCTGAAGAACGACCGCGCCGCGTTCGCAAAAGGTGGTCAATGGGATGACGGCGACGATGCCGCCGACGCGCTCGCCAAAGGCTGGACCGCCGGCCACTTCACCGCGCTGGAAAGCGGCGGTGAGCTGTTCGGTGTGATCGAGGAAAAGCCGATCGTTGCCCAGGTGAAACCCGAGTTGGCACCAGAGCCGGAACCGAAACCCAAAGCAGCAGCCAAGCGTCCGGCAAAATCGAAAAACGACCTGATGCCCGGTGGCTTTCGCCTGACGCCCGAAGGTGTGTTTTATGCCGGCGATGACGGTGAAGCACGCCCGGTATGTTCGCCGCTGGCAATCCTTGCGCGTACCCGTGACGAGAAGGGCCACAACTGGGGCTTGCTAGTTGAGTTCGACGACCCCGACGGCACCAAGAAGCGTTGGAACATTCCGGCGCGCACCATGACCGGCGACTTCGGTAAGGACGTGCTCGGCCCTCTGGTGGACATGGGTTTGCGTCTGGCCGGCAGTCGCTCGGGGCGGAACGCACGCAACGATTTGCAGAGTTACCTGGGCGGCTTCGACAGTGCGCAACGTGCGCGCTTGGTCACTCGTTTGGGTTGGCATGACAACGCCTTTTTGTTGCCCGAGCAGCAGGTCGGCATGCACGCGGAACACCTGCATTTCTACGAGGCCGGCGCGCAGCTTCCGCCGATCAGCGAAGCGGGCACGTTGGAACAATGGCAACAGCAGATCGGTGCGCTGTGCATCGGCAACCACCGTTTGGCGTTTGTCGTCGGCGTGGCCTTCGCCGGCCCCCTGCTACACATGCTCGGCCACGAATCGGGCGGCTTTCACCTGTACGGCGACAGCTCCGGCGGCAAGACTACGCACCTGCAAGTTGCCGCCTCGATCTACGGCGGGCCGCGTCTGGTGCGCTCGTGGCGCTCGACCGACAACGCGCTAGAGTCGATCGCTGCCGCGCATTCCGACGGGCTTCTGGTGCTCGATGAAATCGGCATGTGTGATGCCCGCATCATCGGCGAGACGGTGTACATGCTCGGCAACGGCACCGGCAAGGCCCGCGCCAATGATCGAGGCCAAGCGGGCCGACAGGTGCAAGAGTGGCGCTTGCTGTTCCTCTCCACCGGCGAGAAGACCTTGGCGCAGCACATGGCAGAGGCGAACAAAGAGCTGAAAGCGGGTATGGAGGTGCGGATGCTCGCCGTCCCAGCCGATGCCAGCAAGGGCCTTGGCATGTTCGACACGCTCAACGGTTTCGAAGATGCGGCAGCCCTGTCCGACGCACTCAAAGCCCGCGTGGCGAACTACTACGGCACCCCACTCACCGCCTTTCTGACCGCGCTGTGCGAACCCGGCAAGCGCCAAGGATGGGCAGTCATTCTGCGACGTACGCTGGAAGGCTTTATTGCCCAAGCGCTCCCCGCCTCTGCCAGCGGGCAAGCACACCGTGCCGCCGCTCGCTTCGGCCTTGCAGCGGCCGCCGGCGAGCTGGCCACCGCGATGGGCATCACCGGCTGGCCGGACGGGACGGCCACCACCGCCGCTCGGGTGTGCTTGAACGCATGGCTCCACGAGCGCGGGGGCGCCGGTAACTTCGAGGGCGATGCGATTTTGGCACGGCTGCGCCAGGTCATCGAGCGCTTCGGCGAAAGCCGCTTCACCCGCTGGGAGTCGGCGGCGGCCAAGATCGACGAACACGGCCCGCGCACCATTGACCGCCTCGGCTTCCGCAAAACGTTGGAGCACGGCATGGGCGACACCATGCACACCACCAACACCTATTACGTGCTGCCCGAGGCGTGGCGCTCCGAGATTTTCCGGGGCATGAACATCAACGCCGTGAACAAGGAGCTGTTGCAGCGCGGCGTGCTGGAGCCGGCCAGTGATGGCAAGGCATCGAGTCTAGTCCGCCTGCCCGGCCTTGGGCCCCAGCGCTGCTACATCGTGAAGAGGATTCCGGGAACGGACGAGAGCGAGGCTCGGGCTGCCTGAAGGCACGTCCGCTGATCGAGGTAGCGCCGGCTTATTCCCGGCCTCGCCAGCCGCTCATTGAACCCAAACCCATTTTTTGAAGGAACAAGACTGATGAACGAACTCCAAGCTTCTACCGAACAACACGAACTGCTGGCCAGCCGACAGACCGCCGGGCTAGCACAGCCGGTTTCGGACAGCACTGCCGCGACCGGTCATTGCGACAAGAAGCAACGGTTGATCGATGAGATCAACCAATTGACCGCCCAACGCGACAAACACCTGAACGACGCTGAACAGCACCACGTGAAGATGGCGCCGCTGGAGGCGCTATTGGAAGGCGACGAAGTCATCGAGGAGGAACGGCTGACCGAAATCCGCAACGAGCACAGCAGCCTGAAAGTTCCTTACGACGCCAGTAAGCACCGTGCCTGGCTGCTCGATGCGAAGATCACTCGCCGCGAGAAGCTGCTCAATCATGAAACCCTGATGGCGGGTTACACCGGGTCGATGGCGAACTGGAAAGCCGACGAACAAGAACTCAACGAAAAACGCGACAGCCTCAGCACCCGCTTGGCGCAGATCCAGCAGCAAGCCGAAGAGGACATGACCAAGGCCCGGCAAGCCGAAACCGATGCCGCCACCGCCTACGCGCAGGCCGTGGCCTGGGGCGATACCGAAGGCGAAAAGAACGCCAATGCCGACGCACAAAAGGCCGCGAAAAACCTCGCGACGGCGACCGAACACAATCGGCGTCAACACCTGATCATCACTGCACTGGAACAGGAGCTGGCCATCGTCGACCAGCACATTGCTGAGGCGCAAAGGGAATACGGTTCGATCCAAAAAACAGCGATGTTCCTGGCCCGCACAGTGCTGGAGGAACAATGGAACGAACAAGCGCAAGCGCTGATGGAGTTGGGCGGCAAGCTGTGGAATGTACAAGGCATGTTGGGAGGGGAACACCTCAGCCTGATGAAGCTGGTACTTCCACAAGAAGGCGAAGACTTCCACAGCTGGACCTGGCGCGAGCTGTTGGATCGATCCGGCAAGTACAGCGTGCAAGACATCCTTTCGCTGTAGGGCATTGAGCCACCGAAACAGCCTGCGCAGGTAGGCTGTTTAACCTCAACAGGCTAAAAAATGATCATTCAATTTGACCTTAGAAACACCCCCAACTGGAAAGACCTACTGAAAGCACGAATAGTCTCCTTAACGGAAATGCTGGAGTTCGTGGACAAACCTCCCATAAAAACGAAAGTCGAGATTCTCACGGTAAAATTGATCAAGGCAGAGATTATTAGCATTAAGGAGTATCTGAAGCTGCCAGAATAGTGCTGAACTTTTGAGCCGCACGAACATTCAAACTGTCATTAAACAAACATAGGAAACAAGCATGTCCAAACTTGCCGAATACCGCCAGCTGGAAAAACACCTCGCCGAGCAGCTCCAAGCACTGGAGACGATGAAGAGCGACGGCGCACTGAAAAAAGAGATCGAGTTCGAGACCAAGCTGCGAGAGCTGCTGAATCAGTACGGTTTCAGCCTCAAGCACATCATCAACCTGCTGGATCCACAGAGCACGAAGCGAGCATCAACGCCAGCGGCAGCACCTGGCAAGCGCAAGCCTCGCGAGCTGAAGGTCTACAAGAACCCGCACACCGGCGAGGTGGTTGAAACCAAAGGTGGTAATCACAAGACGCTGAAAGAGTGGAAAAACCAACACGGTGCCAACGTTGTCGAGAGCTGGCTAAACCGGTGAAAATTAACAAAGGGCCTCATAGAGGCCTTTTGTTCAATGAATAGAATCTAATGGGTCAGGCAAAACCAATACTAACGATATACAACTATGCTACCCTTCTAAAAAATACAAATTGACAGGCACGAACATAAACGCTCAACGATTAACAAGTTTCATATTCACTCTTAAAATAGCTTTGAATTGCTTTCAACAAAAACTTCGCGGAAACATATGATCCATAATCATGAATATCATCATTCTTATCGTCATCACATAAATCTACAACCGCCTTCGCACACAAGCATACCGGCTTACTTACCGATAATTCAGCCGCTCTTTGCACGGCAAAAACTTCCATATCAAGCCCACTAACTTTTCTGTGAGTTTTCTCAATCTGATCCAAATATGTCTTATCAGCAATCACCGCCGACCCACTTGTAAAGAAACCCAGTTTTGGATTGGATGGTTTCATAGGTCTACTACCTCGATGCCCGCTCTCAAGCTCCACTATCAGATTTTCGTCATCAAGAATTTGCTGTATAAGCGTCACAAAACTCGGTTCAGTTTGCACCTGATATGGCTCATTCTGAAAACCATCAGTTGACCACTTACCACTTTGGTACTCATAAGCCATTCTCGAAACGAGGAGCTGTCCCAATTCAGCGTGTTTACTGAACCCTCCACATATACCACTCATGCCGACCAATTTAGGTTTGTATCGATCTATACATGTAGCTGCCAGTATTGCAGCATTAACCAATCCCATTTGCGGGAGTAGAATAATAGACCCCTTCTTACCTTCAATTTCAAAATCCCAGCAACTTACGCCACCTCTGTTTACCGGTTTTCCGTCAACCAATACTATATACGGCTTTCTCTCAGCATGCAGAGCACAGAAAATCAGAAAATCCATTCGAATATTCTTCTTAAGCTGAACAAGCAAATGATTGAGTGTAGACTTCCATCCAGCCACATTTTTATAGTCAGCTAAAATACATCCTCGAGCTTCAAACTCAGCTCGCAACTCCGAAAAATCATCTGGATAAGAACTAATAGCTAAAAGCAAGGCATCATCTTTTCCAGCTTTAACAATGGCCTCGAGAATAGCCTTACCATTTGCAATTGCAGTACCATCATCGAAACTTGGAACTTTAAAATCTATTATAAACAACCCAACCTCTTCAGAACTCAGGCTTCCAGCGAAGTCGCTCATATTCTTCGCTCGAACAACATCACTTACAGAAACACCCTTTTCCAGCAAATGACCTTCAATATTATTATACTTTGCGTCATCATCTTCAATAATCAGAACCTTCATTTCTTCAACCTCAAAATTGACGTAATTTTCTGCAAAGTAGGCTTAGACTTATAGGTATAAAGAATCGCACCTATTACATTTTGACTATACTTGCTCTTAATAACTTCCATTGAATTCTTTAACTTGACCTTCACACCAGCGATAAAGAAATCAGGATACTGAGTAACAATTAAAATATCAGCCGTCTTCTTATACGCTTTCAAAGCACGCAACACTTCAACCCCGCCCTGCGCTTGGTCATGCCCTTTTTTATTATCACCTGAGCTCTCGCCAAATGTTGACAGTGCCATGTCCAATATTATCAAATCATAATCCACGGCCTTTACTTTAAGAACAGCGCTATTCACGCTATCAACTATATCCGGTAAAAAACCGAAAACTTCGTTAACGCATCCATTTATTTCATCCCGTTTATGAACCTCATCCTCCACCAGTAATATATTCATTACACCACCCCGACAGCAGAATCATCACTTACGGTTTCAGAATGCAATGTAAAGCCTAACTTCAACTCTCTACGCTGATCATTCTCAACGCATCTCACTGTATGTTTCGACTCGCTTTTTCGCGTTATAAATTTTACTTTCTTAATCCCTGTATATCCTTCGGTGACCATATCAATTCCGTTTTCTTCGGAGCGAATAGCTTTATTTATACGATCTTTTGATATTTGGTATTCACTTGGATCAACCGTTGAGGCGATATCAACTGAAACTATATCCAAAATATCATTACTATCAGCCTTCGTGGCCGAAACATTAACTACAACAGGAGCACCATCCTCTCCATGAATAACCGCGTTCTGCAAGAGAACGGCTATGCAGTCATACAGCCTGTGCACACTTATCCCCGTATACTTATTCTCTAAACCATCACCTGAATATTCCACAACCTTTTGCCGATTTAGATCAAAAAGAATAACCCCACACAGCTCACGAACAGAAGCGGAGATAAATCCAGTTTGAGGAACCCTGAACCAATCCGCTACTTTTTTGAACACACCACTTACCGCCTCGTGCAGCTCTATTTTAAATTGCTCTTCCATACTGCCAAACGTTCCGGAAAACTGTTTACCAATGCTGCTAGTAGCCTCCTGGAGCAGTTCTGTTTTTATAAATCTTGCAGCATTTTCAAGCTGAGGCGAAATTTGTTTCCAACAAAAAGAAACTACGAGATCATTCAGCAATTGGCTTCCTGTAGCGCGTAAGCTGCTAGAGAGTATCCTTATATTTTCTCTCGTTGCCGAATCCTCCAGATTCATATTCGCATTAAACAATGACGTAGGCGACTTAAACTGAAGATGCTCTCGCCTTAACTTGTCTACAATTTCTTTATATTGCGCAATCCATGCATTAACAGTCCTCTTCATTCCAGGACTAGTCATCAGCATTCGGTATTCCTGTTTATTTAATACCGCATCCACTGTTTCCGTTGTAACTCCGTCCAGTGTGTTATGTCTAATGCGCCGACCGAGATAGGACTCAATGCCAAACTCTGTATTCAAACAAAATTGTTCAAACGCATCCTTGGCTATCTGAGAAATAAGATGCTCACTTTGATCATTCAAAGTTATGAAATATACATGGCGGTTGCAGGATCTGAGTGCAACACGGTTATTGAATTGAAGCGGGAGCATCATGCCGCATCACCACGGCTTCTTGCATCACTTCGCCCATCACCTCGATCGGGCATTTGAAGTCGAAGCGTTTGC